>DAIOHQ010000356.1:0-1992 GCA_036744635.1 Tepidisphaeraceae bacterium | reverse complement strand
TTCGGAGGCTGATATGGTGACATCCATCTTATTCGCCGCTTCGGCAATTTCGCTGCGCCCATCAAGGCATGCCGCGATTAACGACAATCTATCGCGGCACGAGCGGCGCGGTGGCGGTGGCAGGGTACAGATTTGACGCGGGAATGCGAGAATAAGGTGGATGTCACCTGATACCGTTTCCGACGTTATCCATGATGCGGCGCAGCGGCCCTCCGGACGCCAGCGCAGCAGCATTGTGGAGAACTCGGCGGCCCGATCTCCCGCCGATGTGGAGAAACTGTCGCGGGCTTCTGCGATGAATCATCCCTCAGCCAAAAAGCGTATCCTTCCTCCCGCTCATGCGGGTTCGATTGTCCCCGACGCCACGACGCGGTCACGGTCCGATGTCACCAGGCCCACGAGGCCTATGAAAAGATCACCGGTCCACGTTGCGGCGCCTGCCCGGATGTCTAAGAGAACACCGCCCCAGCGAGGGCTCCGTATCAGGTCGGCAAGCGGCAGGCCCGGCGAAGGGGACAGACGCAATGGGCATCACACGGGAGATGCCATGGACACGTCTTTGCCTTCCGATTCACAGGCCGGCGCAACGCCGGAGATTTTCCCGACCCTCACCCATTACGGCGCGATCGATTGGGGCCGGGGCACGCACGAACTGTGCGTGGTCGATCCCGTCGGCAAGATCGTGCTCGAGCAGGGCATCGACAATTCGCCGGAGGCCTGGGCGGACCTGCGCGGCAAGCTGGCGGCGATGAAGGCGCCCGATGGATCGGCCGCCATCGTCGGCTTTGCCATCGAGACCTGTTGCGGGCCGGCTGTCGAAAGATTGCTCGAAGCGAAGCTCGCCGTCTTCCCGCTCAACCCCAAGGCCGCCGAGCGATTCCGCGACCGCAAGGCCCCGGCCGGCGGGAAGAGCGACCGCTTCGACGCCTTCTGCTTTGCCGATGCCCTGCGCACCGACGGGCAGGGCTGGCGTCCCCTGCGCCCGCAGGATCCGCTCACTCAGGAGCTGCGCCTGCTCTGCCGGGATGAAGTCACGCTGATCGGGCAGCGCACGGCCCTGGTCAACCAGCTCCAGGCCGCGTTGCACGAATATTATCCCACCGCCCTGGCCGCTTTCGACGACTGGACCAAGAGCGGCGCATGGGAATTCATCCTGGCGTTCCCCACGCCGCACCACCTGGCCAGCGCCGGCAAACGCAAGTGGGAAAACTTCCTTCATGCCCACAAGCTCTATCGCACCCAGACCGCGGCCAAACGCATCGAGTTGTTCAATGCCGCCGGCAAGTCGGCCAGCCCCAACGCCGCCGTCACCGCGGCCAAGAGCCTGCTGGCCATCACCTGCGCCAAGCAACTGCGCACGCTCGAAACGCAACTGGATGAATACCGCGCCCGAATCAATGAACTGTTCGCCAGGCACCCCGACCACGACCTCTTCGGCTCCCTCCCCGGCGCCGGCGAAAAGATCGCCCCGCGCCTGCTGGCTGAGATCGGCGCCGACCGCGAGGTCTTCGATGATCCCGAGGCGTTGCAGTGCTATGCCGGGGCCGCGCCAGTCACCCGCCAGTCCGGACGCAGCCGGCACGTGGTGATCCGCCGGGCGTGCAACCTGCACCTGCGCGCCACCCTTCACCTGTGGGCCGACCACAGCAGGGTCAAGGCGCCCTGGGCCCAGGCCTACTACCGCCAAAAACGCGAGCAGGGCATGAGACACGCCGCCGCCCTCCGCTGCCTGGCGATGCGCTGGCTGAAGGTCCTCTGGAAAATGTGGGCCGACCGCAGCGCGTACGATGGGGACCGCCATCTCCGCGACCAACTCCAGCACGGCTCCTGGGTCATCGCCCTGATGCCGCAAACTGTAGCGCAACCCAATTAAAAACAATCAACAGGCATGGTGAACAACATGGCGCGAAAAAAATCAAAATCGCAATTTACAAAAGAGAGAACATCTTATCAGCTTCCCAGCAGCTGAAGGATGAACAGATGCAGCGTCTG
>DAIOHQ010000355.1:0-2434 GCA_036744635.1 Tepidisphaeraceae bacterium | reverse complement strand
TCGCGGCCAGCGCCCGGGCGCGGGCCCAGGCGTTCGACTGGCGGCGGAAGGTGCGGGATTGGGAGGAATTATACGAAGGTGCATTGAGATGAGTGCTTGCGGGGGTGGGTGTACGCGCAAAGGGTATACCGCTGGAATGTGGTATCCCAATTGTGGCCCGGGCTACGCAGCCCGTGCGCAAGCAGCGCCGGGCTGTGCCGTAGCACGGGCGTCCCGCCCGTGCTTCAGACGCAGAACACGGGCGGACGCCCGTGCTCAAAGAGAGAAGAGCGCTGCGCTTCGAGCGCATGGGCTGGTAGCCCATGCCACGATGAAAGCGATATCGCGCCATTCACCATAAACGAGCGCTATGTCCATCCTGCAACAGCGCCATCATGCGCAGTCATTTTGGAGAAGTCGCGGGCTGGGTTGCGGCGGTCGCCATCAGCTCCGGCCAATGATCCTCGATGGCGCGGGCTACCAGCGCGTTGCCATGCTCGTTGAGATGGATTCCATCCAGATAAGGCAACTGCTTGGATTGGGCGTAGATCGGCTGCATGTCGATGATCGGAACGTTCAGCCCTTGCGCCCATTTGCGCAATTGTTTCAGCGCCGCCTCGTAGGCCGGCTGGGCCCATTCCCCTTCCGCGCCGGGACTGTAGACGATGCCGAATTGGGCCCCGTGCTGGCGTGCGAAGTCATGCGCGGCCGTGAGGTCGGCCAGCACCGACTCGGTGACGGTGCGGTCATCCGCCGCCGTCGGCGCCGCCAGCGAGCCGGCGTCGATGGGCCCCGATTGTTTGAGCAGGCGGGGCTTGAGATATCTCCCCCACAGCTCCCCGATCGCGGTGGCCGGCTTATGACCCGGGTATCCGCCGTTCACGTCAAAATTCGTTTTGGAAAACGGCTGGGTCAGGTCTCCGGTGTTGAGCACGAACAACAACACATCCGCCTCGAAGGTCCCGCGTGACTTGAGATAGCCCCATTCGTTGCTTACCGCCCAGGCGCCGGTCGAGGCGTTCAATACTTCCACCGGGCGATGCAGTTGGCCGGGCAGGTCGCGCGCCAACAACGTCGCCATGATCTTGCTTTGATCGATGTAGGTTGTCCCGTAGGAAACCGAATCTCCGAGGATCAATAGGCGCAGCGTCCCCGCCGGCTTCGACATGGGGACTTCCGCCGAGCGCTGGCTGAAGGAGTTGATGTCGTTGCGCCTGCCGAAACGCCGTATGTGCTGATTGGGCACGGGCAGATATCCGCAGGCGGGGTCGGGTTGGTAGATCACCGGATTGCCCAGGCCCAAGGCGAGCCGTAGGCCGACTTCGGTGAGGACCAGCAGGATCACCAGCGCGACTAGGGCGCGGCGCCAGGTGAAGCGCTTTTTGCGCGGGGTGCTGGGCGGCGAAGTCGGTTGGATTTCGGTCACACGCTCTCCATTGGATGCACTGTTACTTGCGATAGACGACCGGATTGATTTCGCTATCCACCAGTTCGCCGCGCTTGCGGCCTTTGAGATGGAGGCGGGATGCGCCGGCGGACATGGATGATTCGATCAGCCGTGCCCCGTCGGCGAAATACAACACGGTGATGACTTCGCGCATGCGGTTGCTGGAATTGCCGCCGGCGCGATGGACGGTCCAGCCGAGGTGGAAGGTGGCGTCGCCGGCGGCCATGTCGCCGCATTGGCGGATCGGCCAGCGGCGCTCGGCGATCAGCTTGTCGTATACATCGGCCGACTGCGAAGAGATTCCCACATCGGCCAGGGCGCCGTGCTTGTACGAGCCGGCGGCGAAATCCATCGTTCCCATCTGGGCCGAGACATCCACCAGCGGCATCCACATGGTCAGGGCGCGATCGGTGTCGAGGGGGATGTAATAT
Organism: Tepidisphaeraceae bacterium; assembly: GCA_036744635.1. GTDB lineage: Bacteria > Planctomycetota > Phycisphaerae > Tepidisphaerales > Tepidisphaeraceae > DAIOHQ01. Next base: position 577 of record DAIOHQ010000355.1, on the reverse strand, counting down.
TGGTCCTGGTGCCACGGTGTCGGCCCGCCGCCGGGTTCTTTCAGCAGCGTCTGATCGTGGTACATGCGCACGCAATCCGCCTGCATCAGCTCGGCGGCCACCTTGGCGAATCGCCGGCAGAGGGAAAAGCCGCGCACCGATGGGTGCTGATCCCAGACGTGCTGGGTCTGGATGAAGGCCTTGCCGTACAGGTCGCGCTTCTCCAGCGGCGTGGCCGATACCTGATCGACGTGCGGGGCAACCGCGTCAATGATGGCGCGGCGATAGGCCGCCGCTTCCGGGCGGGTGCAAAGCTGCCGCAGCAGGATGAAGCCATCGCGGTCAAACCCGGCAACCTGCTCGGTCGTCAGGGGATAGTCCGATTCCAGAGACGGCAATTCCTGTTGCGTTTCAATCATTGGCTCTTCTCCGATTGGCAACGATCCCAGTGGCAGTACGTTGCGCTGCGTCACGAGCGAGACACTCGCGCTACACAATTTACCGCCTGGGCGGTATTGATGAAACAGTGATGCACGAATTGCAAGCTAAGGGCCTGCCCAAAAATAACCTGTTCAACTTTTCTTGATAGTTTGGGTTT
>DAIOHQ010000354.1:0-2954 GCA_036744635.1 Tepidisphaeraceae bacterium | reverse complement strand
GTCGATGGCCGGCGGCACCGGCGCTGTCCGTAGCGGTTCAGCGCGTCCCAGCGCCGCCCGCACCTTGGCGATCACCTCGTTCGACGCCGTCATTCCGATAGGTCCTTCCGTAGGGTGGGCGTAATCGCCCACCATCTGCGGTCACGGTGGGCGAGTACGCCCACCCTACCTGGTCTTCCACAACTGGTGAAACGTCTTCGCCGCCGGCGCCGGCATGTCGCGGATCTGCGTCCAGCCGGCGGCCACCTTGGGCATCTTGTGGACCCAGCCATTCACCGCCCGCCGCCGCAGCATCCACTTCTGCATCCTTCCGATCCACCGGTACATGAACGATGACTTCAATGCCCGCGCCCACGTGCGATAGACGAACCGCTCCCAGAACCCGTTGAGCCGCGAGTTGACGATATCGCGGCGCATGTTGATCAGGTGCTGGGGGATGTTGATCTTGACCGGGCAGGCCTCGTAGCAGGCCCCGCACAGCGAGGAGGCCTGCGGCAGGTCCTTGAAGTTTCCCAGCCCCTTGAACAGCGGAGTGATCAGCGCCCCGATCGGCCCGGGATAGACGCTGCCATAGGCGTGCCCGCCGATCTTGCGATAGACCGGGCAGGCGTTGAGGCACGCCCCGCAGCGGATGCAGCGCAGGGTCTCGCGGTATTCGCTGGCCAGGATTTCGCTGCGCCCGTTGTCCATCAGCACCAGGTGAAATTCCTCCGGGCCATCCTTTTCTCCGGGGGCGCGGGGGGCGCCGAACAGGCTGGTATAGACGGTCATCGCCTGGCCGGTGGCGCTGCGGGCCAGCAGCTTGAGCATCACCGACAGGTCGACCATGCGCGGGATCACCTTCTCGATCCCCACCAGGCTGACAAGCACCCGCGGCATCGCGGTGGTCAGCCGGCCGTTGCCTTCGTTGGTGACGATGCACACCGTCCCGCTCTCGGCCACCAGGAAATTCCCACCGGTCAGGCCCAGGTCAGCCCGGCGGAACTTATCGCGGAGAAAAATCCGCGCCTGTTTGGTCAGGGCAGCGGGATCGTCATCGTAAGGTGTGCCGAAGTATTCGCTGAACAGCCTGGCGATGGATGCCTTGTCCTTGTGGACGATCGGCGCCACCAGGTGGCTGGGCTTATCCTTGCTGATCTGCACGATGAACTCGCCGAGGTCGGTCTCCACCGTCTCGATTCCGGCGTGCTCCAGGGCGTGGGTCAGCTCGATCTCCTCGCTCACCATCGATTTGGATTTGACGCACAGCTTGCAGTTGGCTTTCAGGGCGATGTCCAGAATGATCCGCTTGGCCTCTTCGCCGGTGGCGGCGAAATGAACCTGGCCGCCGTTGCGCTGCACCGCATCGCGGAGCTGCTCGAGGTAATAGTCGAGATGATCCAGGGTGTGCTGCTTGATCTCCCCGGCCAGCGTGCGCAGGCGGTCGGAATCGGGCAGTTGCAGCAGGCTGGTCTCCCGCGCCGTGTACTGCCGCAGGACGGCGCTATTGATGGCCCGCTTGAGCCGCTCATCCCCGGCCGCCTTGGTGCTGAGGGCGTGGAAATCAAACGGCGACTCCGCCGCCTGCGCCAGGAACTCCCGGGTGTTCTCATCCAGCGGCTGCTGCTCGATCGTCGAGGCCATGGCGCGATTGTAGCGGCCCGGGTTAAAACCGGAAGGTTCGCCAATTTCCCGTGGCGCCTCGCCGCACAAACGTTGCGGGCAGCCCATCGTCACGGCATACTTCCACCATGACTTTCCTCTCCCGGCGAATCGTCCCAGCGGCAGGCATCCTTGCCGCTCTCCTGCTCCTTCTCCTGCTTACCACCGGCGTCCGCGCCCAGACCAGCGCCGGCGATCTGTTCAAGCCCTGGGCGCCGCAGGCATTTGTCGAGGCGCGCGGCGATGCCGCCCTCTTCGACTCCGGCCACACCAAGCGCAGCAACGATGACTTCCAGCTCTCCATGTACAGCACCCAGGGGCGCTGGCGGCTGGATGATTCCCGCCGCATCAACCCCACCGCCGGCTATGACCTGCTCTATCTCAACCTCGACACCAAGAACCCCCGCCTCCCCGGCCAGCTCCTCGACACCTCGGTCGGCGTCGGCTCGCCGATCGCCATGATCGGCCAGAACTGGTTCCTCGCCGCCAGCGCCGCCGTCGGTTATGCCGGCGCCAATCCTTTCGGTGATGGCTCCGCCTACTACGGCAAGGCCACCATCCTGCTCGGCCGCGAGCTTGGCCCCGACAGCAACATCATCGTCGGCCTCGACTACGATGGGCACCGAACGTTTTTCCCCGATGTCCCCCTCCCCGGCTTCGCCTATACCTTCGTGCTCAACCCCACCATCCGCCTGGCCGTCGGGTTCCCCTACAACACCATCTACTGGAAGCCGGCCGACAAAGTGCAGATAGACGCCACCTGGACCGTCCCCACCCTCTTCGACGTCAAAGCCAGCTACGCCCTCAGCGAACACTGGAAGGTCTTCCTCAACTACCGCGACACCATCAACGCCTTCGACGAGCAGGACCTGCCCAATGACCGCAGCCTCTTCTTCGAGCAGAGCCGGGTCGAGGCCGGAGTGCGCTGGGATATCAACGAAGGCACCGGCTTCTTCGTGGCCGGCGGCTACGCCTTCCGCCAGCGCTTCACCACCGGCTTCGACTCCAGAAATCTGACCACGGTGGAAAAAATCAGCGATGAGCCGTACGTCCGCCTGGGCTTCGAAGCCCGCTTCTAAGGCCTTGGGAGGGCAGTTCCGCGGTACGCAAAAGCTCCTGCCATGACAATGCAAGAACACGACGTGAGCAAGAGAAGCAACGTATTGGATTATTCCAAAGCGGGGCGGTCATCCGTACCGAGGGCGCTCTGGCTTGTTGTACGGTATACGGCCTGGGCGATTGCATCGCTGTCTCTCGTGTTAACACTACAGCGCTACGTCCGCTCAACGCGGACCTTCCTTCAGCGGTAATAG
>DAIOHQ010000353.1:0-3055 GCA_036744635.1 Tepidisphaeraceae bacterium | reverse complement strand
CTGGCTGGACTGCACCACCAATACGTCCGGATATGATTTTCGGAAAGGACAGGTTATCAGTAGAAAAATAACGCGGCGTCCTGGTCAACGCAGGGCTGCTGCCAGGAGCCATACCCCGCCGGCAATGAATCCCGCACCCGAGATTCGGGAGATCAGCCGGCCAGTCGGAACGACCTTCTCCGCGAGCACCAAGATCGCTAGGGTGGCAATCCACAGTACATTCATCACCCCACCAACGAATAGCAGCGCCATCAGCGCCCAGCAGCAGCCGACGCAATAGGCTCCGTGCCGCGCACCGAGCGCGAGCGAACCCGCTGCATCGCGCCGGAAGCCGCCGCGGCGCTGAATGAAGTGCAGCGGCGATTGACACTGCGACAAGCAGGCGTCCTTGAGCGGCGTCCACTGATAAAGCCCGGCCGCGATCAGTACGATGCCGCCAAACAAGTTGCTCGTGCCTTCCATCATCGAGTTGAGCATGGCGGCGCGTTCGAGCGCCCATTGCGCCGAGGTCGCAGCGAGCGCAAAGACGGTCCAGACCAGGAGATAACCGGCGGCGAACCAACCCGTCGCGGCGAATGGCTTATCTTGCGCCGCCGCCTGCCGGCCGACGCGCGCATAGATCAGGATCATTGGCGCGACCGAGGGCATCATCATGCCGAACATCATTACCGCCCACATTGCGATAACCCACACGAACTCGACGCCTGTCCACGGCGCGGTGGCGGGCATCATCAGGCCAAGGCCGGCAGGGATCATCCGAAAGCCAGTCATGTCCACGCCGCCCATTTCCATGTCCGCGGCAAGCCACAACAGATAAAGCCAAGAGAGTGCGGCAATCACCGAGAGCGCCACTGCGACTAGGACACGGTCGCGCCTCAGTACAACTTCAAGCGCACGTAGGTCATTGGCAGTCAGCGAACGATCCCACTCTGGCTGAGATTGAGTTCGCAGAACTGGCCGTAGGAATCGGTAAGCTCGTATGCGATTGGAAGCGAGGTCTTGGACCACCCGCGTCCGATCTCAGCCAGCGTATATTCGAACCCACCGATCATATCGATGCGCACTCTGTGGTCCTGGCCCGTAACCGGATTGAGGATGGGCTCGCCACGCGTCTCGATCACGCCCGGCACAACCAGGCGTGCCGTGCGGCCATCGATATCCACCTCGAAATCAATCTTGCTGAAGATCGGCTCATGCAGTTTTTCGAGCGTCGAGGCGAAAACGTTGAAGATCGTCGCGCCGGGTTCGGTGTCCTGTCCGCTGAGAATGCGCAGCAGCGCCTCGCGCTGAGACACCGTTGCGCGCGCATCGATAACGACGGCTGCTTCACCCTTGCCCTCGTGTATAGGGCCGGGCCACTTGAAAATGGCGGCGACCTTAAGCCCGTCGAGTCGCGTGTTTCCGTGATGGCCGGTGTCGATCTGGATACCGACGACGGCCCGGCAATCCCCGTATGTCGGCAATCCGTTGAATTGGCAGGGACAGCCATAGGAGCAATTACAGTTGACAAATTCACGCGCCTTGATCGTCCACTTGACGTCGGTCATCGTGACCTCCCGATTGCCTTCTGCCTCGTCATGGACTGAAATTGCCCCGTGAGGCCTCAAGTATTGTTGACGATAGCCATTTGCGGGGTCACCAGGAAGCCGAATGAATTGGGGCATCGGCCGGCTACAAGTGTGTCTGCCGCTTGCAAGAGAAACAAAAAAATCGCAGGCAGCCGGGCACTACCTGCGATCGAACTCAAGCGACACCCCGCACACCGGACGGCGGTTGGTGTCAGCGTGGATTGCCGTGCGCTACGCTTGTCACAAGGCTGCGCAGACCGCCTTCTTCTGGGTGTAGAGATCAAGGGCGTCATGCCCCATTTCACGCCCCCAGCCGGACTGCTTGTAGCCGCCAAAGGGCAATGCCGCATCGAAGATGTTGTAGCAGTTGATCCAGACTGTGCCCGCCTTCAGCTTCCCTGCCAGGGAATGGGCCTTACTGATATCCTTGGTCCAGACTCCGGCTGCTAAGCCATAGACGGTATCGTTGGCGGCCCTGACCAGATCATCGTCCAGTTCCTTAAATGGAATGGCCGCGACCACCGGGCCGAAGATCTCTTCCCGAATGACCTTCATATCCGGCTTTGTGTCCACCAGCACGGTCGGCTCGACAAAATAGCCTTTGCCACCCAGCTTCCCACCGCCCGCGACGGCTTTGGCGCCTTCTGCAAGGCCGGACTCGAGATAACCGCACACGCGGTTGAATTGGATCTCGGAAACCATCGGGCCCATTTGAGTTTCGGGGTCGAGCCCCGGACCGACCTTGATCTTCTTGGCTGCATCGGCGACGCCCCCAACGAGCTTGTCAAATATGCTCTCTTGCACGAACAACCGTGACCCGGCGCAACAGCACTGACCCTGATTGAAGAAGATGGCACTCGCCGTACCCGCTATGGCGAGGTCGAGATCGGCATCCCGCAAGACGACGTTCGGCGACTTGCCCCCCAGCTCAAGCGATACCTTCTTCAGGTCATTGGCGGCGGCCCTTAGGATGAGCTTGCCGACCTCGGTTGAGCCGGTAAACGCCACCTTGTCGATCCCGGGGTGCGCTGCCAGTGCCGCACCAGCAGTTTCGCCAAACCCCGTGATGATGTTCATCACCCCGTCGGGAAATCCCGCCTCCTGGATTAGCTCGCCCAGCCGTAGTGCGGATAGCGGTGTTTCCTCAGCCGGCTTCAACACCACGGTGCAGCCGGTGGCGAGCGCGGGCCCGAGTTTCCATGCCGCCATCAACAACGGGAAGTTCCACGGGATGATCTGCCCTACCACACCAACCGGCTCACGCAATGTATAGGCGTGGAACTTCACCCCTGGTGCATAGGGCACCGAAAGTGAGATGGTGTTGCCCTCAATCTTGGTGGCCCATCCAGCCATGTAATGGAAGAGATCCGCCGCCAGCGGCACGTCAGCTGCGCGGGCAACGCCAATAGGCTTCCCATTGTCCAGGGACTCCAGTTCCGCCAACTCTTCCAGATGCTCCAGGATGAGGTCACCGAGCTTCCAGACCA
>DAIOHQ010000352.1:0-3129 GCA_036744635.1 Tepidisphaeraceae bacterium | reverse complement strand
CATGCCTATCTTACGTCACTATTATTACTTAAACTTTTTTATGCAACGGTCAGTAGGTGCGTCCCCGTTATCCTCTCAGACGGCAGAACCGCTGCTCGCAAGCGAGCAGGCTAAACAGCCATGGCGGACAAGAATGTCCGCCCCACCAAATCAAGGCAAAGCCGCCTGAAGTGTCACGCACCCTGTCCAGCATGAGCAGGTCGACAAGCGCCAGGGGCCACAAAGGGGACATACTTGCTCGCTACGCAATGCTCACGTGCTGATGCTCGATCACCGACTGAATGATCTCATCCAAGCTGAACTTCTGCGAAAACCCGATGACGGTGCGGATGCGGTCCAGCTTGGGGACGCGGCGGGCCATGTCGTCGAAACGGTGGCCGTAGGCTTGTTCGTAGGTGATGTGCTCGATGGCGCTCTTCGAGCCGGCCAGCTCGATGACCCGTCTGGCCAGGTCGTTCATCGAGATTTCCTGCTCGCCGCCGAGGTTATAGACCTGGCCGACGGCGCCCGGCGTGTTCATAAGCTGCACCAGAGCGCCCACCACATCCGCGACGTGGCAGAAGCAGCGGGTTTGCGTTCCATCGCCGGTGACCTTCAGCGCCTCGTTGTTCAGCGCGGCCGACACGAACCGCGGCAAGACCATCCCGTACGCTCCAACTTGCCGCGGGCCGACGGTGTTGAACAGGCGGACGATCGTCACCGGCAACTGGAATTGCTTGTGATACGCCAGGCCGAGAAATTCGTCGATTCCCTTGCAATAGGCGTAGCAATACCGGCTGGTGCGGGTGGCGCCCATCACGACGTCATCGTCTTCGGAAAACGGCACGCGGGCGCCTTTGCCGTACACTTCCGATGAGCTGGTGATCAATACCGGCCGGCCGAAGCGGTTGGCCGCATCCAGCACCACTTCCGTGCCGTGAATGGTGGTGCGGATGGTGCGCACCGGCTGGTCGAGCACCAGTTGCACGCCCACGGCCGCCGCCAGGTGGAACACCGCATCGCAGGAGGCCATCAGCACGCCGATGGTAGATTCGTTTTCCACCGAGTCGCGGATGACCTGTAAACCCGCCCGGCCGCGCAATGCCGCAAGATTCGCATCCCGCCCGGTGGAGAAATCATCGAGAATCGAAACCTGATCCCCCTGCCCGAGCAATCGCTCGGCCAGATGCGAACCAATAAATCCCGCCCCCCCGGTGATGAGATAGCGCTTGGGCATGGGAATGAGGATACTATCGCGGCCGCGGATTTACACGTCCTCCCCGTAGCACGGGTTTTCCTTAACCCGTGCAGGTGCTGTACCCAGCACCGTTCCGCCCGTCCGTGGCGTACCGCGGACTCACGGGTTCAGGAAAACCCGTGCCACGACACCGCGCTGACGGATGTATAATATCCGATCATGCAGTTTCGTCGCGTGGCGGTGTTTGGGGGGATTTACAGCAATCATTTCGCGCTGGCGGCGGCGATCGCGGACGCCGGGCGGCGCGGCGCGGAGCGGATGATGTGCCTGGGGGACTTGGGGGCGTTCGGGCCGAATCCGGACAAGGTTTTTCCGCTGCTGATCGACAACGACATCCTGACCATGCAGGGGAATTACGATCACTCGATCGGCAACGGCCTGGGCGACTGCCAATGCGGGTACACCGACCCGGCCGACAATTATTACGCGCGGCTGAGCTATCAATATACCTTCGCCAAGACCAGCGCCCGCTGGAGGCCATGGCTGGCGGCGCTGCCGGGGGAGATTCGATTTGAACTGGGTACGGGGGCGGGCGGGAACGGCCGGCGGGTGCTGTGCTGTCACGGCTCACCGCGGCGGATGAACGAGTTTCTCTGGGAATCGACCACGCCGACGCACCTGCTGGAAAAATTCTGCGATGACTACGGCGCGGATGTGCTGATCGCGACGCACACCGGATTGCCGTGGCGGAGGCGCCTGCCATCGGGCCGGCTGTTTGTGAACTGCGGCGTGTTGGGCAGGCCGGCCAACGATGGCACCCCGCGGGTGGGATACACATTGCTCGACGCCGGGGACTCAGAGGAGGTGAATTACATTCCGCTGGAATACGACCACCAGGCCATGGCGGCCGAAATGGAGGCCGAGGCGCTTCCGCCGCCGTTTATCGAAACCGTGCGGAGCGGCTGGTGGACGACCTGCCTGGAGATTTTACCGGCCAAAGAACGGGCGGTGGGGAAGTATTGACCGCCGCGCCATCATTTTCGGAAACTTGCGGCATCAAGGCTTGTGATCGGCGACCAACCTCCCCCAGAACGCTCAAAAACGCGTCCGAAAGAATTCCCAAAAAATCTTTGTCATGTTTTCGCGCCGTTTACGTTAATCCCTATAGGTAACCCGCAATCGGCGATGAACGCCGGCATTGGGAACCTTTTGGAAATGCGATGCCGGAAAGCGGCACCGCATTTCTTCAACCATACGGGCCAGGAGCGTGGCAGGTGACCAAACAACCACTGTCTGGGCTGGATCAGAAGGGGCTGGAGGAACTGCGCGCCGAGGAAATCGACCATCGCAAGGAGATTGAGCTGATCGCCGGCAGCGACGATCCGCACTGGACGCTGACGCTGGCGGCCGAGGATGAGCGGCATTTTAAGCGGCTGGTGAAGATCATTGGCACATTTCGCAGGCGTCATCCCAGCGAGGATGCGCCGGCCCCGGGCGATTGACGAATCCATGACCACGCCTTCGACCAATTCGTCGGACAAACGCCTCGAGCCGCGCTGCGCCTGCGATCGGGAGCTGGAAATCCTGCCCTGCTCCCCCACGCGGGAATGGAAATTTGACAAGGTGCACGTGGTCGACGTCTCCACTCGCGGCCTGGGTTTGATCAGCAACCAGCCGATGGCCGTGGGATCGCAGTTTCTTGCGAAAGTGAAGCTGAAGAAGGCTTCGCTGCTGATTTATTCGGTGCGCTTCTGCGCGCCGGGGCAAGGGGTGGATTTTCACATCGGGGCGGAATTTTCCGGGTTCGTGGCCGATGAGCTGCTGGAGGAACCCGGAACGATCATCGAATCATTTCTACAGCGCGACGCGGGTGCGTGACACTTTGGGCGGCCGGGATAAATATGGCTGGATTCGGGCAGGTGAGTACACCTACCGCTCATCCAGCCATGACA
>DAIOHQ010000351.1:0-3280 GCA_036744635.1 Tepidisphaeraceae bacterium | reverse complement strand
GGGGGGCCCTGACCGCCGCCGCGCCCGCGCCCGCGCGGGCAGTGCCGGAGACGACCCCATCGTGCAGTGCCCGGCGAAAGGCCATGTCCTTATCCGCCCCGCCGAGCATTGTCTCGGCCGAGCGGCGGACGATGGCGCTGCCGGTGTTCACCGTCTCGCCGGCCACCAGCGCCAGCAGTTCGATTACCGACTTGCCGCCAAACAACGGCTCAATCATCGGCTGGGCGATGCTCACCGTGCCATCGAATGCCCGCGCGTCGCCCCATGCCTCCAGGTAATGTGCCCGCGGCAGGTGCCACTTGCACGTCCGCGACGTTTCGTTCTGGTAAACGCTCAGGTGGATGCTGTTGGCGATGCCGGCCAGCGCCTTGCCGAAGTCCAGGTCGGCCGGGGCATCGTAAACGGGGTTGCCGCCGAGGATCAGTAGCGTGTTGACCCGACCGCCCTTCATTTCTTCGGTCAGGGCTGCGATCGCCTCAGCCGGGGAACCCGGTATGTCCGGGTCGGGGGGGTCGGGGCGGTCGAGTTCAGGCAGGTCGAGCATTTCAAGGGTCTCGCCCAATGCGCCAATCTTTGCGTTCATCGCGTAGGTCAGGGCGTGCAGTTCGGCCGGAAGATGCGCCCCCGCCGCGATCACCCCCTTGCCTGCATTGCTCTTCAGGTTGAGGTCGGCGGCCGCCCGTTGCACGAACTGCGCCTCCTCGGCCGATAAGGGCGCTGAGGTGGCTCCTTCGACACCCAGCTTCGCCGCCAGCGCCGCTGCGATTGCGTTGAGCCGCGACGGCCGCGATGGTAAGCGCTCATCGGCCATGGCGCCGGTGATGCTGAAGCAAGACTCAGCCACGTACATTCGGTTCATCCGCCCCTGATCACCGCTGCGCCGACCCGAAGCCCAGTCGGCGGCGTAGCGGAGGTGCGCGGGGTGCAGGCCCAGCAGGTCGGCATCCAGCGACACGATCACGGATGCCTTCTGGAGGTTCGCCAGCGCCCGCAGCGGCTTGCCGAACGCGAGCTTGGCGCCCATCCATTCGTTGTCGGAACTGATCGGCTCATACTCGTGCCATTTCGCCTGCGGAAATTTCTTCAGGAACAGCTTCTTCATCTCCAGGGCGCTGGGGCCACTGGCGGCTTCCGAGAGGATCGCCCCCCCCCCGCCCCCCGCCCCATCGGCCGGGAAATATCCGGCGACGGCATCGGAGAATGCATCCCACGTCGAATGGGCATCCTTGCCCTTGGAGCGATCGACTGGCGAGCGGCTCCGCTCCGGGTCATACATTTCCAGGAGGCTCGCCTGGGCGAACGCATCCGCCGCGCCCAATCCTGGTGAGGTCAGTGCGAAGGGATGATCCGGGTTGCCTTCGATCTTGATGGGCCGGCCATCGTAGCAGCTCACCAGCAGCCCGATCCCGACCCCACCCAGTTCCATCACCGTTGCATAGCGCTCGGGAATCCCCGGCACCCGGTCCTTCGGGTTGCTCGCATAGGGGACCACCTCCTCCTTGGGCCAGCGCCGGCACCCTGTCAGCGACACCCCGGCCAGGGCCAGCGAAGCCCCCATGAGCTTCATGAAGCTGCGCCGCGTTGAGCTGACGAGCTGCAGAGGGTCGTAGCCGGGGAACTCAGTGTCCACCAATGGCCGCGGCTCGACTGAGCTCGCCGAAGTCAGCGCAGCGCTCGCGGAGGCGTGCTCGAGGCTGCGCCAGAATTCGATCCCGGAGATATGGTGTTTTATCGGTGACACGTCGAACAACTCGTCAGGTAAGCGGTACTCTGAATTTCAAACTTCTTTTTCAGCTCCAGGCCGGCCTGGAGCCTGTCACCTTCGGGTTTCCAGCTCATGTTGGTGATTTGCTCCAGCGGCCGAAGATGCTTTTCCGGCTCGCGGTGGCAATTGAGGCACCACGCCATGCTCAGCGGTTGTACTTGCCGCACAGTGTCCATCTGATCGATGCGCCCGTGACAGCTCACGCACCCGATGCCGTGATTCACGTGGGCGGCGTGGTTGAAGTATGCGTAGTCTGGCAGGTCATGCACCTTGATCCATTCCACCGGGTCGCCGTTCTTCCAGCTTTCGCGAATAAGCACCAGCGCGGAGCTGTCGGGCTTGATGCTGGCGTGGCAATTCATGCACGTCTGTGCTGTCGGCAGCGCCGCATAAGCGGCCCGCTCCACCGTGCTGTGGCAGTAGCGGCAGTCCATCCCCAATTGCCCGGCGTGCATGGCGTGGCTGAACGGCACCGGCTGCTGGGGCATGTAACCCACATCCGTCGTCTTCGGCGAGAAGCCAAGACCGACCAGCACGGGCACATACAGCCCGCCACCCAACACCCCCAGCACCGACAGGGGCAACAGATAGTTAGCCCAGCGGGGGAATACGAACTTTTTACCTGCCTTGGTCAGCTCCACCACAAAGGTCTCGTAAAGAAAAAAGATGTAGGTGCGGAAACGTGCTTCGCGGGCGTTTAATTCCCACGTTCTATATTCGGAGCTGCAAGTCCTGTCAACCAAAAACCCCGCGCGGGCCTGCGCGGGCCGGCGAATGTCATCGCGGGTCTTCGTAGAGCTCGGGGTCATCCTGGTTTCCGACTGGGCGGGTCATCGCCCGGCCGCTGGGCCAGAGCGGAACGAAGATGATGAACGCCACCAGTGCCGGGAGCAGGCAAGGCAAAATCCGGCCGCTGATCAGGCATCCCGCCAGAGCCACAAAGCCGCCAATATCCAGCGCCAGCCAGATAGTGAGCATACCTTTTAGGTAGTCGCGCGGCCCGACGACCTGGCCGGTCCAGTACGCCTTGAAAATCCGGCTGCGCCAGAAGAACGCCGCCGGGATCACTAGGGCGAGATACGCCATGCTCCCCAGGAACCAGACCCGCGCCAAGGCCGGGGCAGGGGGGGTGGCGCTGGAAACCTCTTCATCCGTCAAATGCCAGACGGTCACGAGGAACAGGACAAATGGGCTGCCCAGCAGTGCGAACCAGATTACCCACGCGCGGCGCAGCGCCAGGGCGGGGCTGGGGATGGACGTTTCGGTTTGGCGTTCGACTGTGGTGGCGGCGTCAACCATTCGGGTTCTCCGGTCGGACCTCCTGCGCCTCACTGTATCCGAATCGATCGGCAACGTGCAATGGTTGGGTTTGTTTCCCGCGGTGGGCGCGGGGCGCGCGGGGCTGCCTGTGAATGTTATCGCTTGAGGTAGGCGGGGTCACGGTTGAGCAGCCATAGTTCAGCGGCCGGGCCGGCGCCAGCTCACTCTCGAATCATAACGACCGTAGCGCCGGGC
>DAIOHQ010000350.1:0-3347 GCA_036744635.1 Tepidisphaeraceae bacterium | reverse complement strand
GGCCCAAGAAAGCGTCGCCGCTTGAGGCTTCATGCAAAATCGTGTTCAGCGGACGGTATTGAGCCCGCGTCCGCTGAAGCGGACCCTACGTGGGGGAAATTCAGGGCGTCGGCAAATCCGCCTGCAGCAGTGCCGGCTCGCCTTCGCGGTCGAGCACGCGGGTTTGGTACACGCTGACGCCGACGCCGGGGGCATCGCGCAGTTCGCCGTTGTCCAGGCGGAACGCCCAGTAGTGCCACGGGCACACCGCGCACCCCTGATCGACGAATCCCCCGGCCAGATTGCCGCCGGCGTGCGGGCACGTGTTATCCATCACGTGGTGCTTCCCCTCCGACAGAAAAACCGCGAGCTGAAATCCCTCGATCTCGACGTACTTGCCCTGGCCTTCGGCCAGTTCTTTCACTTCACACAAAGATGTCCATGCCATGGTGATAAATACTCGCAAAATTACGGTGTGTTCGTCTTGTCGGCAGGTTCCGTCGCGCCGGCGCCGGTGGTCGGCCGGCTGGTGGTGTTCATCTCCGCGGAACTGGCCGCCGGCGCCGGTGAGACCGGCCGCTCGCCCACCCGTGTCACCAGGTTGTTGGTCATCTGCACCAGCACGTTGTCGATCAGCCGAACCGACTGACCCACCACCAACCGGTGCATCGGCCCGCGCGATGCATCCAGCTCTCCAATCTTCCCCTGCAACTGCTCCAGCGCGCCGCTGATGGAACCCGCCTCTGTGCCGCCGCCGGATTTATCCCCCGCGCCTGCCTCGCCCTGCCCGGCGAACATGTCATCGTTGACCGCCATCAGCGCCCGCGCAGCGGCGCGCAGCCCGCTGTCGATCGCCGGCCCGGAGGCCAGCTCGCTGCCGCCGGTGGCGAGCTGATTGCCGGAAGCGGTGATGATCTGCACCTGCTGGCGGAAAGCGCCGCTCGGCCGGGAGCTTTCCAGCAGCGGCAAAATCTGCCCCAGCCGGTTGAAGACATCGGCCATCAGCGCGCGGTGCTCGGCCTCGGTATATCCCGGCATCTGCCGCGCCACCGGGTTAAACGTCTCCACCGCCTCGCGCAGCTTCGCGGTGCGGTCGTAGATGTCGCCCCCGGCCGCGGCATTCTCCGTGTCCACCGTCGGCTGAACCTTCGGCTTGTTGCGGTTGCCGCAGCCAACGAGGAACGTGATCGCGGCCAGCGCCACCACACCCAGCTTAACGCCGGTTCTGTTCATTCGAGTCTCCATCGCATCGACATTCCGCTCCTGAACGTGGCCATGACCTTAGCCTATCGCTCTCACCCCCGCAAAGGGAGCGCAGAAATTAACATTGGGCCGGGTGAAACGCTTCGCTGTGGCGTGCCTGCTGTGGCATGGGGCTACCAGCCCATGCGCCAGAAGCGCAGCGCTCCTGCGTAGCACGGGTTTTCCCGAACCCGTGTCCAGCGGTGAATATTCGCACACCGCACATCATTGGAGAAATCACATCGCTCGCCCTGGCCACGGCTGAAGCGAAATACAAAGTCATCGGCGAGCCGCGCGACTTGGAAAGCGCGCGGGCGCTGGCCGAGGCCGACAAGTATCAATTCCGGTATTGGGCCTTGGGATTAGTAGCCGCGCGGCCGGCCGAGCAGAAGAAAGGCGCGGATCAGGGAATCGACGGGCGGCTGTACCTGACCGAGTCCAATGGCCAGACGCAGACGATCATCATTTCGGTGAAGGGCGGCCACGTCACCGCTTCCCAGGTGCGCGACTTGCGGGGCGTGGTGGAGCGCGAGCAGGCCGCCATCGGCGTGTTCATCACCCTCGAACCCGCCACCGCCCCCATGCGCAAGGAGGCGGCCGACGCCGGCTTCTACCAGACCAAGACCGTAGGCGGCAGCCGCCACCCGAAACTGCAAATCCTCACCATCGAGGAACTCCTGGCCAACAAAAAGATCGACATGCCCATGGCGCAGGAAATCCGCAGCTTTAAGCAAGCCCCCAAGGCCAAGGGGAAGAAAGCCGATGAGGTGAGATTGTTTTGAGCATCTCGCCGTAGGAGCGTAAGCTTGCTCTCACGGCACAGTCGAGACGGCGGCGATCCTTCCGCGCGGGTGAGATCGACTCCTCTGTTCGTCGCTCCCTTCCATCGCCTGGCGTGGACGTGGATAATCCCTGCAATACCAAGGCGCTCCGCGCCGCGCTCATGACGTTGTTCCTCGGGAGAAGCATGGCCAACCGCTATCGTAACCGCCGACATCGATCCACCAGCCAGCGGGGCGGTTGGCGGAAACGCCGGCAGCAGGAGGCGGAAAATGAGGCCGTGGCCGAAGCAATGGCGAATGTGCCGGCCGCGCTGGTGAGGAAATGCGCTCTGGGGGTGCGATGGCTCTGGCGTCGGGCACTTTCCGCACGCCCAACGAAGATCGCGCCAAAGCCGCACCCGGTGCAGACAAGCGTGAGCAAAAACACCGGCGGCGCGGTGCGGCCGTCCATCGCCTTGACGACGTCCGCCCCCATCAATTTTAGCGCTGCTGGCGGCGAAAGACGCCGCCCACGCGCCCGCCGCCGGAAGTATTGGCACGAAGGACCCTTTCCGCCGCGTCCGGCGATGTACCGCCAGCGAACCCTGCTGTCGAAGGGAGAAATGGCGTTCCTGCTCGTTCTGGAACACCTGGTCGCCGGTAGCTATCGCGTCTTCGCGAAGGTCCGGCTCATGGATCTCGTCAAGATGGCGCCGGAAGCCGAGGGCAAAGGATTTTGGATCCACAATGCAGGCAACATGCACGTTGACTTCGTGTTATGTGATCAGACCCAGACGCTGTTCCTGCTCGCCATTGAATTGGATGACAAGTCGCACCGCGCCGAGAAGCGCCGCAAGCGTGACCAATTCGTCAATGAGGTGCTCGCGTGCGCGCAACTTCCGTTGCTGCGGGTTTCCTGTCGCGAGGCATATGACGTGGAAATCCTGCGCAGCCAACTCGCCACGAAGCTCGGGTGACAAACCCCACCGAAGATCGCGTGCGCTCTGGTCGCTTGTGCCGAATAGCGGCCAATACCGGGCGTACCCGACCACGGGTGGGGCGTCCGGTTGCGGTGGCGGGAAACCGTCGGGGGCTGCCGATAGCGCGGTTTTGGCCGGGCGGCGTCCGATGGCGATCTGCAAATAATCGTCCGGTGCGAACACCGGATGAGCCGGTTGTCCCCTCCCCGCGTCAGCCCTTCTCCATGTCGCCACGTCAACATTCCCCTCCCTCCGCCCTCTCCCCCAAAAATCGAATTCCCTCTTGACATTTGACATTGTAACCGTTCAGTCAATTTTTCGACATTGAGAGTGCTCTATGGCCCGGGCCCGGGCACCGGCGATCCGGCGCGGTGGGCAACCAACG
>DAIOHQ010000349.1:0-3402 GCA_036744635.1 Tepidisphaeraceae bacterium | reverse complement strand
CAACCGGCGGTCTTCCAGCGCCTCCATCGTCGCCCGCGCAGCCGTGGCCAATGGCGCAACCATGGAACCGCAATAGTCGTTCAAACTCATAATCCCTCGTGCCGACAAGACCCTCGAACCGGATGCGCAGGCAACCCCCCGTGTGGCACATACAATAGCGAAAAAAAACCGACTCATCAACCCAACCAAAGCACTTGGGCGGCGTTCCACCCCGACGTGGCATGGGCTACCCAGCCCATGGGCAAGAAGCGGGGCGATCTCCGTAGCACGGGCGTCCCGCCCGTGTCCGCGCATGGACCCCCGTAGCACGGGTTTTCCTGAACCCGTGCCCAGGTAGCTCACCCTTCTCTATACGGCAATCCAACACGGAAGTTGGCCAGAACTCGATCTCCTCTGAACCCAACCAGTTCGACATGTTCAAGCCAGCTCATACCCCGCCTGCGCCACGCATTCCTTGGCGATTTCCACCCACCGCCGCACCCGCCAGGCCTCCCCCTGCAGGGTGTGAATATCCTTCATAATAATCTCGACGTTGTTTTCCCGCGTCAGCTCCAGCGTATTCTTCAAATCCTGGCGGATCAGGCTTTCATCGAAATGACCGGTGCTGATCATCGTCGGATTAGGCTTGCGGCTGTAGACGATCTCCTTCCCCAGCGCCTCGGACATCACCCGCTGGTCCGCCCAGGGCGAAACCGACACGCGCTTGAGATTCGCCAGCCCCTTCACCAGATCGATCCGCGAATGAAGCTGCTCGCAGCAGCCGTAGTAACAGCGCCCAAAATGCGGCGCGATCAGCGCCTGATGCGGCAGGATGTGCTCTGCAAACATCTGCGGGCCCACCCCCACCGTTTCCTGCGACTCCAGCATCAGCCACTGGTCGGCCGTGCCCACGCTCTGACACACCGCATCTTCGTCGCCGACCAGGGCGCGGGTAAAGCCGTACGAGCCGGAACCGATGTAATCGTTGCCGTTGTTGGGAGTCAGGATCTTTTCTCTCTCCATCGCCTTGGCCAGGGCAATCTGGTCATCGCGGACGAAAGACATGATCTGGTTCAGGCCGTCGGGGTCATCGTACATGTACAGCATCAGGTTTTCCAGCCCGATCAGCTCCGCCACCGTCCAGGTCATCCCCAGCGACCACCAGTGCGCCCCGCGGATCCGCACCCTCAGCAGCCCCTCAAAAACATGCTGCAGGAACTGCTGGCGGGCCAGCGTCCCCTCCCGGTCGACCGTGAACGTGCGATGCTTCAGCTTCTGGAAATCCGCCCGGATATCCTTGATCGGGTGTTCCCAGGTGCGCGCCCCCAGGTCGCCGTGGTTGTCGGCATAAATATGCTCGGCCTCGACCCCGAAGTTGCTGATCTTCACCTGCCAGCGGATATCGAAATAGGGCTCGATCACATGGTCATCGCCGATGCGCTCGAACTGATAGAGGGCGCGGTGAAAGCCGATCTCCAGCTCGCGGGCCCATTTCTCCTGGCACCGCAGAACAGCTTTGTCGAATTCCAGGTCGAACGCCGGCCCCCACTCGGTCAGTATCATCGGCCGGGGCGCCTGGCCAACATCGTGCAGATACCAAAGCTCCCGGCGGCGCAGGTTGACCGGCGAGTTGGCGATCTCCACCTGCCGTGCCGCCAATTCGCGCAGCACCTGCCGATCGTGCAGAGTAAGTTTGAGTTCGGGGGGTTCGGAGGGTTCGGGGGGTTCGGAGGTGTTCATCCCGGCAAATATAGGATTATTTAGTCCTAATTGCAAACGATTTCCACCCCATCCCCGATGTGCAGTGAAAGCTCGCGGCCGGCGTGGCCATCCCGCACCGCTATTTCCAGCAAACCAGCGCCCCCGATCAGAGCCAGCGGCCTGCCGGAAGGGACATCGCCATAGGTGTGCCTGACTCTCCCGATTTTTCGCCCCCCCACGATGATGCCTGCCGGCCGCAGCCCGCCCAGCACCGATTCGGGCATGTTGGTGGTGGCGTTGCCGAAATGGTCGATGTGGATGATGCGGGTGGTGCGGGAACGCCGCGAAGCTGGGGTGACATCGAGCAAAACCGGATCAGCGCTGCCCTGCGCCAGCGCGGCAATCGCTTCCCCGCCATCGCGGGCCAGCATCGCCGCCGCCGGGGCCATGATATCCCGGCCATGAAACGTTCCGCTGAACCGCGCTGGCCGCCAGGTGAGTTCGTGGCAGGCGCAGGGCGGATGCCTCCGCACTGCCCAGGTGATCAGCCCATTGTCCGGGCAGACCACAAGCTGCTGGCTGATCGCGGCCAGCAGAATCCGCCGCGTGCCCCCAACCCCCGGATCGACCACCGCCAGGTGAACCGTGCCGGCCGGAAAGCTGTCGATCGCCCGCTCCAGGGCAAACGACCCCGCCAGAATATCCCGCGGGGCGATGGCGTGGGTGATGTCCACCAGCCGCGCCCCCGGGCAATAGCGAATCAGCATCCCCTTCATCGCCGCGACATACGCATCTTCGGTCCCAAAGTCGCTCAGCAGCGTGATGCACGGAGATGTCCCGGCCATTTGCGCCAGCATACCACCTTCTCCACGCCAGCCTTCAGGTGAAGATCATGGGAACGTCCCGGCCATTTTCGCCGCCATTCAACCCCGTGCATTCCATCAAAGGGAAGGAGCCGCCGGCGCCGCCGGCACCGTGCCGCACTCCGGGCAACGCAGGGGCGTGGCGCGAAGATCGTAGCCGCAGGTTTTGCACAGGCCGAGCCGCGAGCGTTTTCGCAGGATCATTCGCCGCCGCAGCCAGATTGCCGGCAGGATGGCGAAGAGCAGCGCCAGAAACCAAGCGGGAAGGACGACGCCGAAGTGGTCTGCTCTGCTGAAGGCAGGGCTTGCCTCGCTATGGATCTCCGTCACGTGCGCCAGTTCAAACCCAAGCCACTCAGCCGCGCGTCCGAGCACGCTGGGCGGCGCGTGGGGAGACGGGACCGGGCCTTTATGTGACCAAATACGGTGGCTGAATCCGAGCGGCTTGATGAATTTAGACAGCCACCCCACCTGTTCGGGCGAGGATGCGGTCGCGCAGTCGAAAGCAAGATTTATCGCGCCGCGGCCCAAGCGGATATCGGTGCCGGTCATATGCCCGCTCGCCTCGCCCGACCGGCTGAAGGTTAGATATATCAGTTCGTCCGCCACCCAGAAACTTCGCACGCCCGCCACGACCACGCATGCCAATAGCACCAGTGACACCGCCGCGAGAAGATTGAAGAGCTTGCGCCGCATTGGCTGACAGTATAACCGAAGTCCTCAAGCGCGTGCGGGCGGAATGGCGCGGGGACCTCAGTAGGATACATTCGGCGCGGGAGCTGGCGGGGCGGGCGCGGGAGGGATCGTGCCGCACTCCGGGCAACGCAGGGGCGTGGCGCGAAGATCGTAGCCGCAGGTT
>DAIOHQ010000348.1:0-3515 GCA_036744635.1 Tepidisphaeraceae bacterium | reverse complement strand
TTAAGGTGCCCGAAGGACTGGTTGCATGAGTCTTTCGTCCTTCCTACTTAGCTCCCCCACCCCAGATTCCCTTCGCGCGGCTGTTCACGTCTTTACGATTTACGTTTCCCCTTCCCGGATGGTACCCTCCCCTCCCAACCATGTCGCAAATAACTCAACGAGCCAGGTACCGCGCCAGCGGGCGGGTGAGCTGGGGAAAGTTCCTCGCGTTGTACGCGCTGGCTCTCCTTGTGGCCGCACTATTGGCCGGCGTGATGTACTGGGCGTTCAATAAGGGATGGTACATCATCTTCCTGATGCCCATTTTTGCCGCCCTGATCGTCGGCGGCATGCTCACGATGGCCGTGCGCATCGGCAAATGCCGCTCGCCCCTGCTGGCCGGCTTGCTCGGCATCGCCGCGGGCGGTGTGCTATACCTGGGCTATTATTATGTCGGCTTCGTCGACCTGGCCGGCGTCGAGAACATCTGGCGCGTGGATGAATTCCCGACCTATCTTTCGTGGCGGATGCGCACCGATGTACAACGTGATGTCGGCCACTCCGATCCCAGCACCCATGAGCGCACGTCCGATCCGGTCATGAACTGGCTCATGGTCGCCTTCGAGTGCGGCGTCGTCGTCTGGCTCACCGGCATTCTCACCCGGCGTCGCGCGTTCGTTCCCTTTTGCGAGCGATGCGACGCCTGGAAACAGCAGGACATTGCCACCTTTCCGCCCGGCAACGGTAAAGCCATTCGCGAGTGGCTTGAACGTGGCGAACTGGCGCGACTGGTCGGCGTCCCCACCATGACACCCAGCGGGCGGCAGAAACGTTTTACCTCCGTGGCGGTGGAATTCTGCCTCGCCGGCCAGAGGGATGATCCCTGCCCGGTCTACATCGCCGTGAAGGACGTCTCGATGGGAGGCAACCTCACCACCTTCCAGAAATTCGACGGCTCCCCCGGAAAAATGAGCGTTCCCCGCGTCGAGCTCACGCCGGCCGAAGCCGCCGCGATAAAGCCCATGTTTCCGCGCCTTCAACTGCCCGAGACTCCGATTAGTGCGCCGCCGGGGGATTTGCTCGATGCAACCGCAACGCCCAACCCTATGCTTCCGGCGGCATTCGGCGGCGGGGCGCTCATCGACGTTCAGCCCGTCCCCGAAACCGAAGCCCGGCGGGTCATGAATGGCCGCACCATCGTCATTGGCAATCTCCTGAGCCTCAGTTCCCTGATCGCTTTCCTCGGCTCAATCGCCGGCATCGGCGGCGGGGTCTATCTGTCCAACGTCCTGGAGGTTCTCGACCACAAAGCCCAGCCCGAACCCGCCCGCCTCGCCCTGGGCCTCAGCCTCGCGGCGGTATGCCTCGTCCTGCTCGTGCTGAGCGGCTATGTCGCCCTGCGAAATTCCAGCGCGCCCGCTAACAACTTCTACCTCCGCCGGGCCAAACACTTCTTCGGCATGCGCATCGCCCCCATCGTCGATTTGAATCGCCCCAGCGATCAGCCCACTTTCTTTGTCGAAGTCGTCCCACGGAAGAACTGGGGCAAGGTCATGCTCGAAACCGCCACCGACATCGGCTTTCTCGAAGTGGACGGACGTCGCCGCGAAATCCGATTCGAAGGCGACCGTGAGCGCTATCGCATTCCCGCCACCGCCATTACCGAATGCAGCATCCAGCAAGTTAGCGCCGCCATGGGCGACTCGCAGATTGTTTATCACATGGTCGTCCTGCGCGGCTCCACACGAACCGGCCCATGGGAAGCGCCATTCTGCCCAAGACAAACCGGATGGGCGCTGCCGAAGAATCATCGCCTGGTCAGCGCGACCAAGATCTATTCCAGCATCTGCACCATCGCACCCTGGGTCATCCCCGGCGTCGCCCAGCGCATCGCCGCCGGAACTGATTTTGCACCCGCTGCTTCCGCCGCCCCCATCATCCTTCCCCCTGTCTCCATTCCCGCTCCGCTTCTTCCCGCGAACGAAAGCTTCTTCCGTCGCCACGGCTTGCGCCTGACCATCATCATCCTCGCGGTCGGCCTGGGCTTCTGGCGCGCTGAAGTCCGCAGTCGTGCCAAAAAACAGGCGGCGGAAAATCAACTTGGAGCAGTCGAACTGGGCGTTTCCAATGGCCCTTCGCTTGCCCTTCATTTATCAAATGTTCGTCCCGGCCAGAAACTCACCAAAGAACCCCCTTACTTCGCGCCCGGCGGAAAATGGACCGTCTTCGATTGCGCCCCTGCCGGTGATGAATCCGCTCCCATCACAATCGCCGTGCAATCCTCCACTCCGCCAGTTGACCGGCGAATCCCCATCAGCTTCTCGATGGCCGCACTCCTGCCGACCAATCGCGAACAAGGCGGCCGGTTTGTCGCCGCTCTCGCCAAAGCTTTTCACCACCCCGCGCCGCCCGCGCGCGATCCGCAACTTCCCCTCGCCCCGCTGACTTTCCCCACCGTGGTCCTCGGCGAACATCTTTCCGCCCCCGATCAGCATCTCAAATCCGCCGCCGGCACATGGGTCGCCACCAAATGGTTCCTGCCCTCGACCAACGATTCAGAACCCGAGATCTTCTTCGACTTCGACCTGACCACCGGCACCGCTCAGTTCTCCCAAAAAGACCCCGACTATGACGCCGACGTCGTCTCCACCCTCGCCGCCGCCCTCCGTGATGGCCGCCAGGTCAAATCCCCCGCCACGCGCGACGTTCCATCAACCAATAAGGCGGACTGACCACACACCCCTTTGATGGCAACTACTACGCTCCTTTCCTCTTCTCCCTGTTCTCCGTGTCCGTGGTGAATCATCTTCAATTCATCCGAAATACGCCGGCGTTTGGCCAAGCTGTAGCGTCTGAGTCACTCGCGCTGTCGCTTCGCCGCGCGTCACGACGCCATCCTTGTTCGTATCCAGGCCCTTGTTCTGCGTGTACGCCCTGGTTCCCTTGCGGAATAAACCGTAGCTGTCCGGCTTCCCAACCGCCGCGGGCCAGAGGATCGACATGTACACATCGCCCAGCGAGTTGAGTTGCCCGGTGTATGGTTTCAAATATTTATAAACGTAATCCAACTGCTGCACCGCCGACATCTTCGCCAGCGCCGCCGTCGAAGTGCCCAGCCCGCGGGCAGTGGAGGGCATGAACTGAATCAAGCCGACCGCGCCGCTTCCCAGCCGGTTCTTGATCTTCGGGCTGAACGTCTGGCCGCTCTCAAACCCCATCGCGCCCATCAGGTCGTTCGGGTCCGCGCCCAGCTCTGCGGCAATCTGAATCAACTTCGCCTTGAACGCCGGCGTTACCTTCTTGCCCCACGCGATTGAACCGGTGGTATCGGGCGGCGTGACCGGGTTCGCGGGCGCAGCCGGTGGCTGAACCGGAGTCGTGGGTGTCGTCGGGGCCGTCGGTATCGTCGGTGGTTGCGATGGCGTTGATGGCGGCTGCACGGGCGTTGTCGGAGTCGTTGGGCCCATTGGCGTCGTCGGGTCGGCCGGCGTTGTCGGGCCTGCCGGGGTCGGATCGGCGCCGGGAGGCGTGCCGGG
>DAIOHQ010000347.1:0-3578 GCA_036744635.1 Tepidisphaeraceae bacterium | reverse complement strand
CAGATGCTGCTGGGGCAGTGGATACCCTATGCCTGCGGAATTGTCTGCCTGCACATTCTCCGCACCTCCTGCCCGCCACCGGCGACCTGGATGGGGGGCTTCATCACCGGCTTCAGCGAGGCGGCGTTTGTCGTGCTGGGCGGAATCTGGTGCGCCGTCTGCACGTTCTTTATGGTGGTGGTCACAGTCAAGCCTTGGTAGCGTCCCCGCGTGCGGAAAACTGCATCGCGGCGCGGCCCAAGTGCAACGACAGCGCGTGTCTGCAAGACCTCAACCGCTCCAGCCCGCACCTCCTCCTGCCAGTTCCGGACAAGCGGTGATTTGGTTCGCGGACGGAACCATTCCCGCTGGGGGATGCGCGGTTGTTTCCCCGGACGCCGCCGGGATTTCCGTGGAGGGAGCCGCTCTCGCCGCGGAGGGAGGCGATCCTGCCACGGAAAGGTGGAGTGTTTCCGTGAAGGAGGTGGATGTTGCCACGGACCGAGCCGGTCTTTCCGTGGAAGGGATGGCGGCTTCCGTGGAAAGAATCATTATTTCCACGGAAGCAGTGAGTCTTTCCACGGCAACGGTGAGTTTTTCCCCGCCAGCGGCGGGTGTTTTCGCGGGGGCGATGGGGCTTTTCAATACTGAAACCGCCGTTTCCGCGAACGGCGCAGGCATTTTCGCCCAGGCGGATGAATGATCCCGCCACGCCTGGGCTTCCCCCCTCCGGCGGCGGGCATGCTTTCGCCCCTCAGAGATGGTTCTCGCTCGAAGCGGCGCTGTGACGGCCCGTCGGAGGGTGGCGGCTTTGTCCGCCTGACTTGCGGATTGGGGTTGGTCGCGGGTGTGGGTACAATGTCGCGCAACGGACCTAAGCCCCTCGGCCGCCCCTGCAAAGGAATCTGATGGATTGTCTATTCATCGTGATTGTCATCCTGCTCTTCGATAGCCTGTTCTACATGTGGCGCGCGAGGATGAAACGGCAAACTGAGCGGCCGTTCTTCCGGTGGCTTCGCATTATCGCGTTGGCGGTGATTTCACCGATCATCGCGTACCAGGCATTTCAGGGTTGGCACGACGGCCAGCGGTTGGGCATCAGTCCGCAGCATTTGTGGATGAACCTTGTAGCGATTGGCGCGGCTTGCGCCCTTTGCGTCGTGATCTATCTCCGAATGATCATTCATATTATCCGCTGGCAGCGTTCCGGGCGTCCCGCATAGCCACCTTTTCACCCGCCATCGATGCCGTCGGCAGGACCCTCCCTTCCCCTCTCCGCCAACGAGCATGCTTTTGCCCCTCAGAGTGGATTGCTGCTCGGAGCGGCGTGTTGACGGCCCGTCGGAGGGGGCGGCTTTGTCCGCCTGAGTGGCGGATTCGGAGGGGATGCGGAGGCGGTCTCCATCGTGCTGGTTGGGGATGGAGCTCACCGCCTGCGGCGTCGCCGCCCGGATCAGGGCGGCCCGGATGGGCGAGAGACCTCAATGGGAAAACCGCGAAGCTTTGACGACCGGTCAGCGGTGCCCGGCAGCTTGCCGCGCAGCGCGAGCATCGTTACCACCGTTGGGATCAGCACGCCGCCGGCGGCGGTGGTCCAGTTGTAGATCGTATCGATGTGGGAGGGCAGCTTCACCATCCGCTCATTGCCGAGGCGCATGAAGACGACATACGCGAAAAGGTTGCACGCGGCGCCCCAAACGATCAGGCTCGTGACCACCCAAGCGATGCCGGCGACAATGCGATGTCCACGTCCTGGCATAACCACGCAACTCTCTGTCAACCGGACTCGACGTCGATCCCATCTTATCCCGCCGGGTTGGCGAATGGGAGGCGCCACTGAAGTTCTGCAATTGCCGATCTCCGCAAAGGATCGGACGCCTGCCGATTCTTCTGGCTTTTTGCTGCATCCCGTTCGATAGTACCGGTTGTCTCTTACAGGAGCCGACATGGCGTACATTGCTTCATCATTCAGCGCCGGCGAAGGCGGCGAGGACCCGGCCGAGAAGATGGCGGAAATCTTCGGGCCCGGCCAAGTCGATCAAATGATTCGCTCGGGGATTAATTCCTGCTGGATGGCGCTTCCGAAGGAGCGCAAGAACATCGACGAGCTGGAGCGGCAGGTTCGCCGCATGGTGGATCGTGCCCTGGAAGATTTTCGCGAGGATCAGGAGCAGTTCGGCCGCAAGAAATGAATGGGGAGCACCTTGGGCGAGGCATGCATGGTCAAGAGCATCGACGCCTATATCTCTCAGCTTTGAGTTCTGTGGCCCGTGCGGATTCTGCAGTGATCTGGAGGCAGTCTTGAAGCAGTTGCGTTGGATGCTCGCGTGTTCCGTATGGCTTAACGTGGCTGCGCTGGTCGCGGTGGCGGGCGGTTATTTGTACTACCGCTTCGAGCGCAGCAATTGGGAAATGGAAGTGTGGGAGTGGGGGGTCTATGCCGGATCGATGCAGGCGGACGCCGATTACGACCACGGGATTCGCCGTATCTACCGGCTGATCCCGGTGACGACCTCCGAGGAGCGCGGCAGCTTTACCGGCGAGACCGAATCGGGGGCGGAGGTGTGGACGCGCGTATATTATCCTGTTCTCGGCGAGGCATCGCGGCTTGGCGCTGAGTCCTTCGTCAATGCCTATAACCGGCATATGCGCTTCTGTCTGAAGGAGGGCAGGGCGGCGGCCAGCGGGCCGGTGGATTAGGAGGGCGTGAGGGTCAAGAGTTGTCCACGGTGTATCCGCAAATGCAGGAGGGAGAGGCGGCACCCATCAGGGCCCAAGCCCCCCCTGTGTTCCGCCTCTGCGTTGAGTTGCCCGCCGCAGGCGTCCCGCACCCGCCCTCGCTGCCGTCGGCACGACCCTCCCTTCCCCCCTCCGGCGGCGGGCGGGCTTTCGCCCCTCAGAGAAGGTTGCTGCTCGGAGCGGCGCTGTGACGGCCCGTCGGAGGGGGCGGCTTTGTCCGCCTGATTTGCGGATTGGGCGGGGATGACAGAGTGGTCAAGCGGGCGGGGAACCTGCCGGATCGCTTGGGGCGTTTTTCTGATAGAATCAAAGCCGATGCGGCGAAAACTGTTCACCATTCTCGCGGCGGTTTCGCTGCTGCTGTTGGCAGGTGTGGTGGTGGTGGGGGTGCGCAGCTTCTGGGTGTCGGACTCGTTTTCCTACGCCAAACTGCATCCGCCAACTGTGGAGGGCCAGCAAGCTTATGTTGTGGGCATTCAGTGGGGACGGGGAGGAATTCGGGCGGCGAGAAGCAAGTGGATCGCAACCACGCCGCAACAGGTCGAGCATCTCGCGACGAGATTAGTACCGCTTGGATTTGCTCATTCCCGCTCGACGCGCGCCAGCCAGTGCTATTATCCGCTAATGGTAAACAACCAATTGGGCGGCGTGCTTGAAAGGCTCGGTTTCGGAGTGGGGCATTGGGTTGTCTATTGGGTCGACGATGGCAAATCATCGAGGGCTGGCAATGGCTTCAACATGATTCTCCCGGCGTGGTTCCTGGCGCTGCTCCTGGCGGTCCTGCCGGCCCTCTGGCTGCGGAGGCGGCGGATCGAGCGCAAGCGCAACCGCGTCGGCTTCTGCAAAACCTGCGGCTACGA
>DAIOHQ010000346.1:0-3601 GCA_036744635.1 Tepidisphaeraceae bacterium | reverse complement strand
GGCAAGCCTCAATTAATCCCCGCGGCGCGCCCACCGTTCGTGGGGAAGGTCACTTCTCACGTTTAATGCTTTCTTCGCGGTTCCTTCGCGGCTTCGCGGTCAATCTTGCTACAACGTTTTGAGGATGTCCTGAACAAACGCGAGGGCGTTGGCGAGATCGATCATCTTTGGCTCGGCCTCCTTGCGGAGTTTTATCTCCACCTTCTGCTCCTTGAGGCCGCGGTCGCCTACGGTGATTCTTATGGGGAAGCCGATCAGGTCGGCATCGGCGAACTTGAAGCCGGGGCGGGCGTCGCGGTCGTCGAGGAGGGTGTCGATGCCGGCGGCGTTCAACTCGGCGTAGAGTTTGTCGGCGGCTTCCTTGACTTCGCCTTCGTAGCGGATGGGGGTGACGACGACGGAGAAGGGGGCGATGGCGGCGGGCCAGATGATGCCTTTGTCATCGTGGAGAGACTCGACGGCGGCGATGAGGATGCGGCCGACGCCGATGCCGTAGCAGCCCATGATCATCGGGTGCTGCTCGCCTTTCTCATCCTTGTAGTTGGCATTGAGGGCATCGGAATACTTGGTGCCGAGTTTGAAGACGTGGCCGATCTCGATCCCCTTTGATGTCTGCAGTTTCCCACCGTCATTCTTTGGCGAGGGATCGCCGGCGGCGGCGTTGCGGATGTCGGCGACGGCGAGGCGCGGGTTGCTCTCGGGCGTCTGGCCGAGCTCGCGGGCCCAGTTGAAATACTTGACGTGGTGGTCGACCTCGTTGGCACCGGCCGCCCAGAAGGCATCCTGGGCGGCATCGGGGTCGATGATCAGATAAGTATCATCGCGGCCGACGAATGCATGGGGGCCGACGAAGCCGATGGCCCAGCCATCCTGGCGGGCGAGTGCTTCGGGGGCGAGGGCGAGGCGAATCGGCTCGGGAAAGAGAGCCTGGACGGCGCGCAGCAGCTTGGCCTCGTTGACATCATGGTCTCCGCGCACCACAGCCAGCACGTACCAGGGCTGCTTGGCCTTGACCGGATCGGCATCATCGCTGATGGCGGTGGCGACGAAGACCATCGACTTGAGCATGTTCTTTGGCTTGACCTTCATGAACTGGCCAACGGCTTCGATGCTGGGGAGGTTGGGGGTGTGTACCTTGGCCAGCTCGCCTTTGGGGGCGCCGAGAAAGTTGTGGGGGCGCGGGCCGGTCTCGGCCTTCTCCACGTTGGCGGCGTAGTTGCCTTTATCGCTGGTGACGATGGTGTCTTCGCCGGCGTCGCAGGGGGCCATGAATTCATGGCTGGCGCTGCCGCCGATCGGCCCGGCCTCGGCTTCGACCACGACGTAGGGGATGCCGCAGCAGGTGAAGATTTTTTCGTAGGCGCGGTACATGTCGTTGTACGTGGCATCCAGCGTGGCCATGTCGGCGTGGAAGGAGTAGGCATCCTTCATGAGAAATTCGCGCACGCGCAGCAGGCCGAAGCGGGGCCGGTATTCATCGCGAAACTTCGTCTGGATCTGATAGAGGTTGAGCGGAAGCTGCTTGTAGGAGCTGATGAAGGCGGCGACCAGTTCGGTGATGACTTCCTCGTGTGTGGGCCCGAGGACGTTTACCCGGCCATGGCGGTCGGTGAATTTCATCAGGTTCTCGCCATAGCCGACATCGCGGCCGGTCTTCTGCCACAGCTCAAAGGGCTGCAGCGCCGGCAGCAGCACTTCCGAGCAGCCGATGGCATCCATCTCCTGGCGGACGATCTGGGTGGCCTTGTGCAGGGCGCGAAAGCCAAGGGGCAGGAAGTCATAGGCGCCGGCGGTAAGCTGGCGGATCAGGCCGGCGCGGATCATAAGCTGATGGCTGACGATGACGGCGTCGGCGGGGGTTTCCTTCTGGGTGGGGATGAGGGTTTGGGACCAGCGCATGGGGTTAGGGTAGCGGAAATTGGGCTGAGGGGAAGCGACGAAGGGGAGGCACGAAGGGACGGAGGCACGAAGGCACGGAGGAAAGCGACGAAGCGACGAAGCGACGAAGGGGGGCCGAAATGACTCTTGACCCTCTGGGATCGACCTTGACCCTCTGGGATCGACTGACCCTCTGGGATCGACCTCTAATCTGTGCGCTTGAGGTTGGGGACGCGCCGGCCGCAACTGCTGCACCACGGGACGGATTCCTTGCGGATGTAGTAGATGATCGCCGGAATGAAGAATAATGGGAAAAGCAGGACGAACGTCCAAAACTCTTTGCCGCCGTGCAGGCCGCGAGCCAATGATACAGCCTGCTCACCGCAGTAGGGACAAGTTCGCATGGGCCGAAAGGATAATCGCGGCCACTTGAAAATCAAGACAGCCGCTGACCCTTTCGACCGACCCCATCGCGCAGTACGATTACACTTATGGAACAATGCGCGAATTGTGGACGGGTCATCGGCAAGCTGGAGACGCCTCACGTCTTTAACGGTTCAGTCGTCTGCGCGGAATGCCATGAGCGACTAGATCAACAGAACTCCCGAAAACAACCGGCAACTCTACCCTTTCAACTCGGTCAACAGTCGAGCGAGCCACGCCCAAGAATGACGGTATGCCCAAGCTGCAAAAATCTCGTAAGCAACCGGGCGGAATTGTGTCCATTCTGCGGGCTCGATCTTTTTCCGATCAATAGTTGGGGTCCAGCCGGCTGGATCATCGTCGCGGTCATCTTCATTTTGTTGCTGTTGGTGTTAGTGCTAAAGCGATAACGATTCACGAGGCGATGAATGGCAAGAGCGCAGAAAAGGTGACATCCACAGTGACATCCACATTTTCAGAGCGCGAACTACCAGGGCCGCGACACCCGCCCGGTCCGCTGCGGCGGGTGGTTATGCAGCGGTGGAATGGCCACTACGTCCGCGGATTATGCGCGAGCCCTTCGGAGTCCCGCGAGCCGAATATCCATGCTGGTCACGCTGCGAATCGCTTCTCGAAGGAGGTGCGCATAGAACCATTCACCCGTCGGCTGCGATTCGAAAAGATAGCGTCTCTTATCGAAAGTGTTCTTCGCCGCGGCCAAAGAACGGTTGAAGTCTGTCACCTTCACAGCTTCAGCATTAATTACGGCGAGGCGTGATAGCACTGGATCGGAGCGGATGAGCCGGTCAAATGCGTCGCGGATGGCAGCCTTCGTATGAGGTGCTAACTCATCGAAAAGTTCGTCCCAATCGTGTTTTTTAAGTGGGGCAATGTTCTTGTCCAGCACGTAAAGACATTTGAGGTAGAGTTCAACCGCGAAAGAATCAACGAGCAACTGTGGCGCAGAGCAACCCCAATCTTCGCCTTTGGCCTGATCCTCCAATAACTTTGACGCTTCGGAGTAGTGCTCGGCGAGCTGGTATATCTTCCGGCAATCCGGTGTCGGTTTTACCTTTGGCATCGGGGAAATCCAAGAGGGTACATTTCGGCGGGTATAGTATCTTCGCCAACGCACTTCGTCCATCAGAGAAGGTTGTTGCTCGGGGGGCGGTGCTGACGGCCCGTCGGAGAGGCGTCCGAAAGAGTCAGGTACATTTCGGCGGGTATTGTATTTTCGCCAACGCGGTTCGTCCATCAGAGAAGGTTGTTGCTCGGAGCGGTGTGTTGACGGCCCGTCGGG
>DAIOHQ010000345.1:0-3666 GCA_036744635.1 Tepidisphaeraceae bacterium | reverse complement strand
GGCGGCGCGCCGTGGGCGCAACACCTGGGAGAATTTTGAAACCACAGATGAACGCGGATGAACGCAGATGGTTGTGGGAGTGGGAGTTAAGCGCCAGGGGATGCAGGGGCGGAGGCGAAAGAAATTTTTTATTTTGGGGATTTTGTGGTTTTTAGGCGTTGCGCGGGCGGCGCGGGAAATGCGCAATCCGTGAGTTACGTGCGATTGTGGGAAGGGGCGTGGGGGAATATCATCGCCTGCGTGTTGGATAGGGTAAGCGGCAGATAAGAGTCGAGGGTTGAGAATCTACGGCGAAGCGACACTGGTTGGCGGGCGGTGGACTGGCCGCAATCGCGGGCCGGGATGGGCTGAAGGGAGTTGAATGAGGCCAGATGTACCCGGCCTTTTTGTGTCCGCGAGACTTGGACTGAGGAAGTCCCCGATCAGCAATCGACTTTCCGCGAGCGCGGCCAGCGGCAAAGAACGGAGGAGCCGAAATGTACCGACCCTTTTGGATCTCTTGGCCCACACCCTCCGCCCGCGCGGTCGGCCGGCGGGCTGGCGGAAGACGGCGAAATCGGAGGTGGACTAATGGTTCGCGTCACCTTTATTTTAGCCTGGGAGAAGCTGTGCCAGTGGCGCGGCCAGCAACGCAAGGGTAAGCGCGTCAGTGCCGACCGGCTGCTGCACTACGTGGCCGAGCGTAAGGAGATGATGCAGTATCCCGATTGGGAGCGTCGCGGCCTGCACATCGGGACTGGGCCGGTGGAGTCGATGTGCAAGGTGACGACGCAGCGAATCAAGGGGCCGGGGATGCGCTGGGACACCGACAATGCCGAAGCGATGATGGCGTTGGAGGCATTGGAACAGAGCGGCCTGTGGGATCGCTACTGGGCAAAGACCTTGGCTGCCGTCACTTGAGTGCCGCCCGGATTATTGGGCGCACCCGGTGGGAAGGCATTTGAATCATGTCCCCTTTTCCGCGCCTGTCCCCTTTTCCGCGCCCCCGTCCCCGTTTAACGTCCTGGTTTTGCGGCTGGGCTTGGGCTCGTGGGTGGCGGCGACGATGAGGTCGCGGAGACGGCGGAGGTGTCAATTCCCAGCATACATTTTTGCGCCGATCTCCCGGGCGGCCTGGATGGTTTCGGGATAGGGGGTGTCGGCGATGTCGACGAAGCCGATCTGGTAATTCTCCTCATCGTAGGCCCGGCCGGTGGTGGGCTCATCGACGTATTTGAACCAGTGGCAGCCGACCACTTTGGGGTGATGCAGGGCGCTGAGCACGAACTGCTTGTAGGCGGCAGCGCGTTCGGCCTGGCCGGCGACGGGGACCAGGCCGGTGTGAAACATTCCGCGATCGAGCGCGCCGAAATGAAACTCGCCGATCAGGATGGGCACATCCTGGGGGATGTCGATCGGCCCGTCATCGACCGATCGCTTGTAGATGTTGAAGCTGACGACGTCGCAATATTTGGCCGAGGCGGCGACGACCGCGGGATTGGACCAGGCCAGGCGGCAGCCGAGGTATAGATGGTTAGGCGCCACCTCCTTCACCGCATCGCGAATCGTCTTGAAATAGGTCTCGGCGAACTTGCCGTAGAAGGCCGCGAGGTCGTCGTGGGCTTTGGCGGCGTCGGGGGGCGTGGTCTGCTTCAAGAGAGCATCCCAGGAATCATATTGCGTGCCCCAGGCGTGATTCAGTTTGTCGATTGTGTCGTACTTCTTGCGCAAATCGTCGAGGAATACTTTCTTGGCCGGCTGGTCGGGCGGGGAGGCCAGGGCGGCGGCGGCCAGTGAAATTCCGTCCTCGCCCCACGATAATTCGTTGTCCACGAAGTAGCCGATGCACCAGGGATCGGCGCTGCTCTGCTTCTCTTTGGCCAGGGCGCCGCGGACTTCGGTTGTGAAGCTGGGGTCGAAGACATCGCGGAATTTCCCCCAGTAACCGCTGGAGCCTTGCAGAAATTTTCCGCCGTGCCAGATGCCCACGGTGTAGGGTGTTTTCTTCCGCAGGTAGATTTCCGGCGCGGACCAGTTGGCGATGGTGTTGATGCCCCAGCTCCGCAGGCGGAGATGGGAGACTTCGGCATATTCGCCGAGCCAGTCGGGGCCGTATTTCCGTATCAGGTTTGCCTGGCCGAAATCGAAGGTGGCCGGCTGCTTGCCCTGGTAATAGCCGCGCACGACCGAGTCGATTCGGCCATAGCACTTTTTGAATTGCGCATCGCGGGCGGGGCGGTCCTTGAACCATTTCTCCCGGTCGTCGATCGCGGTGCCTCCTTCCCATGGGGTCACGCAGTCGAGGCCGACGGAGAAAAAGAGATTGCCATCGGGATCGACGAGCCACCATTTGTCGGCGTGTTTGGCCGCGTAGAAGAAGCCGATGGCTTTCAGCGCCGGCCCGCCTTTCCAGCCGCCGTAGCGATCCCAGGTCGAGGGGGCGGGGTGGGCGGCGAGGTCTTTTGCCTCCTGGTCGCGGGCCTTTTGCATATCGGCTGGGTTGTGGGTTTTTCCCGGCCAGTCGCGGTGCATGTATTGTCCGAATTCGTCGATGAACGGGAAGAATCTTTCCGGGTCTTTGAGCAGATCCGTGGTCGGGAAGAAACTTCCGCCAGCGCGGATGGCGAGCACTTCGTAGACGTGGTCGTCTTTGGGGGTGGGCACGAAGATCACAAGGTTGGTGACGTTGGCCGCGTCGATGGTGTTTTGTCCGGGCTTGCCCCATCCCAGCGGGGTGCCCCAGGGATATCCGCGCATGCCGAACAGCTCGACCTTGATCCAGTCGGGCTTGCGGCGGTGCAGTTCGACGCGCACCGTGCCGGTTTGTTTGGGTGCGAGCACCATGCCGTCGCCGCAGCAGTTAAAGACCCCGTCGGCGCCGGGGTTGTCCACCCGCACATCCACGCGCACCGGCCTGTCGGTTGGGTTGCGCAGATCGACATCCACGTATGCCTGTTTCGACAAATCCCAGTGCCCGGCCGGACACGGCAATTCGATCCCCGGCCATTGTGATTCGTGGGCGGTCTCGACGTGCAGCGCCACCTTCGGGCCATTCTCCACGGCCGAGATTTTCGCTCCGCCGTTTGTTTTCACGGAGTGAAGATCGAAGCGGCTGTTAAAATTTAACAGCTCCACGTCGGCGGCGCGGGAGGGTGATGTGAAGAACGTCGTTCCGATCAGGAGTGCCAGGATGTACGCGGTTATCTGCAGGCGCATGAAGCTCCAATTCATTATTGTGGGAGTGTATCGGGTGAAGCGTATTCAAGGAGTCAGGCGCATGACAGCAGGGAGATTGTCGCCGCCCCCCGCTTGCTGGCGGTCAGCGAGGGGGCTGTTCGAGAAAGATTATCAGCCTACTCTTCGCCTCTGCTTGCCCGAGGCATGTGTGGCACGCGTCTCCAAGTCAGACAAGTCGATCTTATCGATCCATTTCTCGCGATCTTTGGTGTAATTGCCTCGGCTGACGAATTGCTGCATAAAGCGGACGAACCCGACGGGACCCAGTGCGGCAAACAGGGCCTGGTGACCGCGAAGACGGATGCTGCTCATGGTCATATTCTTTTTCATGGTTTCACCTCGGTCACAAAGGTTAGCGGGTTGATGACAGCGACGGCAAGGGTTTTTCGATGCGCTTGTCATACCAAAGTTGTAATGTCCGGTCTTAACCAAGTTGAAGTGTCCGGTTTC
>DAIOHQ010000344.1:0-3723 GCA_036744635.1 Tepidisphaeraceae bacterium | reverse complement strand
TGCATGCCCCGCGCGCTGCTGGTTTTCAGCCAGCGCCATAAGCCTGTGCGAACAATCGCTTTAGCCGCGGTGCAAAAAAACATCAGCGCGCGGGCATCCATACCGCTCCGACCGCTCCCCACGTCCCCGGCAGCGAGCAAATAACTGATAGATGCAACGAAATGCAACGAGATGCAACGCCGCGTCGGCGCGTTCCTGGCTTCCTAACTCCAGCACTTGGCGACGAAGAAAGTGGGCATCCCTATTTTTAAATGAGTGGATAAGAACGTTACGCGGCGTCGAGCATGTCCCATTGAAGCATGGAGCCGGCGGGGACGAATCTTGTTACGGTTCGGCCGACGGCCTGGGTGATCAATGCGGCGGGGAGTCCGGTGCCGGGGCGTTGGACGGTGAGGTCTTCGGATTTGAGTTGGGTGCCGGGCTGGACGCTGCGCTTGAGGACGAGGCTTTGGCGGCTGACCAGGCGGACGTCTTGTTCGATTTCGAGGACGATTTTGCCGGGGGCTCCGCGGAAATCCTGGGCTTCGCGGATCAGTTTTACGTAGCGTTCGAATTGGCCGGGGTTGCTGCTGGCGGCGTGATCGGGGCCTTTGGCGGCGCGGTCGTAGGTCAGGTGCCGTTCGACGATGCACGCACCGGCGGCGACCGATAGCGCGCCGGAGAGGTAGCTGGTGGTGTGATCGGAATAGCCGACCGGGCAATGGAAGCGGGTGGCCAGTTCGTCAATCCATCCGAGATGGGCCTGATCATTTTTGACGGGATAGGCGCTGACGCAATGCAGCAGCGCGAAGGAGGCGTTCCATTCGCGCAGCCAGCCGACGGTGGTTTGGATTTCTTCGAGGGTGGCGGCGCCGGTGGAAACGATCAGGGGCTTTTTGATTTGAGCGGCCCGCTCGAGAAGAGGGCGGTTGACCAGATCTGGGGAAGCGATCTTGATGGCGGGGAGCCGCAGGGCATCGATCATCTCGACATCGGCGGGGGAAAAGGGCGTTGCGATCGGGATCATTTTCAGCTCGCGGATGCGCTGGACGACGCGGCGGATGTCTTCTCCGGACAACTCATATTTTTTCAGAAAATCGAATGGGGTTTCGGTGGTTGTGCCGGCCTTTTGATAATCGGCGAAAGCGGCCGATGCGTGCAGCAACGCGTGGGCTTTAAAGAACTGGAGTTTCACCGCATCCGCGCCGGCTCCCGCTGCCGCGGCCACGAGCTCCAGCGCGCGATGCACGGAGCCATCGTGATTCACGCCGATCTCGGCGATGACCAGAGGCGGATGCGTGGGGCCAAAGATTCGATCGTCGATACGAAATTCACTCATGACGCCATCCTGATATTGTCTTCGCCGGCACTGCGAAGCACGGCCTCGGCCCAGTACAAATCGCGGAGATGATCGATTTCGACCGTCTGTCCGACCTCGGTCGGGAACCCGCGGCGATCCTCGCCGAAAAACGCGTGCGGATCTTCGGGCGTTTCCCGGCCTTTCAACATCGAAGCCCGCGACACGGCCACCACCGCGCCATCGTGCAGGAAGAGCGAGGGCAGATCCTGGCGGCGATGAATTGAGCCGGGCTGGAGGGGCATAACTCTGTCTCCGGCGAGCTGCGCCATCCATGCCGGGTGCCACTTGCTGACCGGGCAAAAGCTGCGGACTGAATCGCAGTGGGTCTGGCAGAGCATTTTGAGGGCGCGATCGATGGCGCCCGGGGGCCGGACTGGAACGTTGCCATATAAGACGACGACGGCATCGGCGCGGAAGCCGGGGCGGGATTCGACCTGTTCCATGGCGTGGAGCATTACGTCCTGCACTGAGGCATCGGCGGTGGCGAGGGCGGGGGGGCGAACGACGGTTTCGAAACCCGCGGCCGCACCGAGACGAAGGACGTCGGGGGAATCGCTGGTGACCGCGACGTGCGTCAGTTTTCGCGCGGCCCGCGCGTGATCGAAGGTGTATTGAATGACGGGCCGGCCCAAGAGTGGGAGCAGATGCTTGTTGGGCAAGCCGGCGCTTCCGGCCCGAGCCATAATTACGCCGAGTACGTTCATGCGTTCACCAGATGCTTAAACGGTCGATGCAGCCATTGGGGCTGCATGTGCAGGCTTGGAAGTCCGCACCACAATTCCTCATTACGGCCTGTGCCACTCACGGCAACGGGCACATAGGGGATGCTTGTCAAAAGCACCTTCGCGATGATCGGCACGCAGGCGCTCGAATTGATGTTGCCAGATATCGCGGAGTGGCTCCTCGCCCAATCGACCCATTGGCCGTGCGCCGGCGATGTCCTGTTCGCAGGATACGACTGTTCCATCGCTGAGAATCGTCAGGCGCGAAGTTAGGCGGGCGCAGGGCTTGCGAGCGGGTGGCGCCATGTCCGCGACGGAGACATCGACCAGTTGGCCGGCGCAATCGCTTGGACCCTGAATCGAAGCGCTGCCCAGGGCGCGAAGCCATTGGTCGTACCAGGCTTCCATTTCGCCGATATTTTCGCGGCACTTGGTGAATACCGGCACGAGGATCGGCACACCGCTGCGGCGTGTCTGGCGCTCGGCGATGAACCTGCGGATGTTTTCCAAGACCGCGGCGTATTCATCGCAACCCATGACCTTGGAATACATTTGCGGCGAGAGGGCGGGCACATGCACGGAAACCACATCGACGGGGGACGCGGCGAGTTGGGTGATATTTTCGGGGGTGATGCCGAGCAGGTCGGTTTCCACATGCACCCACAGTCCTGCCTCCATGCGGGCGGCGTCGATGAGCGTGAACACATCAGGCGACAGCAGCGGATCGCCAACACCGGCAAGTGTCAGTCGCGTTCCATCCAGCGTCGCAAGCTCGCGGAACAGCTTTTTGGCCATGTCCATCGAGAAATCGGGCCGGGCGATATTCATCGATTCGCCCGGCCGGAATATCGCCTTAGTTGACCTGCGCGTCGTCAGCTCAAGCACGATCTCGCGCGGAAGTTCTGACATCGTGCGGCTGGCGCTTATGCGTTGAACCAGATCCTCGGCAACGCTCGAAATCAGCTGGCCGTTGAGCGCCTCGGTCGCGGCTGAAATCTTTCGGACCTGGCGATCGGTTTCGAGCGTGAATCGGTGGAGTGTTCGTGACACGGCCGCCGGTACCGGCACGCAGCAGGGGCTGGAAATCAGATCGTGGCCGTTCTGAGCCGGGTCGTAATGAAGGATCCGGCCGGGATGTGCCTTTGCTGCCGCAAGACGATTCAGCAGCGTCGGCCGAATCAGGACCCCGCCCAATCCCGGCGCTGCGGTTTGAAAGACGAATTCGTCGGATTCATCGGCGTGGGCGTGTTCGATCAACGCGTCGATCAGCTTCGCGTCGATGAGCGCGGCCGCGGGATCGATCGGGATGATGGCATTGCTGCCGATCCGTTGCGCCAGCTCATGATGCCAGGGTGCATAAAACCCCTGGTCGAAATGACAGGTTGAGAGGAGCCCTCCCCGCCAGCCTTCGGCCCAGCGCTGCGCGGCGGCGATGGCTTCAACTTCGGGCAGGGCCTTTCGAGGGCCTTTGGCGAGGATGACGGCGCCGGCCTGCTCGGCGAGGGGTTCGACGGCGGGTAACTGGTCTTCCCAGCAGAGGATGCCGATTGAGCCGAGTTGCTCGCAGCGCGTCAGTCGATCCAGGGTCCAGCGCAGTACTGGCTCGCGCCGGAACAGCCGGGTTGCGCTGCAGCGTTGGCCGTGCGGCGCGTCCAGGGGGGG
>DAIOHQ010000343.1:0-3776 GCA_036744635.1 Tepidisphaeraceae bacterium | reverse complement strand
GACCTGCAATGTGCAGGCATCGCCGGTGAGCGGCAGCGTGAACTGCCCCGATGCGCCGGCGGAGGGCGAGTTGGTGAAGTTTTCCTCGATGACTTGCCGGCTGGCATCCAGCAGGCGCACGCGGATGGGAATGATCGCGTGGACGGGCGCATCAGCCGCATCCTGCACGATGGCCTGCCAGTGACAGAGGGCACCCGCCTGCGGCCCCCCCTGCGCCTTCGCCCCCCCTGGGCCGACCAATGCGATGTGATCGATGGCCGCGGGCAAGACGGCGAAGACGCGGCCGGGAAGGTCGCGAAGATCGACGCTGATCCCTCCTGCGCCGCCATCGGGCGGCTGGACTTCCTTGCGGGCAAAGACATCGTAAATGTGCTTTGCATCGCCGGCGATTTTCATCTTCGCCACCACCGGTATCCGCGACGTCACCACAAGATTCATCCGCCAGAGATGGCCGGGATCGAGGTCGGGGGTGCTGTTGTTGACCAGGAAGAAGTACCGGCCCGCCTCCCCCGTGCGTTCGGAGACGTATACCTCATCGTTGTCGATTTCGGCCGCGGGAGTAACTGACGGTTTCAACACTTCCGCCAGCTTGCCGCAGGTGGCACGGGCATAATCACGGAAGCGCCAGTAGGCCGCGTCATCGCCGGCGGAATTTGGATCGTTTTCCACCCGGTTGAACGAAATACCCAATGGCGTGAAGTCCTTGACCAGTTCCGGGCGGCAGGTGCCGTCGGCGAATACACCGGCGCCCGCCTTCTGCGCCGCTTTGATCGCCTCGACGAGGGCCGGTTCCATCTCGATGCGCTGATCGACCAGCAAAATCGCCTTGAACTGACCGAGCGTCTGCGGCTGCAGGTCTTCGACGAACACCACCGAGGCGGGGAGATGCGCGTGCAGGCAGGAGATGTAGGCCTCAAATACCCGGGCAAAGTGCAGCCCGGTGTTGGCGTGCCACTCATCGGTCTTGAACATGCGCGGCGATGCGATGAGGGCGACGCGGTCGGCTTTCTGCAGGCTCGTCATCCATGGCCCATATTGGCGCATCAGATTGTTGACGGCGCGGAAGACCGAAACGATCCCGCCATAACCGACGCGGGGATCATCGGCGTTGGTCTGGGCGCGCGTCCAATTGGGGACCGGGCCGGAGGTGCCAATGCCATCCGTACCGCGCATGAACATCTGGAACAGCGTCGTCCCGATCTGGCCGCCGGTGCCGTCGTCGTTCCAGATCTCGGGATGGCCCCAGGCCCGCTTGCCCGGGCGCTTGTAGAAATCCACACCGAACGGGGCGTGCAGCGGGATGGCGATCTGCTCCCACTGCGCCTGAAGATCCGCTTCATCGACATTACCCAGCGTTACCGGGGGGTAGGCCTGCACGTTGCGGAAGGGGGCGGCCGAGGCGGTGATGAGCCTGGGTGCGATCTTCTTGAGCGTCGTATTGAAAAGTTCCTGGGCGGTGGGGGCGTGGCTGAGCTGATAGTCGCCGACTTTCTCAAGGACGGGGTCCCAGGCGCCGGTTTCATTCGCCTTTTTCATCGCGGCCTCATACTGGGCGCGCTCTTCGGGCGACTGGGCGGCAGCGGCGCCACGCGCCGTCACCCACCAGTTGGAAGCCCAACTCCAGCCGCGGAAGCTGGGATAGACCTGCGCCGCAGTGGTGACGCGGTTGATGATCTCGACAAGCTGCTCTGGCTTGCGCGAATCGTAGGGGCCGGGCGGGGGGAGGGATGCATCGTTCATCATCAGGATCGCCATTTCCTGAATGCCCTGGCTGCTGTAGGAGGCGAGCGTCTGCTTCAGCGGCGAAGGCGAGGAGAGCATCTGCGGCGGCGCGGCGGCGGCATCGGCGGTCAGCTTGTCGGTGAAGGACTTCACGGGCGCCATCGCGCCATTCCACCATTCGAATGCGGCTGGCTGGGCGCCGAGCCGGTCGACCATCATGTTGAACCCGAGTTTGCGGGTGCGCTCGACATGGGCGGCGATTTGATCGGAGGTGTTCCAGAGATCGATGTTCGTGCCGGAGGGATAGGTGCCCCCGTAGTCGCCGTACACCATGACGTGGAAACCCGGCTCGCGCGCGCCTGGTCCGATCACGATGGATTGGCCGACGCAGGTGTACCCTTCGGCGGAGATGTCCAGGCGATAGGCGCCGGGGGCGAGGGTGGCGGTGAGCGCGGGGGAAAGGGTGAATTCCACCGCGGCGGCGGTGGCGTCGACCCGCGACTCCGCCTGCGCCAGCACCACATCCTTTTGCTTGAGCCTCACGGTGATGCTCGCGGCGTCTTTGCGCCCGCCGGCGCGCAGCAGGGCGGAGAATGGGATCGACTCGCCGCGGGCATAGTAGGTGCGGTTGTCGCCAAGCAGGATGGCGGCCGTGCCGACTGCGCCGGGCGCTCGGACCTCCACTACGGTTTTCAGGAGGTACTCCGAAGCAATTCCACCTTCCCGCGGATCGACTTCCGGGCTGATCTTCACCGCATAAATTCCGGCCAGCTCCGCCGGCATGCGCAGCGCGCCGTTCTCCACCTTCAGCTCGCGATAGTCGCTCGTGCCAAAGGGACTGGCCCAGACGCGCCAATGAGGCTCGATCGATCGGCCGCCGGTCAAGAAGTCAAGCTTGAATGGAATCTCGGCGCCGGCCTGCCAGGCGTCGCTGGGAAATGTCGCGGTAAGCTTCTCGTGATCCGCCTGGGCTACCTGTTTGAGCGCTCCGGTGGCGCGGTCGAAGCGCTGAAACAACTCGGTGGGGTGCAACCGCTTAATCAGCAGATCGGTTCCGGCGATGCGCAGATCCTTGATCGGATGTGCCGCCACCGGCTTGCCACCTCCCATCTTGAGCGCCAACGCTTCCTGCTCTTTTCCATCCGCATCGAAACGGCGGACCTTTTCGGCCAGCGACTCGATGGCGTACAGCGTACCGTCTTCACCGACATCAAATCCGCCATTGCATCCTTCGTAGGTATTGGCGGAGACGCTCACCGCGGCCGTCCATTTCAGCTTGCCATCGAAGCCGACGCAGCGCACTCCATAGCTGGTGGTGGCGAGATAAAAGCACTGGCGTTTTTCATCCACGCGAAAGTCCTGGAACGGCTGGGTCTTGGGCGGCGTCGGGGGAAGCTCGTATGCCTTCAGTACATTCGGGACAGCGCTGAGGCACACGATGCGGTCGCGATGCTGATCCAGCACGTAAAAATTCCCGCTCGTCCCGGCTTCCACGTGTGCCGGGGCATCCCAGCCGACATCATCCCCGCCGCGCATGTCGCCGATTTCGCCGATTTTCTGGCCACTGGGCTTGAAAAGCGCGACCTTGCGGCCAAAGTGGGCGTTGGAGGTGGCGATGATCCCGTCCGCATTCGCGGTGGCGTTGTGGGCGGCCGATTCGGTCGGGATGCCCACCTTTTGCGTGCCGTCCGCCTGCAGGCGCAGGATGAAGCTGTCGCCGATGGCGGTGTTGCACAGATAGACGAGCCCGTCGCGCCCCACCGACAGCCGCGCCTTGTCGGGATGAAAATCGGGATGCTCGCGCAGCACGATCTGCTCGAGCGTGATGTCACGGGCAGGCTCAGCCCCCCCTGCGCCGCGGGCAAAACCCGGCGCCCAGGGGGGGGCGGCGATCAGCATGATCACGAAAAAATGGTTCAGTCGCTTTAGGGGGGGCATGCCGAAACTATATGGCCAATCGTCCGTGCCGTCACTGGCAATTGCCGGCACTCATCGCGCAGGGTGTAGCGCTGGACTGTGGCGATTGTGGAACGGCCCCCACCCCAACCCTCCCC
>DAIOHQ010000342.1:0-3804 GCA_036744635.1 Tepidisphaeraceae bacterium | reverse complement strand
CGCTGGAGCGATAGACCGTGACCGAGGCCGGGAGGTATATGCCACAGGGATTGGGAGCACCGGCCCCGCCTCTTTGCGTATAGGTGATGCTGCTGAGCAGGATTGGGGTGGTGCTGGCGTTGCGCTGGATTTTGGTGTCGGCCACGTAACCGGCGGCCTCGCCCTTGTTGTTGGCCAGATCGGTCTTGCCATAGTAATCCGTGATCTGAATCAATCCCGAAGGCAGCGTGGTGCGCCGCAGCCGGCCGCTGTTGTCGTAGCGGTATTCGGTGTTCCAGTTGGTGGCTTCGGCATCCTTGACGATCTCGCCGGCGAAGTTGGTCTGAACATCGTCGGTCGTGCTGGAGGGCAGGGTGACGCGGGTATTCTGTGCGGCCACGTTGTAGGAGGTGGCGCCATTGCCAACGGGGCTGTAGGAATAGGTGAACGTGCCATAGGCGTCGTCGGTGGCGGTGGACGCCCCCGCCCCCTGTACACTCTGCGTTCTCGCCCGGCCGGCCGTATCGTACGTAAACTTCACATTGGCGTAGAAATCCAGAAGGGTGTTGCCGGCGCCGGCCGGATCCCCGTATGTTGCAAAGAACCGCTCGTAATCGCTGCCTTCCAGCACGTAAGCGAGCTGGCTGGGCTTCGACACACCCCGCGATGTGCTGTAGCGGTAATACTTGTGATCCACCACCGCAAGCGCATTGCCGGACACACCGCCGTCGCTCTTGATCGTCACGGTTTTGAGGTCGCCGGAGTTGCCCTTGCTGTCTCCCGAGCTGTAATACGTGTAGTCGGCCTCCTGAACGAGCGTGCCGTCGGAATAAAGCTTGGCCGTCTCGACCAGCCCTTTGTTCGGACCGTCCGCCGCATAGCCGAACTCGAGCGTGGCGAAGACGACGTTGGTTTCGCCGCTGGAGAGTTTCTTGAGCTTGCCGGTCTGCTGGTCATATTCAGCGCTCACGCCCGGGCCGACGGTGTCGGTGGAACCGGCAAAGCGGCCATCGGCGCCGAAGGAGATGCCGCTGCCGTCCGGCCGAAACAGCGTTGAGCCGTTGAAGAAATTCTTGTCGCCGAAGCGGCCGACATACTTCCTGGTGGCTCCGTCGCCTACGACATCGAAAAACTCTTCCTCACCGCCTTGAACAATCACCACCGTGCTGGTGCCCTGAATCAGATGCGGCAGCGAATCGATTTCCCAGGCGTTGCCATTGAAGTTTGAACTGCCGAGCACAGGGTCGGAAGTCCACGTCCGCGTGTAGTCAATCACGCCGCCTAAGATCGGCATGGCCAGATCGGTGCTGGTGTGGTTGACGGTGCCGTCGACATAGCGGACATCGCCGGACATGGCGCCGTTGGCGCGGGCGGCCAGTGCCGTCAGTTTCACCTGCTGCTGGTCG
Organism: Tepidisphaeraceae bacterium; assembly: GCA_036744635.1. Classification (GTDB taxonomy): domain Bacteria; phylum Planctomycetota; class Phycisphaerae; order Tepidisphaerales; family Tepidisphaeraceae; genus DAIOHQ01. Next base: position 2,419 of record DAIOHQ010000342.1, on the reverse strand, counting down.
ACTTCCCCGACCGTCGCCGGCCCCGAGCCATCCGGGTCGAGTGCGAGACCAATCGACTGGTCCCCCATCGCCTTGCTGGGTCGCACCGCCTCAACAAACAGGCGAATCGTCGTCGGATCATCCGCCAGCGGCTCGCCAAGATCGGACCATGCCAGCGGCACACCGGCAGGGATGTAATCGCCACCGTCTGCCGCTGATGCCGGATCGCGCATGGCCGAGTAGGCTGATTTCCAATCCTTCCAGATGCGCAGAATTCCGCTGTCGGCGCTGCCCGCCGGCAGATATGCCGCCGTCTCCGCGCTGCCGCTGACGGTAACGCCGGCAGGGTCGGAAGCGTTGTAGGTGAAGGTGAGCGTGGCGCTGGCCGCATCGGACAAGGCCGGCAGTTTCACCAACAGGGGCACAAGATTCTGATCGGCATTGGCGCCGCCCGCGCTGCCGGTGAATCCATCCGCGAAATCCGGCACGCCATCGGCGTCGATGTCGCCGTCGTTGACGATGACGTATTTCCCCGGCTGTGCTACCTGAAGCCTCTGGAGGTCCCGCTCGGCCGGGTCCCGCTGCGGATCGCCGGTTGAGTTGTTGTCGCTGTCGATGTCCAGCGCGAGAGTACCGACGGTAAAAGGAGCAGTGTAGATGGTTTGCGCCGGGTCGTTGGGCGCAGCAGGCGCCTCCGACGGCCCATCCTGATCGGCGCTGAAGGTAATGCTCTTGTCCAGCCATGTCTGGCTGGCCACCAGACCTTCCAGATAGAACGTGGCCGTGAGATTGCCGGGGCTGAAGCCCAGTTTGCTCAGATCATCGCCACTGTAAGTTCCGAACGGGAGCCAGGCGGCACCCTCAGTCCCCGGCGTGTTGAAAGGCATTTTGGAGCGCTTTCCCATTTGCCCATCGGTCCACAGCCGCACACTTTCAGAGGTATTGTCACCGGAGTCAATTTTGACAGTCCCCGTAGTAAAGTTGAAATTTGTCGGCAGAGAGACCGAAAATCTGTGGAACGCGGGCAGATCGTCGTTGCTGTAAGCGACATCAGGAACAGTCGGATCGTCGTTGGTGACGCCGATCACGTCGTCCAGGCGCGACTGTTTGTCAGCAAAAGACTGCTGATCGAAATTGAAGCCATCGAGATAGTCGGGAATTCCATCCTGATCCACGTCGCTGTCATTCACCGGAATGATGATCGGCGGGTCGATGGACACCTTCACGCTGTCGCTGGCCGAGGCGGCGGTGTCGCTCCTGGGCCGCACGGTCGCCTGGAGCTGCACATCTGCGGGCAAATCACTGGCCGACACGCCCTCCATCCAGAATGCCCGGGTCATCTGGCCGGGAGCGTAACCCAAGTCCGTTGCGCTGTACCAGATGGGATTATTTTCCGCGTTAGCGGGCGCCAAGTAGTCGCTCCGCGAGCGGGTAGCGCTGTTGTTTTTCCAAAGCCGCATGGTCGGCCCATCAGCATCGGGCAACGAATCGCCGGCCGCGGGCAGGTCGGAGCCGGGATAGCTGAAGGAAATTTCCGCATCGGCCACGTTCATCCAATTCGGAAGCGTGAGGTTCACCCACTGGAAATGCGGATCGGTGTCGTTGCGGTCGTCGGCGTTCAGCGGAGCGAGCTGGTCGTGATCAAACCCATCCAGTGCATTGTCGACGCTGACAAGCACCCCTTTGCTGTCCTCAACGTCGTCGTCGGCCTGCGTGACGGCGCCGTCATTGTTGCTGTCGGTGCGCAGGTCGGCAGGAGTAATGGTGGCAGCCACCGGAGCGCTGTAACTGGCTGCGTCGCTGGCATCGGCTTCCGCATCGCGCACGCGGAAGGAATATTGGACATTCGCATCGAGGCCGGTGACGTCGACGTACGACTGGCCGGCAGTGCTGGTTGCGGCGTCGGCCCAGGTCGAGCCTCCATCGATCGATTTCTGAACGACCACGCTGTTATCGAGGAGATCGACGTACCAGAGGCGAACTGTTGTTGGACCGACGGGGACACTCGTTATCGCTACGGGAGTGGCAGGTGGCAAGGGGGCTGGCACCCACCCCACGTAGGGCTGGCCGTCATCTGGGAATGTTATCTGCAAAACATTGCTGAGGGGCGAATTTTGCGCGTAGGCCGCGAAATACAGGGTGCCGCGAAAATTATCGAGGATCGTGAGCGAGAGCCCGTCCTGAGTTGTGTATATGACTGGGTACTCTCCTCCCGCGCCCCAGTATCCGTACAGCTCCACAGGCTCCGTTGAGGAGATGACTGCATGCTCACCGACAATGGTCGCCGAAATCACGGGTGTCTGGTCCGTTGCGGGGAAGGTGAACTCTGCGATGTTGGATGGTGCCGACGCGCCGCTAGCATTGTATGCTCGGACGCGTACGCTAACCTGACCTTCCCCACGAACGGTGGGCGCGCCGCGGGGATTAATTGAGGCTTGCC
>DAIOHQ010000341.1:0-3821 GCA_036744635.1 Tepidisphaeraceae bacterium | reverse complement strand
TGAGCGATGACGTAGCGGACGAAGGCCACCGGCCGGCCACGCAGGGTGCGCTTCAGCACCACACAGCGGCTGGCGCCAAGCTGGCCGACGGATGGCGCGCTCATCGGGACGTAAAAGGCGCCGTCAGCCGGCTCGTAGTCGCAGAACTGGAAGCGGGCATCTTCCATCAGGCCGCTACGGATGTCGTGCGGCAAACCCAGTAGCACCGCGGCGATGTGCTGCCGCAGCACCCCGTCGAGCTCGAAACGATCCAGCCAGTTGTGAACGTCGGTCCGCATTGGCGTCATTGTAGGCCGGCGATGCCGTGGCGACAGCAGCGCGAAGAATCAGACGGATTCTTCGGCCTGGCTGCGCATCAGCTCATCCTTGACCTGCAGCATGGTCATGGCGCCGAAGACCAGCAGGAGCAGGGCCATCACGAAGACGGTGGCGATGAGCCACATGGGCAGCACCGAAAGCGGCGAATCGGGGCCGGCAATGAACCTGGAGACCCCGAAGATGATCAGCAGCAACCCGCTGGTAAGCAGGATGGGGATGATCGTCCGTTTGAACTTTAACGTCTTATAGACCGCGACGTGAACTTTCTTCGGCCGCGGCTTGGGCGGATGGTGGACGAACGCATCCGCGGAAGGGGCGGGCACGATGACCGCGTCGTCATCGTAGACTTCGCCATGGGCCATGGCATCGGCGGAGCGGTCGATGTCGACCTCGTCGGCGGTGTGAACGTGCTCGCCCTGACTGTCATCGATCGTCGCGGGCTCGGGGGTGTTTTCCTCTTCGCTGGGAGCATCGACGAAATCGGCCTGCGGCTCCGCGGAGGAGGTGGCGGATTCGGCCGGGGCATCTTGCACGGGGGCGGGCGCGGGTGCTGTCGGAGGCGCCGCGGGGCGGGCGATGGGAATACCATCATCGGGAAGATCGGAAGTGTTTGGCGCGGGAGGCGCGGGGGAGGCCAGTGGAGAAAGATTCAGCGAAGCCGGAGTGGCGGGGCGAATCGGACGGGCGGGGGGAGGAGGCACCGATGATGTAGATGCTTGAGCAGGCACACCGGGAGCGGCCGGGCGCGACTGCCGCACCGGCGCGGGCTGCGGCGGGGCAGGAGAAGCTGCCGTTGGCTGCGGCGGGCGCGCGGGCTTGGCTGCGACGCCGGGCGCGGCCGGCCGGACCGGACGCGTGTTGGGCACAGGACGCGGCGCATCAGCGCTCTTCGATACTGGTGATGGAGACGGAGGGGGTTTGGCGGACGATTGTTCCCGTTTTCCCGCTTGTCCCCCCTGCTTGGCGGCGGGAGTCCTGGCGCTCTGTGACGGTTGCGCGGAAGATGCGGGCTTGGCGGGCGTCGGAGGCGCGGGAGGCGCGATGGACTTGGGTTTGGCGGGCGCGGGCGCGGGCGCGGGCGGAGGAGGCGGGACGGCGGGCTCAGCGGTGTCGTGCTCGGCGATGGCATCATGCACGCCGGAGGCATCGGGGTGTTCCTCCTCCACGTGATGGCCTGCCGCCAGTGCCGCCAGGGCGTCGGTAATGTCTTTGTGTTTGTCGTCGGCCATCATTTACCTCGCCAGAATCGTTGTATCTTTCCTTGGTTATCGGGTCCGGCAAAAATACCGCCCTGTTGACAACCACTTTCCCATTGTTTGCATTCAAACCGTGGCATTATAGTGGTCGGCGTGGCCGGGCCAAGGGATGTGTCCGTAAGAATGCCGGCCGTCGCGGGGATGTTTTACCCCGACGACCCGGAGTCGTGCCGCGCCGAAGCCCAAGCCTATCTGCAGGGCGCAAGCGGTCAGTCGAACGAAAGTCGGCGCTGGATGGGCGGAATTGTGCCCCACGCCGGCTGGATTTGCAGCGCGGCGATCGCGGCCGAAACCATCGCGGCGCTGGCGCGGCAGGCCGCACCGGACGTGGTGGTCATTTTCGGCGCGATTCATACGCCGATCAGGACCGAACTGGCGGCGCTGGATACGCATCAAGCCTGGTGGGTGCCGGGCGGCGAGATGGAGCTTGCCTCGGAAAGCGGGCGCAAGCTGCTGGAATCGCCCGATCTGTTCGCGGCCGACGAGCGCTTTCATCGCCACGAGCATGCGGTGGAGGTGGAACTGCCGCTGATTCAGCTTGCATGGAAGCAGGCAACGATTTTGCCGATAGAAGTGCCCGCGCGGGAGCAGGCGGTCGCCATCGGACAGGCCACCGCGCGGAATCTGAACGCCGCGGGATTGAACGTGGTGTATCTTGCAAGCAGCGACCTGACGCACTACGGCCCGAACTATGGATTCGTGCCGGCGGGCGTGGGAATCGGCGGGTTGCAGTGGGCTTTGGACAATGACCGGCGGCTGCTGGATCTGGTGAAGAATTTTTCGGTGGAAGCGATTGTGCCGCACGTGCGGGAAAATCTGAACGCCTGCGGCGCCGGCGCTATCGCGGCGATGCTGGCGGCCTGCCGCGAGGCGGGGGCGAGCGCTGTGGAAGTGCTGCGGCACGCGAACAGTTTTCAGACGTTGGCGGAAAGCGCTCCGCAACCGCCGACCAATGCGGTGGGTTATGCATCTGTGGTAGTGGGTTGATCGGGGGCCAAGGGCGTTTTTGGAGTGCGAACATGAATGAGACCGAGTTCCAGACGAAGCTCGCCGAGCTGATGGGTGAGATCAGCACGCTTCCGTCGACGGAGCGCCAGAAGCTGGAGAAGCTGGCCGACGAGACCCGCCAGCGCCACGAGCGGCTCAAGCGCACGGTGGGGAGCCTGCAGGAGAGCCTGGATTATCTCCGCCTGAGCATCAAATATCTCGTCTTCGACCTGGAGGCCACCCGCCGGGAGAATGGGTATCTGCGCAAGATGCTCGAGGAAGCCCACGGCAACGATTAAGAGGGATCAATCATCCCTTCTCGGCTCTAAGACCCTTCAAACGGAGGGGAAGGAGCCGGCGCACCCAGTAGCAGGCGCCCTATCAAGGGCGCCTGCTTTTTTTGTCTGCAATTCGGCCGAGCGGTACAATCCGGATGTGCAAATCCGGCAATGGGTCAGGTTGAAATTTCTGGGTGCCACAGGTCGCGGTACTCCGAGACCCGTGCCGCGTAGCGACGCAGTAAGACACAGGTCTGCGAGTACGCCGACCTGCGGCACCCAAACTGACCCACTACCGCAAATCCGGGGATTGGTTGAACAGTTTCTGGAGTTCGCTTATCCGGCCGCGTGCGCGGTGTGCGAAGGGCCCTGCGAGGGGCGGGAGGTGTGCGCGGCCTGCACGGACCAGATGCACGAGCTGGAGTGGGATGCGGCCTGCGGGCGCTGCGCGATGCCGGTGAAGCAGTGGGATGCGCCATGCCCGTTCTGCAAGGGGAGGGGAATTTATCCGTATCAGAAAATCGTGCGGCTGGGGCGATTCGTTGAGCCGCTCAAGGAACTGGTTCATCACATGAAATACCATGGCCGTTGGGGGCTGGGGGAGCAGTTGGCGGACTGGCTTTGGGAGCAGCAGCGGGTGAAAGACCTGCTGGAGAGCGCGGATGTGATCGTGCCGGTGCCGCTGCATCGGCTGCGGCAGATCGAGCGGGGATATAACCAAGCGGAGGTGCTGGCGCGGCGGCTGGGCAGGCGGGCGGATCGGCCGGTGGTTCGGCCGGCGGTGCGGCTGCGGCATACGCCATCGCAGACGCAGCAGACTTCGCAGGTGAAACGGCATGAGAACCTGCGCGGGGCGTTTGGGCTCAGACATGGCGGGCGCATCGCGGGGAAACGCGTGGTTGTGATCGACGATGTGATGACCACCGGGGCGACGCTGCAGGCGCTGGGGAGAGTGCTGAAAGCGGCCGAGCCGGCGTCGATG
>DAIOHQ010000340.1:0-3844 GCA_036744635.1 Tepidisphaeraceae bacterium | reverse complement strand
CATCGGCACCGCCTGGATCACCAGCACGCGCAGCGACCGCTTCACCAGCCAGCAGAACATCGTCAACTCGCAGGTGGATCTGCTGGTCGAAGGCGTGCGGAACATGGCGGCGGGGTTGATGGCGGATGGTCTGTTTGACACCACCTCCACCTATCGGCCAGACACGAACAGCGCGAACACGGCGACGGTGACCTATCTGCCCTACACCTCTGGCAAGACCGATCCGCTCGATCCCGCCGACTTCACCAAGCTGCAGCCCAACGACGCCTGGCTGGCCGTCCGCATTCCGGTGGCAGCGAACGGGAAATATTACTGGTCGAGCATCAGCTATCCGCTGCCGCTGCTGAAGAATTCGCGCGGGCCGGCGGTGGCGATTGCTTTTGACCGGCCTGACTCGACGACGCAGGCGGTGGTTACGGCCAGCGCCAATGGAACGAAGCAGACCAAAGACCAGTGCTTCTGGCAGATCGGGAGCATGACGGTCGGCTCGTCCGTCTATCCCACGCTGACCCAGGTGGACCAGGCGGGAACGATATTGGCCGGTCCGTTTCTGGCCGCCGACACCGACGGCGATGGCATCGGGGATGCGGGATATTTCAAGCTGCCGGTGAAGGACATCAACGGCCTGACCTGGTACGCGGCGGTGCGGATCATCGACAATAACTCGGCGCTGAACGCCAATATCGCGTTCAGCCGCGACATCGATACGGGCGCGCCCAATAACACCAATTATGGTTTCTTCCGCGCGGGCGTGGGATTGCAGGAGTCGCTGATCGATCCATTGGAGATGGCGAAGTTGCTGAGCTACCGGTGTGGCGGCATCGCCGGGGCAAGCACCACGCCGATTGGCGACAATGCGTTAGTGCGCGGGGACTTCGTGTTTTTCTCGCAGGGCGATGCCCTGGAAATGCAGTTGGCACGGCGTCTGCTCTATCCCGGCTATAACACCACGGTGAAGTACCAGGCGATGGGGATGAGCGAGTCGGCGGCGATGGCGTATCGGTTCTGCCTGGTGAATTCGTCGGCGAATCTGTCTGTGCTGGAGCAGAATATTACCAAGTCGGTGTACAACTCCGCCGGGAGCACGGCCCTCCCGAGTTATTCGAGCAAGCCGTACCTGGCATCGGATGCAGCCACGTGGTTCACCACCAATTTTAATTATCCCCTCGATGGCTCGAATACGCTGCCACTGCGGGCGCTGCTGACGGCGCGCACTCCGGTGTCGAACCTGATTCAGGTGAAATCGACGACGGCCGCGCCGACCTACACGCCGCTGGTGGCGACTGCGGCGGCGGGGGAAGCGATGGCGGCCTATAGCACCACGCCCTGCAAGACCCCGATCAACACCGCCACGTTCAACGAGCTGTGGCGGGCGTATTGGTCGGTGATGACCGATGCCCCCTATGTCGCCAGCGGCCAGCCCAAGAACCTGGTGATCGACGATGTGACATCGGATGCGGTGAACAACCCCTACCAAGGGAGCGCTTTCACGGCCCCAGGGCCGACGTACCTGACGGCCGCGGATTTTCCCGCCAAGGCGAACGAAACCCATCCCGGCAGCATGTGGCGGAACAGCCTGCGCGATCCGCGCTCGGCCGGCGGGGCGCCCAACAACCCGTCGATGCGCCTGCCGGCGCTGGAGATGCTGAAGCTGCGTGCGGCGATCGCGGCGATCAATGCCATCGATTTGCGCAAGAACAATTACAACGTCACCAGCAAGATGATCCGGCTGACGGCGAAGGACGGGACGACGCTGTTGAATGCGACGGTATACGGCAGCGCCCCGCAGCCTTACATCACCGAGATTTACGCGCAGACGGATACGACAACCGTGCCGGCGACGATCCCGGGGGCGACGGCAAACACCGCCGGATATGTCGCGGTGGAGTTGTACAACCCGTATCCGTTTGACATGGATCTGACCGGTTTCCAGTTGGCCATGATCGCCCGGCCGGCCGCGGCGGCGTATCCGCTGACGATGACGCCGCTGGCGACGTTCAACGCGGCGACGCTGTTGTCCAACTCCGTGTCGGTGCCGCCGCTGACCTCGACAACGATAAAGGCGGGGGGTTATCTGGTGTTGGAAAGCTATAACGCGGCGGCCCCGCTGGTGGGATATCGCCCGCCAAGTTCGGGGCTTCCGGGCAGCGGGCCGATAACCACCCCGGCGGCAAATTCCAACTATGCATATTGCCCCCTGCTTACCAACGCGTTGAACAACGAGCTGGTATTGCTGCGCCCGGCCACCGGGGCATTAATGGTGGGAAATGTGCTCACCTTTACCGCCACCGTGGGAGCGACAGTGCCCGTGGATTCGTTTGACTTTACCGGGCTTATCGCGGGGGCGGCCGTGCCGCCGGCGGTATGGCACTACGCCCGCGCCAACGATCCGGCGACCAAGGCGTGGCATTTCATCTATCCCGGCCGCTACGACGCCATGAAGACGACGGAGCCAGTAGCTCCGTCGCCGCCGCAGCCGCGGCAACAGGGTACGCAGAATGTCACCTTTACGGCGGTGGCGGGAGATCCCTGGGACCCGTTGAATCCGACGCCCGCGCCGCCGACGCCCGCGCCAACCTTAGGCACAGTGAACGTGGCCGCAAGTTATGCCAACGAATTCGCCATTCAGATCGCCAACGTTGATTTCGCCGGATTCAACCGCGTGGGTGCGGTGACTCCCAACAAGTTTCCCTTTGGCGGGTTCGCCCGCAACGGCGACATGCTGGAGATTCCATATATCGGCGCCTATACGATCTCTCGGCCGGGAGATGCCGCGACACAGGTGGTCGAGGTGAATCCGGTGACGATGGACAGCATCTTCGCCGAGGACACCGATCAGACGGACGACAAGGATGCCGCCGGCAACATCGTCGAGCAGGTCGGGCGATTCTGCCCGATCACGCTGAGCGGCGCGCCGAACATCGATGACCTTTTCTCCAACGGAATTTATTCCGGCACACTGGCCGCGGGGCAGGTCAACTGGCGCTATCACTGGGCGACGCACCTGTTTGACTATCTGACCGTGCAGTCGCCGAATGATGATTATTTCCCCAATGTCCCGCGCGATGAATCCGGCGCGACAGCATATACGCCCGCCCCGGCGGCGGTGGCCAACGATCCATCCACCGCGGCCACGCCCAACGCCGGCAAGGAAGATACCCAGCCGGTCGACGGTTTGATCAACATCAACACCGCATCGTGGAAAGTATTCTCGATGCTGCCGCTGGCCTACAGCAACACCAACAAGGAAAACGAGCAGTTGGCGCAGGCGATCGTCTACTTCCGCGATGTGGACAACGGCACCGGCAAGCCCAATGGCCCGTTCAAGAGCATCTTTGAGTTGAACAAGGTGTATGACGTGAAGAACAATGCCCCGGCCAACAGTTTCCAGAATGGCTGGGGCACGTTGAATGCGTTCGTGAACGGCACCGAGGATGACGCCCAGGGCGATGTGTCGCCGTGGAACCCGACCGCGCCGGTCGCGGGGCCGACGGTGGATGGTGTGCCGCTGGATTTTGAATTGCGCTTCCTCACCCTCAACCGCATCAGCAACATGATCACCACGCGGTCCGATTCGTTCACCTGCTATGTGGTGGTGGAGGGCTGGCGGAATGCGGGATCTACCGATCCTGCAAAGCCACCAGCACGGGTCGTCCAGCGCCGTTCGGCCTACATCCTCGACCGCAGCGGCGTGACCGCGACCAACAAGACCGTGAAAGTCACCAACGTGCCGCAGGATTGATATTCCCTTGCGGATTCGGCGCGAGATGCGGGATAGGCATAATTTTGCGGTAGTGGGTCAGTTTGGGTGCCACAGGTCGGCGTACTCGCAGACCTGTGTCTT
>DAIOHQ010000339.1:0-3861 GCA_036744635.1 Tepidisphaeraceae bacterium | reverse complement strand
AAAAACTTGCTAAGCAAGGAAATGCCGGACAGTATTGGGCGCGCCGGGCGCGCAATTGGTGAGTTGCGCGCGATGCGGCGGGGTTGGTTGCGCGCAGTGAATGCAGGTGTATTCCTGGCGGGGTTGACACTACGACCGAATGCTCAGCGAAAAACCTTCAGTTCAGGCAAGGCGGCTTGGAGATCGGCAACGCCGGCATTCGTCACCCGCGTGCGGATCAGGCCCAATTGCCGCAACCCCGTCAGGCTCTTCAGGTGAGCCAGCCCGGCATCGGTCACCTGCGTCTCCATCAGGTTCAGGTAGCGCAGGCCGGTCATGCCCTGCAGATAGGCAAGCCCGTCGTCGCTCAGCGGGTTCGCACCGAGCTCCAGGTTCCGAAATTCTGACAAGCCCTGCAGATGCTTGAGCCCCGGGCCGGTGACTTTGGCCTTCAGTAGGGCGAGCGTTTGCAGTCTAGTGAGGCCCTTGAGATGCTCCAGCCCGGCGTCGGATACGGCCAGGTGCATCAGGACTAATTCTTGTAACTCCTTTAGCGCCTCGATTCCTGCTAAACCGTCGTCGCTTACCTTCGTGTTCGTCAGGTTCAGCTTCCGCAAATGAGTCAAGGATCCCAGATGCGCCACGCCTGTATCAGTCACGTTTGTGTTATCCAGGTTCAAGACCTCCAGTGCCTCCAGGCGCTCGACGTATTCCAATCCCGCGTCGGTCACCTTCGTCCTTGATAGGTTCAAGTCCCGCAGCCTCGTCAGGCTCTGGAGGTAGGCCAACCCCGAATCCGTGACCTTCGTGCCGCTCAGATTCAGCTCCCGCAGCCGCGTCAGGCCGGTGAGCGCTTCCAGTCCCGCGTCGGTTATTTTGTTTTGCTGCAGGTCCAGTATCCGCAGCCCCTGCATGCCCCTCAGGTGTTCCAGCCCCGCGTCCGTGACACCGCTGGCGGACACAGACAGCTCGCGCAACGCCGTGAGATGGGCAAGGTGGGCGACGTCGGCATCTCCTGTGCGCCCGGGCAAGTGCAGTCCCGGAATCTGCTGACTTTCCACCTCCGCCGCCACTTTCTCGATGGACACCGAAGTTCCCGGAGGTGGGTCTATGAACACCCACCATTCATCGCACGCGGGGATCTCCAGCGGCTTGTCCGGGGAGATTTTGCCCACAAAGCGGGGTCCCCCGCCCTTGTCCACAACGACCACGACGCTGAACTGCACGGGGGAGCTGAGCTGACGGGCGGGATAGCGCTTGGAGCCGGCGGGAGGGTCTTCGGCCTGGCCTTCCGGCGTCGGCGGCTTGACCTGGGCCGTTTCCCTGGGGGCGGGCGATGGGGTGAACCGGTGATTCAGAACTACCCATGCCATCTCGAGCAGGAGCGCGAGAGCCACCAAGCCGCCGATCAACGTTGCCTTGGTTTTCGTCGTCATCACAGGCACCGGTCCTTCCACAAGCAAACCGTCCCCGGCGGAGAGTGTACGCCGGGGTCTGGGGGGTACAAGGAAGGTGGCGGAGGATGAGTCCCCCTTATTTTCAACTGCAGCGGGCGAAGCGCATCCTACAGAGGTGGTAAGACTGAAACCCGCGCGGGAACAAGCGAGCCACACTCCGGGCAGCGCTCAGGCGTGGCGCGGAGGTCGTAGCCGCAGGTGGGGCACAGGCCCTGCCGATGCGCGCGGCGGCGGCGGTGACTGCGATGTGCCTTCCATAGCCAGAGGGATGGTGCCGCCATCAGAATGCCCGTCACCGACCAGAGCGGGAATATGAACTCCGTGCAGTGAAAGTAATCCCAGTCATCCTCGCGCCCGAACCCCAACCAATGCCACTCCGTGCGGAAGTGTGACGGGGCCCATCCGTCGGAAACCAATGTGGGCGGGGGCATCGCCGGACGGTCCGGCAGCAGCGCCGCGGGCGGGGGATCATTGAACCGGGTTCGTGTTCGTATCACGCTGAAGCTTCCGCCCAAGACTCGGAGGCAGGTGCCCTCAGTAATTCCAATAACGCTCGGCACTCCCACGAAAAATGGCAAATAGGGCGTCCGCGCCCAGAGCACCACCGTCGCCGCTCCCAACAGCAGCGACAGTCCCGCAAGGCCGTGAAAAATCCAGCTAGCGATACGCCTCATGTGTGCGCCTGCCTGCGGACCGTTAATCTCGATGCCCCTTTTCAGCCTTGAGGAGCTGATTCTCGATCTCTCGGACCACCGGCCCGGATATGGGGATGATCCCATCATAGGAGTTGAAAAGCTCATATCCGCCGTTGGGAAGGGCCTTGAGAAAGAAGATGTATTGTTCTTCGGGTTTGGCGATCAGCTCTCCCTCGACCGAACGTTTATGATCAGAACGGAAGAACAGATCGGCAATGGTGAGCCCCTTTGCCTCCGATTTGCCTTTCAAGAGCGCCCCTAAAATCCGAACTTTCACTACGCCAGTTTCCCCCTCATCCGCCTTCGATTGGACGACACCCATAAGGATCACGTCCGCCTTGACGATGCAGTCGCTGAGCGAATTGATTTCCGCGCGTTTTGCCCGCGCCTGCGCCGTTATCAACAATGCACCGGCCGCCGCAATCAGGACAACAACAAGGCGAGGAATGGAGTGCTGCATGTGAATTTGACGCATCGCGCCCCGCAAGGTTTCCCCGAAAGTTATGAGAATTGACAACGATCTCTGGTTATTTGACAAAGGCCGCGATGAGTTGGGACGGAGAAGAAGCAGCTCAAGGCGTCGGGGATTCCAGGGCTTTGAGGCGTTTGGCGAAGTCGAATTGTTGGTGGGCTTGGGCCCAATCGGTGAGTTCTTTGCTGTAGGGTTCCAGCAGCTTGGGGGGATATTTGAGGATGACCTCGAGGAGCTGATAGCGGCGGTCTTTGTCGGCGGTGGCGATGCCATCCGGCATTTTCAGGAGGTATTCGCGGTCGGCGGTCACCAGTTTGACCATGGCGGCCAGGCAGGCATCGGATTGGGGCATTTGGCAGAGGACTTCGATCAGGCCGACCTGCTCGTTGCCTTTGGCGGAAAGGCAGGCGTCGGTGAAGGCCTTGAGGGCATCGGGCTGGCCGATCTTGGCGAGGACGGCGGTGGCGACGGCGGCCATGTGCGGGTTCTTGCCCTGCATGTGGTTCTGCCAGCGCTCGGCGCGGGTGGTCCTGGCGAGCACATCGTAGAGCTCGACGGCGCGGGCCATGGGGAGATCATCATCCTCGGCGGCGGCGAGGATCAGGTCTTCCAGTTCATCGGCCGTTCCTTTGAGCTTGTTGGGCAGGATCTGGGCGAGGTGATGGCCTTTGGCTTTCGCGACCGGGGAGACGAAGGTGATGGCCTGCGATTGTTCCTGAGTGCCCCACTCGACGTTGAACTGGGTGGCATCCAACTCCAGCGTTCCTTCGGAACTGCCAGCGCCGTGGGAAATGGTGATGGGGGTGGTGTAGACCTGCCAGTCATGTTTGAAATCTGTGAAGGTGGATTTTTCGATCTTGCCGAGGGCGAAGCTGATGGAATAGGCGGCGGTAGGCTGCAGGGTGATCTGCCGCTCGGGCTTGACGGCGGCTTCGGCGAAGCCGGCGAGCTTGTGGGAGTCTTTTTCGAAGAGCCAGACGGCGGCGCGATGGCCAGGATAGGCGGGGAGTTTGTCGGCGAAGGCGGGGAGGGGATAAATGAGAAGCAGAAGAACCAGGATGCACCAGCAGATTTCAGGACACGGGTGGGAGGCCCGTGCTACGGAATTCATCGCGATTGTAGAGAACATGGCACGGCCTTTGGAAAGGGGACAGATGGGACAGATGCCTATTGCACGTTCCACTGGGGGCGTGACACTTTTGGCGGCTCGGGGAAATATGGCTGGATTCGGGCAGGTGAGTACACCTACCACTCATCC
>DAIOHQ010000338.1:0-3870 GCA_036744635.1 Tepidisphaeraceae bacterium | reverse complement strand
CTATCCACCGAGCCTGCAATACCTTAGCCATCTGAAGTGTTCGCGGCGTTGCGTGCCACGTGTTGAGACCGAGAAGGTGACGCACGAACGCACGTCGCTTGTGCGAGGGATGAGGACTTGGGCGAAAAAAAATGCGAACAGTTGGCTGCTCTTTGGGGTTTGCAGCAGGTATTATGACACCGAAAAAGTGACGCACGTCGATGGTGAGAGAGATGGGGGCTTCGGCGAAAAAAATCTGCTGGGTTGAGTAGACAGGCGGCAGAACCGCTGCTCGCAAGCGAGCAGGCTAAACAGCCGTGGCAGACACGAATGTCGGCCCCACCAAATCAAGGGAAAGCGGCCTGATGTGTCATGCACCTGGATGGGAGAATGGTTTAATCCTACAACGCTGCTTGGCACACAAACCCTCACCCCGACTCTCTCCCGGAGTACCGGGAGAGGGGGAAATGAGACGACGTAGCGTTGTAGGACTAATTCACCCGGTGTTTGGCGACGAAAGTTTCATCTACGGTGATCGGCTCATTCGGGACGCTCACGGTGCCATCGGGGTTGAGCTTCAGCTTTCCGCCGCAGATGCCGCGGGTGAGGGCGCTTTGGCTGACGTTGAACTCGACGAACCTGGCCCGCGGAAGGGTGGCGATGAGGTGCAGGGAATAGCCGGTCAGCAGGTCGCTGAGCCATGAGTGGGGCACGAGGTCAATATTGGCCGCCTCGGCGAGTTGGGCGATGCGCCTGGCCACGGTAAGCCCGCCGCAGCGGGTCATATCGGGCTGGATCACGTCGACGCATCCCAGGTTGATGAAGCGCTCGAATTCCCAGACGGTGCTGAGCTGCTTACTGGGCGATAAGGGACTCGAACCCCTGACCTCACGGGTGTGATCCGTGCGTTCTAGCCAACTGAACTAATCGCCCGCAGGTTGTTCATACTTGGTGGATTTTATCCGGCGGGAGTGGAATCGCAAGGGGCGATGCGCCGCGATGGCCGGGGATTCTGGACAGGGGGGCTGGGGGGGCGTAGTATCGCGGGGACTGGCCGCGGGCGGCGCGGCGTTCGTTCCCGTAGCTCAATTGGATAGAGCGTCGGCCTCCGAAGCCGAAGGTTGTAGGTTCGAGACCTATCGGGAACACTTGAAATCGCAATGAGCTGGACAATTCTGTCGCTTGCCGCTTGCATTTTCCTGCCATGCACCCTGACGAACGTTTACATTGGCCGCCGATGAAGGTTGGGTTGAAAGACGGGCGGGAGGGGATGCTTCGCCTGCTGCTGCCATGCGATGCGGCGGCGCTGGCGGGGTTTTATGCGGGGGTTCCGCGCGAGGACTATCGTTTTTATTGTCCGCATCCGCTGGATGAAGCACATGCGGTGCAGAAGGCCGGCCGGGCGGATGAGAGGGAGTTTGTGTGCGTGGTGTTGGAGGGTGTAACATTGCCGGCGGATGCTGGAGCTCAAGCATACGCTCCCTCGGCCGGGCCAATCGTGGGTTACGCGTGGTATGAGTGGCGGCGGGATGCCGAGGAGAGCGTTTTCGGAATTTGTGTCGCTCACGGGTATCAGGGCGTCGGAGCGGGCAGGGCGCTGATGCGTCATGTGCTGGAAATCGCCGGCCAAGTCGGACCGCCGATTATGACGCTTACCGTGCAGTTGGGCAATCCGGCGGCGGTGGCGCTCTATCAGAGCATGGGTTTTCGCATCGTCGGCGAGCAGATGCGGGCGGCGTGCGGGGGTGGGTTGTTTGGGGCGGAGGCAGAGTATTTGATGAAACTGCGAGTCAGGGGATGACGCAGGCAGGAATGTCGGCCGCACCAGATCAAGGGGCCGGTGAGCCTTCCACATCGCCTGACGCATGGCGGGCGGATTCTTGACACTGGTGGCGGCGAGATTTAAGGTTGCCGGGCGTTGATAATCCCCGCCATTGGATGCGCGGGCGGTTCAACCGGTGATTGCCGAGGGAACCGTCATTCGTTCCCGGCTGATCGTAAGTCCTCGATTTTTCCACCTTTGGAGGCCAGCACCATGATGCGATTGCCTCGGTACCTGCCGTCTCTGGCACTTGCCGCGTCCCTTGCCCTTCCCGCCATCTCCTACCGCCCGGCAACCGCCGCGGAGGATACGCCCGACGTGAAGGCGGAAGCGCCCAAGAAAGCCGCGCCAAAGAACGCAACCACCAAGCCGGAAGCGCCCGCGAAGGCCGCCGCGGAGGATGTCAAGGAAGCTCCGGCGGAGAATCCCGCCGTCGCCGCCGAAGCCGAACCGGCCAACGCCGATCTGCAGAAGCAGGTGGATACCTTCTGGCATTATGGGAAGATCGCGCGCTATGACCTGGCGGCGGCCGAGGGCAAGCGGATTATCGATCAGCACGGCAGCGATCCGGAGAAGGTGCTGGCCGCCTTCGAGAACGTCGCCACGCAACGCAAAGACAATCTATATCAGTGGCTCTACCGCTGGCAGGGCGTCGACAAGCTGCAGGATGTGACCACGCAACTGCTGGGTATCGTCAAGAAGGGCGAGTCCGCCCGTTCCGGCAACGTGGAAAGCATCGAGCGCAATATCAAGGAACTGGCGACCAACGAGCGCGGCTATTCGCTGGCGATTGGCCGGCTGCAGGAGAGCGGGGAATTGGCCGTGCCGATCATGATCGATTATCTGCGCGACCCGGCGCAGAAAGAGTACCACGCGGCGATCCGGCGGGCGCTGCGCGACCTGGGACGCACGGCACTGAATCCGCTCGTCGCCGCGACGGAGATGCGCGAAAGTGACACGCTGGTGGAAGTGGTCGATGCCCTGGGGGATATCGGGTATGACGCGGCGGTGCCGTATCTGGCACGCATCGCCGGCAGTGACAAGGCCGGGGCGGAGACCAAGAAGGCCGCCGTCAGCGCGCTGGCGCGCATGGGCGCGGACACCAAGACCAACGCCCCCGATGCGTTTTATGCCCTGGCGGAGAAGTTTTATTACGGCAACGCGGCGATCGCGGCGGACAAGAAGCGCGATGTCGCGTACGTGTGGTACTGGGACAACGACAAGGGTCTTACCAAGAAGCAGGTGTCGCCGCTGATCTTCAATGATGTGATGGCGATGCGCGAGTGCGAGTATGTGCTCAAGCTTGACTCCAACCGCACCAACGCATTGAGCTTGTGGATCGCCGCGAATTTCAAACGCGAGTCGAACCTGCCGAAGGATGGGACCGATCCGACCCGGCCGGAGAACGATTTCACGCCGCAGTTTTACGCCGCCGACGCGGGCGTGCGCTATGTAAATGAAGTGCTGGCCCGCGCCGAACACGATCACAACGCCGCCGTCGCGCTGCGGGCGGTGCAGGCGCTGCAGGGTGTGGTGGGGCAGTCGAATTTGTTTGGCGGCGATTCCGCCGGGCCGGTGATCGAGGCGCTGCGGTATCCCGATCGCGCGGTGCGGTTTGAAGCGGCGTTGACGGTGGCCGCGGCCTTGCCGGCCAAGGGATTTCCCAGCCAGGAGCGGGTGGTACCGATTCTGGCCGAGGCGGTAGCGCAGACGGGCAAGCCCAACGTGCTGGTGGTGGTTCCGAATCAGCAGCAGGCCAATGAGCTGGTCAAGGGGCTGAATGACGCAGGATACGGGGCGGCCGGGGCGACAACGCCGGAAAACGCGGTGGCCAATGCCGCGACGCTGCCGTCGGTGGACATTATTCTGCTGGCCGAGGATCTGGGGCAGGGGACGGTGGACCGGATGATCGCACTGGCCGGGCAGAGCGCCCGCCTGGAAGGGGCGGCGCAGGTGGTGATGGTACACACCAAGGCATCGGATTACTTCCGCCGGGCCATCACCAATCCGATGATGACGGCCACGCAGGCGACGGATGCGGCGGGATTGAAGCCGTCGCTGGAAGAGGC
>DAIOHQ010000337.1:0-3901 GCA_036744635.1 Tepidisphaeraceae bacterium | reverse complement strand
GAGCATTATGCTCTCCTTCCGGCGCGCCCACCATTTGTGGGGAAGGTCAGACAGCTTCTTCACCATCAACAGTGATTTCCATCCCAAACTTCCTCCGGCGACTGCGCCAACGCCGCCGCCGCCTCAGTAACTATCGGATACGACAAAAGCCGCCCGAGGGCGGCTTTTTGTTATCTGGATTCTATGGCTTGCCAATCCGTAGCTGCGGCAACCTTGTCCGCCTTCGCCTTGGGCTTCGGCGCGACGACCAGCCTCGCTGCCTTCGCAGCGAAGGCTGGTCGGGGCGACAGGATTCGAACCTGCGACCTCTTGCTCCCGAAGCAAGCGCTCTACCAAGCTGAGCTACGCCCCGACAGGCGCGATTTAACCGATTAAAGCCAAGCCTGTCAATTAATGTAATGAGTTAATATGACCGGCTGACGGTAAAAAGCGCGATTTCGTTCAGCAAACCGCGCAGGGGGCTGTCCGGCGCCTCGGCCAGCAACCGCGGCCAACTCTGGCTCCGCCAGTGCTCGATCGCCCGTTCGTCTCGTTGACTGGCACGCTGGATCGGCATCTGCGGCGTCCATCGCAGTTGCCGCAGCAGGCGCGAGACGTGCCCCTTGTCGTAGGCAACGCCGAACTCCTCTTCGATCACTTTGGCGATGCGACCACACGTCCACACCGATCCGCGAAAACCGTACGCCGCGGCACCATGCCAGAGAAATTCGGGGATCAACCCCCGTTGTTGCGGCGACAGGCCCGGCGGACGGCCGGGGATCGGAGCCGACCGCAGCCCCTCGGGCCCGCGAGCGCGAGCAACGGCAGTCCAGTTGCTCACCGACCGCTCCGTCACATCCATCGCCTCGGCAACATCCAATCGACGCCACCCTTGCTCCCGCAGATGCAACCCGTGTAGCCTACGCCACTCGCGAACCTCGCCGTCCCTGGCGTTCATCCGACATCATAGTCATACTTATTTTGGGTGAAAATCTTTGCGCAACGGTCAGTAATGGCCGCGAATCAGCGCGGACTCGGCGGTCTCCTCGTCGAGGGTCGCAATGCGATTGCGCGCTCCATCGCCGCCGGTGGTGACGGAAGCAGGCGTGGCGACCGTAGTCTCGCGCATCGCGTTGCTCACGGCCGCACAGCGCATGGAATGCTCCATGTCGATGAACAGCTTGATGACTTCGGCGACGCCGAGCATCGCGATGAAGGAGAGGAACGTGCCTCCGATGCCCAGGCCCAGCCACGAGAGCCGGCCAAGCACTGTTGAGGACATCGTAAAGGCCGCATAGCCGGTGGCGATCAATCCGCCGATGAGCGTGACGCACGCTCCAATGAGGTAGAGGATCGCAACCGCGCGCAGCACCGGATACCGGCCGCCGCTCTGAAGATGCTTCTGCATACGAACCTCCTCGTGTAAAGATTCGATCTGATTGGATCAATGTGCCGCTGTGGCGCAAACGGCGTCAAGAGGAAAAATAGATGGATTTTTGCGGATGAAAGCGGTGGCGCGAAGTGCTATTTCTCCTCGGCGCCGGTCTCTCCGACATTCTTGGGAATCTGCAGGTCATCCAGCTTGCGATAGAGGCTGGAGACGCCGATGCCGAGGTGCCTGGCAGTCTCGGTCTTGTCATAGTTGTGGCGGCGGAGGCTGTAGAGAATGTGCTGGCGCTCGAAATGCTCCATCGCCTGCTTCAGATCCTCGGTGACGTCATCGGTGATGCCCTCGGTGTTGAAGGGCATGTCCTCGACGCCGATCTGGCGGCCTTCGGCGAAGATCACCGCGCGTTCGATGACGTTTTCCAATTCGCGCACGTTGCCGCGCCATTCGTGATTCAGCAGGGCGCGCATGGCGCCGTTGGTCAGGCCATTCACTTTCTTGTTCATCTGCCGGGTGTACTTGTCGAGGAAGTGATGCACCAGCAGCGGGATGTCCTCTTTGCGATTGCGGAGCGGGATCAGCGTGATCTTCACCACGTTGAGGCGGAACAGCAGGTCTTCGCGGAACTTACCATCCGTCACCATCTTCTCCAGGTCCTGGTTGGAAGCGGCAATGATGCGGCAGTCGATCGGCCGGGGGTGGGTATCGCCGACCGGGACGACGACTTTTTCTTCGAGCACGCGCAGCAGGGAGCTTTGCACCTCGATGGGCAGCGTGGAGATTTCGTCGAGGAAAAGCGTGCCGCCGTTGGCGGCCTCGAAGTAGCCGACCTTGTCGCGCATGGCGCCGGTGAAGGCGCCGCGGCGGTAGCCGAACAGCTCGGATTCGATCAGGCTGTCGGGAATGGCCCCGCAGTTGACGGCCACGAACGGCTTTTCGCGGGTGACGCCGTTGTAGTGGATGGCGCGGGCGAACAGTTCCTTTCCCGTGCCGCTTTCGCCGACGATCACCACGTTGCTCTTGACGGTCGAGAGCTTCCGCACCATCTCAAAAAGCTTGAGCATCCCGGCCGCGTTGCCGACGAGGTTGTGAAACGTGGCGCCTTCGGCCAGTTGCTCGGTCATCACCTTCTGCGTGCGCGACATCTCGCCAAAATCCAGGGCGCGCCTGACCTTCAGCAGCACATCATCGAACTGCACCGGCTTGAGCAGGTAGTCGTAGGCGCCCATGCGCATGGCGGCCACCGCGCTTTCGACAGTCCCGTACGCGGTGAGCATGATCACCGGCGTCTGCGGGGCCACCTGCTGCAGGTGCTTGAGCAACTCCATGCCATCCATCTCCGGCATGCGCACATCGGAAAGCACCAGGTCTACCGGCCGCTTGAGGATTATCTCGTAGGCTTCCTTGCCGTTGGCCGCCTCGAGGATCTCCAGATTCTCCTCGCGCAGCAGCTCCGCCAGCGACTCACGCAACACTTTTTCGTCTTCGGCGATGAGGATGGTTTTGGTCATGACCGGGCCATTGTAGCGGAATCAGCCAGTGTCGCGACGGGAAGGAATGATGCCGCTTTTCCAGCGGCCGTCACATTTTTGCCGAACTACTGGATATCGTGAAGCATATTCGCTACAACGGCGTCGTTGCGGCAGGGAAGTCGCAGCATGGGCTGGCCGGCGTTTGCCGGCGGATCGGGTTCACGTGCATGTTTCTACGAAAGAGGCCACGGATGGCGAAATGGCACGCAAGTCTATTGTTCTGTTCCACTTTTCTGGTTGGATGTGCTCAGCAGGCGTCGATGGTCGATTCCCTGCCGCCGCCCAGCTTTCGCGGGCCAACCATCGCCCAGGCGCACGCGGCCAAGGCGCCGGCGCTGATGTCCCATAGCCCGGCCCCCAAGAAGACGCCGCAAGTGACCGTGGCGGGCATCCCGCGGGAATGGATCCCCCCCGCCACGGCCGAGAAGCGTGAATGGAATTGGATTGTGGTGCATCACAGCGCCACCCCCACCGGTGGCGCCGCCGCATTCGATCGCATGCACCGCGACAAAGGCTGGGATGAGCTGGGCTACGACTTCGTGATCGGCAACGGCACCGACACCGGAAATGGCGAGATCGAGGTCGGTCCGCGCTGGATCAAGCAGAAATATGGCGCCCACGCCAAGACGCCGGACAACCGCTTTAACGAGCACGGCATCGGCATCTGCCTGGTGGGAAATTTTGACGTGAGCCGGCCGCAGCCGCAGCAGATGAAGGCGCTGGCCAAGCTCGTGTCGTACTTGATGAAAACCTACCACATCACCCCCGACCGCGTGCTCGGCCATGGGGATACCAAGGCGACCGACTGCCCCGGCCGAAACCTCAACGTCGCGGAAGTGCGGCGCATGGCCACGCAGATGCTGGCCGACGCCGGCGAACCCGCGGAAGAACCAACCCGCACCGCCAGCGGGGAGTTGCTCTTTCAGGATGCCAGGTAGTTACCTGAAAGTGCGGGTGCGCCCAATAATCCGGGCAGCACTCAAGTGACGGCAGCCAAGGCCTG
>DAIOHQ010000336.1:0-3981 GCA_036744635.1 Tepidisphaeraceae bacterium | reverse complement strand
CGTACGTGGGCGAGGGGACCGGGAGTGGCATCGCCAAAAATGAGCGCTACACCCGCTGGCCGCGCCGCGGTGATGCTACCCTTTTGCGCCGTTTGCGGTAAATTTACCGCGTGCTCACGCTGATCATCCTTCAAGGCCCCGACAAAGGCCGGCGATTTGAACTGCCGGATTCCCCCGCGCTGGTCGGGCGCGAAAGCCGCCAGCTTCCCCTGTCGGACAACACCGTCAGCCGCCGCCACTGCGAGCTGCTCCCCAGCAACGGCGACTGGGTGCTGCACGACTTGGGCAGCTCCAACGGCTCCTACGTCAACGGCGCCCGCGTGGTCGGCCGCCAGCCGCTGAAGCTCGGCGATCAGATTCGCGTCGGCCGCACCCTGATGGTTTTCGGCGCCCAGCCCGGCGTATCCCGCGCCAGCAGCGGCAACGTCTCGCTCACCGGCGCCGAAAGCGGCATGGACAGCTCGATCATGCACACCGTGCCGTCGAACGAAGATTCGATGGTGCTGGCCGTGCCCGAGCCCGCCGCCGCCGCCATGTCCAACCTCAAAATCCTCTACCAGCTCGGGGCGGCGCTCGGCAGCAGCTTCGACATCGACCAGGTGCTCGAGGTGGTGATGGACCTCGTCTTCGAGCACGTCAAGGCCGACCGCGGCATCATCCTGCTCCTGGATGAGGAATCCGATGAGCTGGTGCCCAAGGTCGTCCGCACCCGCGATGAAGATGCCAACCGCAAACCCGGCAAGAGCGGCGACACCCAGACGCCCGCCACCGAAAAGATCCACGCATCCCGCACCATCATCAACCACGTGCTCACCAGCGGCGAAGGCGTGCTCTCCAGCAATGCCATGACCGACAAGCGCTTCAGCAAGGGCAAGAGCGTGCATGACCTGGGCATCCGCTCAGCGCTGTGCGTCCCCATCAAGTCGCGCCGGCTCGACGGCAAGGGGGGCGATGAAATCATCGGCGTGATCTACATCGACAGCTCGGTGAAAAATTACACCTATTCCCCCGATCAGTTGCGCCTGCTCACCGCCATCGGCCTGCAGGCCGGCATGGCCATCCAGAACGCCAAGCTCTATCAAACCGGCCTGCAGGCCGAGCGCATGGCCGCCGTCGGCGAGACCACCGCCGCCCTCTCCCATTCCATCAAGAACATCCTGCAGGCGCTGCGCGGAGGGGCCGATGTCGTGGAGATGGGCTTCCGCTCCTCGAATCTGGCGCAGGCCACCAAGGGATGGCGGATCGTCGACCGCAACCTGGAAAAAATCTATAACCTCACCATGAACCTGCTCGCCTACAGCCGCCCGCGCGAGCCGCAACTTGAGCCGGTCAATCCCAAGGTGCTCATCGATGAGTGCCTCGAGCTGGTCGCTCCGCTGGCCAACGAAAAAGGGGTGATGGCGGTAGCGGATGTGGCCAAGGACCAGCCCGCCATTCCCCTCGATCCGGATGGCATGCACCAGGTCCTCATGAACCTCCTCAGCAACGCTCTCGATGCCGTCGAACCCCATAAAGGGCTGATTCAGGTGACCTGTCACTACGACGCCGAGAACAAGCAAACCATCATCCAGGTGATCGACAACGGCGGCGGCATTCCCCCCGCCATGATGCGCCACATGTTTCAGCTCTTCCATTCCACCAAGGGAAATCGCGGCACCGGCATCGGCCTGGCCGTCGCCAAAAAAATCGTCGAAGAGCACGATGCCACCATTCGCGTGCAGAGCAAACCGGGACAAGGCACAACCTTTACAATCACGCTGCCGAACTTCCAAGGCGCCGCCGATGATCCATCGCACACCCACGGTCCGGCCAGAGGATGACAAGGTGAGGGGGTGACAAGGTGAAATTCATCCCTCGTCCGCTGTAACCCCGCGGTTCCTTTCTCCCTCGCCGCGTCGCCCCGTCGCCGTGTCGCCGCGTCAATCCCTTTCACCTTTTCACCCCCTCACCTTGTCACCTTGTCACCTTGTCATCCTCCCTCCTACTGCTCCGCCTTCGATCCCGACGTCACGTGCTTCTTATTCGGCCGCTTCGGCCGGCTGCCGTAGCGCGTGCCTTCGCCGGTGTCGCTCGATTTCGCCCCCGCCAGCGGCGCCTTGTGCTCCTCTTCCCCTTCACCCGCGGCCTCCGCCAGACCCTCATCCAGTGGCCTCCACCAATGCGTCTTCACCCCGCGCTTGATCAGGTTGAGCGCTTCCTTGGGGCTGTCCACGATGCGGAAAATATCCAGATCCTCATGATCGATAAAGTTATCCAGCAGGTTCTCTCGCATCCATTCCAGCAGCCCGGTCCAGAATTGCTTGCCGAACAGCACGATCGGCAACGCCTCCACCTTCAGGGTCTGAATCAGCGTGATGGTTTCAAAAAACTCATCCAGCGTGCCGTACCCGCCGGGGAAGCAGATGAACGCCGACGCGTACTTCACGAACATGACTTTGCGGGCATAAAAGTAGTGGAAATCCAGGCTGATCGTCTGATACTTGTTGGCCTCCTGCTCCTGCGGCAGCGTGATGTTGCACCCGATGGACTGCCCGCCGGCCTCGAAGGCCCCCTTGTTCCCCGCCTCCATGATGCCCGGCCCGCCGCCGGTGATCACCGAAAAACCCGCCTTCGCCAACAGCCGCGCAGTCTCCTCCGCCGCCAGGTAAAATGGCTCGGTCGGCTTCGTGCGGGCGCTGCCGAAGATCGTCACCGCCTTGCCGACGTTGGCCAGCTCTTCAAACCCTTCGACGAACTCCGCCATGATGCGAAAAATCCGCCAACTGTCCTGCCCGTCAATCGTCTTCTGAATCGGCATCGCCGCATCTCCTCAGCTATGGAACCGTGCGCATTTACGCGCCATGTAATCGCCAAGATGTCATTCTGAAGTACTCTGAAGAATCTGGCTGGACCACCATTCGGGGCCAGATCCTTCAGCGTACTTCAGGATGACAGATGGCGCCGAATTGTGCATGGTCGACTGGACGGAGCTGCATGTCGGGCCAACACCCTGCACCAGCGCACGACTCGCCCTATACTACCGGCACAGACAATTCCGATACAGTTGAACGCCGTCCTTGCAATAGAGAGTTCGACACCGCATGAGCAACATTCTCGACCAGATCGTCGCAACCAAGCGCCAGGAAGTGGCCGAGCGCTCGTCCCGCGAGCCCGTCGAGGCCCTACAACAGCGCATCGCCCAACTCGGCCGGCCGCGCAATTTCTTCCACGCCATCACCCAGCGCGGCGTCCGCAAGAAGCTCAATCTCATCGCCGAGGTGAAAAAGGCCTCCCCCAGCGCCGGCGTGATCCGGCCAAACTTCGATCCCGTGCAGATTGCCCGCGAATACGCCGCGGCCGGCGCCGACGCCCTCAGCGTGCTCACCGATGAGAAATATTTTCAGGGCAAGCTCGAATACCTGCAGGCCGTGCGCGATGCGGTGAAGCTCCCGGTGCTGCGCAAGGATTTCATCATCGACCCCTATCAGGTCTACGAGTCCCGCGCCGCCGGGGCCGATGCCATCCTGCTCATCGCCGAATGCCTCGAAACCAGCACGATGATCGACCTGCAGATCCTCGCCACCGAGCTGAATCTCACCTGCCTGATCGAGGTGCATGACCTCGACAATCTGATGCGCGTGCGCGACCACGTCATCGGCTTCCCGCACAAGAGCTACAGCCTGCTCGGCATCAACAACCGCGACCTGCGCACGTTCAAGACCGATCTGGGAACGACGCTGCGCATGGCCGAGCTGGTCGAAGACCGCCGCGTGCTGGTGAGCGAGAGCGGCATCCAGACCTACGCCGACATCGAAAAACTCGCCGAAGCCGGCGTCAGCGCCGTCCTCGTCGGCGAAGCCCTCATGCGCGCCGACGACATCGGATCGAAAATCCGGGAATTATTCAATCTCTGAATTTCGCGTGCACATAACAGGAGCCCTTACAGCCGGGTGTAGCGCATGTTTTTGGCAACCGTCTTTTTCTGGCCCCCTCGCCCGGTAC
>DAIOHQ010000335.1:0-4149 GCA_036744635.1 Tepidisphaeraceae bacterium | reverse complement strand
CGCGGACGGCACCGTGGGCGCCAACAAGAATTCGATCAAGATCATCGGCGAAGACACCGACTTCTACGCCCAGGGTTATTTCGTCTATGACTCGAAAAAATCCGGTTCGGTGACCACCTCGCACCTGCGCTTCGGCCCCAAGCCGATCCGCTCCAGCTATCTGATCGAGCAGGCCAACTTCGTCGCCTGCCACCAGTTCTCCTTCCTCGAGCGCCTCGACGTGCTCAAGGTCGCCAGCAAGGGAGCAACCTTCCTGCTCAACAGCCCTTATCCGGCCAAAGACGTCTGGAACAAGCTGCCCAGGACCGCGCAGCGGCAGATCATCGACAAGCAGCTCAAGTTTTACGTGATCGACGGCTATCAGGTGGCCAAGGACACCGGGATGGGCGGGCGCATCAACACCATCATGCAGACCTGCTTTTTCGCCATCAGCGGCGTGCTGCCGCGTCAGGAAGCGATCGAGGCGATCAAGAAGTCGATCAAGAAGACCTTCGGCAAGCGTGGCGACGCCGTGGTCGCGGCGAATTTCGCCGCCGTTGATGCCACCCTGGCCCACCTGAGCGAAGTGCAGGTGCCGGCGGCGATTACCAGCGACTTCGACCTGCGCCCGGCCGTGCCGGCCAGCGCCCCGGACTTCGTGCAGAAGGTGACAGCGCCCATGATCGCCGGACTAGGCGATGATCTGCCCGTCAGCGCTTTGCCCTGCGATGGCACCTATCCCGTCGGCACCACGCAGTACGAGAAACGGAACATCGCGATGGAGATCCCGGTATGGGATGAGAACCTGTGCATCCAGTGCGGCAAGTGCGTGCTGGTCTGCCCGCACGCGGTGATCCGCGGCAAGATTTTCGACACCGACCTGCTGGCGAATGCGCCGGCGACATTCAAATCCGCCGCTCCCAAGTGGGCCGAATTCAAGGAAAAGAAGTTCACCCTGCAGGTTGCGCCCGAAGATTGCACCGGCTGCACCCTCTGCGTCCAGGTCTGCCCGGCCAAGGACAAGACCAACGTCAAGCGCAAGGCGATCAACATGGAAGCGCAATCGCCGCTGCGCGACCAGGAAGCGGCCAACTGGGACTTCTTCCTCAAGATTCCCGAGACCAACCGCGACGACCTGCGCCATCATCAAGTCAAGGATGTGGCGCTGCTGCAGCCGCTCTTTGAGTTCTCCGGCGCCTGCACCGGCTGCGGCGAAACGCCCTACGTGAAGCTGCTCAGCCAGCTTTTCGGCGACCGGGCGCTGATCGCCAACGCCACCGGCTGCTCATCCATCTACGGCGGCAACCTGCCGACGACGCCATGGTCGAAGAACAACGATGGCCGCGGGCCGGCCTGGTCCAACTCCCTCTTTGAAGACAACGCGGAATTCGGGCTTGGCCTGCGCTTGGCGGCCGACCAGCAGGAAAAGTTCGCTCGCGAGCTGCTGCCCAAGGTGGCCGGCATCGTCGGAGAGGCGCTGGTGAGCGGGCTGCTGGCGGCCGACCAGAAGACCGAGCCCGGCATCAACGAGCAGCGTAGCCGCGTGGCCGCCCTGAAGGTGAAGCTTGCCGGGGTCGACACGCCGGTTGCCCACAACCTGCTGGCGGTGGCCGACGCTCTTGTCAAAAAGAGCGTCTGGATCCTCGGCGGCGATGGCTGGGCCTACGACATCGGCTTCGGCGGGCTCGATCACGTCCTCGCCACGGGCCGCAAAGTGAACATTCTCGTGCTCGACACCGAAGTCTATTCCAACACCGGCGGGCAGATGTCCAAGAGCACCCCGCGCGGCGCCGTCGCCAAGTTCGCCGCGGGCGGCAAGCAGCTTCCCAAGAAGGACCTGGCGATGATGATGATGACGTACGGCAGCATCTACATCGCCCGCATCGCCATGGGCGGCAACGACACGCACACCATCAAGGCCTTCCAGGAGGCCGAGGCCTTCGACGGCCCATCCCTGATCATCGCCTACAGCCACTGCATCGCCCACGGCTACGACCTGGCGCGCGGGCTGGAACAGCAGAAGAACGCCGTGCAGTCGGGCTATTGGCCGCTGTTCCGCTTCAACCCGGACCTCAAGCTGCAGGGCAAGAACCCGCTGCAACTGGACTCCAAGGCGCCGGCGCTGCCGCTGGAGAAATACATCTACAACGAGACGCGCTACACCATGCTTGCCCACAGCCATCCCGCCGAAGCCAAGGTGCTGCTGGATGCCGCCCAGCAGGATGTCAACGCCCGCTGGCGGATGTACGAGCATCTGGCCGCCGCGCCCGCACCGGCGGCGGCCGCCACGAATGGAGAGAGCGCGAAGGAAAACGCTTAGCCGCCCCGCTTGCGGGGCGCGTGAAGCAGCGCTGCGATATTGGACCACGCCGCTCGCAAGCGAGCGGGCTAAATGATTTCAATTTGAATTGTGATATTCACCAACAGGACTGCCATGATTGACCTCTCAACCAAATATCTCGGCCTGACGTTGAAAAACCCCCTGGTGGTCTCCAGCTCGCCGCTGACCGAGGACCTCTCCAATATCCGCAAGATGGAAGACCACGGCGCATCGGCCGTCGTCCTCCATTCTCTCTTCGAGGAGCAGATCACCATCGACAGCAACAACCTCGATCGCGGCCTGTCCGACGGCGTCGACAGTTTTGCCGAATCGCTCAGCTATTTCCCCGACCTGCCGAGTTACAAGATCGGCCCCGACGCCTACCTGGAGCTGATCCATCACGCAAAAGCGGCCGTTGATATTCCCATCATCGCCAGCCTCAACGGCATCTCGCGCGGCGGCTGGACGCAGTATGCGAAAAAGATGCAGCAGGCCGGCGCCGATGCCCTGGAACTGAACATCTACTATGTCGCCGACGATCCCGACACCACCGCCGAGCAAGTCGAGCGCAAGTATTGCGATCTCGTCCAGGAGGTGAAAAGCAGCGTGCAGATCCCCGTGGCCGTCAAGCTCGGCCACTCCTTCAGCGCCTTCGCCAACATGGCGCGGAAACTCGATGCCGCCGGCGCTGATGCCCTGGTGCTGTTTAACCGCTTCTACCAGCCCGACATCGACCTGGAAAACCTGACCGTGACGCCGCACCTGGTCCTCAGCGCCTCCTATGAATTGCTGCTGCGCCTGCACTGGGTCGCCATCGTCGCGCCTCTGGTGAAGTGCGACATCGCCATCACCGGCGGCGTTCACTCCGCCATGGACGTGCTCAAGTCGATGATGGCCGGGGCCAAGGTTGCCATGATGACTTCCGCCCTGCTCAAGCACGGCATCGGCCACCTCCACCACGTCCGCCAGGACCTGCTCGATTGGATGCAGGAGCACGAATATGTCTCGATCGAGCAGATGCAGGGAAGCATGAGCCAGCGCTCCGTCGCCGACCCCGAGGCCTACGCCCGCGGCAACTACCTGAAGGTTCTCGGCTCCTTCGCCGCCATACGCTAATGGGAAGGCACAGAGGCACGCAGGCACACAGGTGAATTCCTTCGTGCCTTCGTGCCTCTGTGCCTTCGTGCCTTCCTTCCCGCTTGACTCCGCCGCCCGCGCCCATAAGATAAAATGCAGTTACGCGGCCGTGGCGGAACTGGCAGACGCGCAAGATTCAGGTTCTTGTGTCCAAAAGACGTGC
Organism: Tepidisphaeraceae bacterium; assembly: GCA_036744635.1. Taxonomy (GTDB): domain Bacteria; phylum Planctomycetota; class Phycisphaerae; order Tepidisphaerales; family Tepidisphaeraceae; genus DAIOHQ01. Next base: position 550 of record DAIOHQ010000335.1, on the reverse strand, counting down.
AGGTTCAATTCCTGTCGGCCGCATTCAGACGATCCATCCGGATCGTCTTTTTTATGCCCACAACTTCGCCCCCACCGCCAAGCCGAACCGCTTTCTCCCAAATTCAAATGTCGAAGTACATGCAGAACTCAAACGGATGCGGGCGCATCCGGATCGCATCCACTTCGTTCTCGCGCTTGTACTTGATCCAGTAGTGAATCACATCCGCGGTGAAGACATCGCCCTTCAACAAAAAGTCGTGATCATTCTCCAGCTCATCCAGCGCCTCGTCCAGCGCCCCGGGGGCAAACCCGATCTTCTCATACTCATCGGGTGAGAGGTGGTAGATGTCCTTGTCCATCGGATCGCCGGGATGAATCTTGTTTTCGATCCCATCCACCGCCGCCATGGTGATGGCGCTGAACGCCAGGTACGGGTTGCACGAGCTGTCCGGACAGCGGAATTCCAGCCGCTTGGTCTTGGGGTTTTCGCTGTACATCGGGATGCGTATCGCGGCCGAGCGGTTGCGGCTGGAATAGACCAGGTTCACCGGCGCCTCATACCCCGGCAC
>DAIOHQ010000334.1:0-4166 GCA_036744635.1 Tepidisphaeraceae bacterium | reverse complement strand
AAAACCCTGCTGCATGCGGTGCGGCAGGTCGCATAAGTGCGAAAGTCGAACTTAGCTGCCTCGTGCAGATGATGCCTTCGGCACGCCTATATCGCCCCCAGCACCGCCAAACTCCGGTCTTGCTGCATCTCCTGCAATTCTTTCAGCCGCTTTTCCTTGCCATCGCGGTAGAACATGTTGAACGTGTCGAACGGAATGATCCGGCCATCGGGATGCACGATATGGACACAGCTTTTCTTCACTGAGCGCACGTCGAAGTTGTATGCATCCAGGAACTGCATGATGATGATGCGGAAAATGTTGTCATAGGTGACGCTGTCCGGCACCGAAACCAGCGGCAGGCAGCATAGCAACTGCTTAAGGCTTGTGGCCGATGATGAAGGCGAAGCGGCGGTGGAGAAGAGCTTGAAAAGTTGTTCGCGCAGGCGCGGGTCGCGCTCGTAAACGATCGTGTTGCCGCCGCCGTGCAGGAGCACTTTGGGGTCGATCAGGCCGGTGAGAGGGATGACGCTGGCATTCATCTTCAGCGCGTACGCCATCGCCAGGCAATCGGGATGGCAGGGGACGGGGATGATGTCGGCCGGCTTGAAAAGCGGTGATTGCTTGAGGATTTGCTGGCGGACTTCGCCAAGGGTGAGGCGGTCGGTGGCCGGGTCGAACTGCTCCAGCCGTCCGGCCGCCTGAATCGGCTGAAACGTCACCCCGCGCACGCATTTCTGCTGCAGGGCGAAGTCGATGATGGCGCCGATCTCATCGTCGTTCAGCCCCTTCTTCAGTGTCACCACCAGCGTCGTGGAAATGTTGTGCTCATTGAGATGCTCCAGCGCCCGCCGGCGCACCGCCGTCAGATCCTCCCCGCGCAGCTCGCGCAGCGGTCCGCTCTTCAGCGAATCGAACTGCAGATACAGCTCGAAGCCCGGCATGTAATCCTTGAGCCGGCGGGCGAAGGCGGGGTCGTTTGCGATGCGCACCCCGTTGGTGTTCACCATCAGGTGCTTGATCGGCCTGGCCTTGGACAGATCGAGCACCTTGAAAAAGTCGGGATGAATCGTCGGCTCGCCGCCGCTGATCTGCACCACGTCCGGCTCGCCCTCATTGCGCACCACCGCATCCAGCATGAACTCGATGTGCTCGAGGCTGCGGTGGGTCAGGCGGTGGGGCGATGATTCGGAATAGCAGATTGGGCATTGCAGGTTGCACTGGTCGGTGATCTCGATGAGGGTCAGGCACGAGTGCTGCTCGTGGTCCGGGCACAGGCCGCAGTCGTAGGGGCAGCCGTATTTGATCGGCGTGTTGAATTTCAGCGGCATCTGTCCCGGCTTGAGCGTCTGCCGCGAGAGCTGGTAATACTCGGCATCGGTTGAGATCAACACCTTCTGCAGCTTGTGCTCCGGGCACCACTTCTGCAGATAGACCTTGTCGTCCTGCATCAGCACCTTGGCCTCGACCTTGCGCAGACAGGTTGAGCAGACGCTGTTGGTAAGCTCATAAAACAGATAGGGGCGGTCGGGCATGTGCTCTCCAGATCTGTTGGTTTTAGAACTCAACGCCACCGCAGGTGCCGAGGAATATCAGTGCGCCGATCGCGATCGAAAGAAGCAGGCCGGCGCTGAACCTCCTGGTCTCTCGCATCATCAACAAAATGATGCCGATGACGAGCTTCGCAATCAGCACCGGCATCACCACATTCTCCGGCTTGAAGCAGGTGTATGCGATAATGGATACCAGAATGCCTACTCCCAGGCCGCTGAGCAGTATCAGTGCGCCGCGGGCGCGGCTGCGTTGCGGTTTTTCTTCGTCGCTCATCTGAACACCACAAGTTGGTTGACGCGTGACATGGCCGGGCTCCCGTTCACGGCTCAGCCGCAGATCGCATAAAACACCAGAAAGAGCAGCGCCGGTGTAAGCAGCAGCCCAGCGCCATACCCGCGGAAGCGCCTCATGCACATCAACGTGATCCCGATGCAAATCTCCGAGCCAATAATCGCATAGATGGGCCACGTTTCCTTCGATTGCTCCCGCAGGGCCATCACAATGGCGACGATAGTTATGACGATGCCGCCGATAATTCCCAAGGTCACTTGCAAGCCGACACCCACCGCGCCTCCGGTTTGGGTGCGATACATCGGTGCGCTCTGGTAGTCGAGCACGCGCGAATCCGACGCTGGCCGCTGCGGGACATGAGTCGGCACAAAACGCTTCGAGCGCGCCCGGTCGAAAGCGATGCCAACTGCCAGCGCCGCCACCACAAGCGCCATCAGGAATACGGTGATCAGCCCGGGTGTGGGATCGCGCTTGCTAAACGAAAGTATGGTGGCCAAGAACAACAGCACCACGAGCGCGGCGATAGCAATCGATCCACCGCGCGTGTCACGGGTGACTTGGCGGGCGACTTGCCGCGCCATTGGAATCTCGGGGCCTTGAAAATCGACATCCACGTAATCTGGATTCAGGAATGTGGCGTGGCAGTGCGGGCAGGCGAGGTTCCGGGGAGCTCCTTCGCTCACGGTCATCTCGCGGTTGCAGACGCTGCAGGTGACTTGTGCCATCAGGCCTTCTCCGGGAGCTTCTTCCGGGCTTCGGGTTGATGTGCCGCAGCCAGCCGCCGCGCCTGGCGGACCATCTGGCCGGCGAGCAGGCCGCTCACCAGCAGCGCCAGCACCATCACGCCTTCGGTGCTGCGCGGGATGCGAAGATCGGGCGTCGCGTAATAGGTGCTAAAGCCGATCTGGTATCCGGCGTAGTATCCCAGCAGCAGCAGATAACCGAGTATTGCCCCGCCGGTGGCCACGTAAGTCAGCCGCAGCGACAGCCGTAACGAAGCCGTCGCGATGAATGGAAAATATAACAGGATCAGCGGCGATTTCGGACCGTCTCCGATCATGCAAAGCAGCGTGATCAAGAGCAAGTCCAAGATCGCTGCAATATAGCTCAGAGCCGGCATCATCGACCGTGCGCGCAAGAGCCGGTGCAGGATGACGGCCGCAATCGCCCAGACGCCAACGATCATGGTGACGCGCAGGTGATAGCCGCGCGCAACTGCATCGCCGCGCGCTATGAAATATTCCGCGAGATGCCGGCCATAAAAGAGGACGATGGCAACCAGCCGGATCAGGTTGACGCGAATCTCCCCCGCCCACGATTCTGTGACCCAGGGGGGATTCACGTCGGGAACCGCGATCGCCTGAGGCGGGATGTCGGGTTTCTCGCTCATGGTGGTGACTTCTGCAGCACAGGATCGGCAACTGGATCGGAGGTCAGCGATGTCGGAGCGGGTTTCCGAAGCAGCCAGCGCAATGCAAACCGCTGCCCCGCCCACACACGCCAACTGAATCGCGCTGAGATGCAGATACGGCTTGTACGTCGGCTTGATGAATTCCACGGCGAAGCGCCAGGCACAGTACGCCAGCATGAACAGCCGGAAGATTTCCCCCTTCCGATACGGCCGGCGCATCCGCACGAGCAGCACGACCCCCAGCACCATCAGGAACGCGATATCATAAAGCTGCGTAGGATGCCGCGCAATCCCATCGCCAAAATCCACACCCCACGGCAGCGCTGTCGCTACGCCGTATGTGTGATCGGGCAGGCCGGTCAGGAAGCAGCCAATCCGCCCCACGCTCATCCCAAAGATCAGCGGGAACACGTACAGATCTCCGGTAGCCTGCCGAATCCCCAGCTTCTTCTTGGCGATCTCCACGCCCGCCCATCCTCCCAGCAGCCCGCCGACGATGGTCTTGCCGCCGAGCAGAATTTGCTCTTCGGACAGGTGGGCCCAATACTCTGGAAAGCTCTCCCACCACGCCAGCAGTTTCGACCCGGCCGCCGCTCCGAAAATGGCCCCGACGATCAGCCAGAGGTTCTGCTCAAACGGCAGCCGCTGTCCCGCCCAGCGCCGCCGCAACAATAGATAGAATTGAAATCCGCCCGTGTAGGCAATCAGCTCCATCGCGGGATGAGCAGGAATTTGCCAGCCGAAAATGTGAAAGTAGACCGGAAATGCCACCACCCCAATTGTCAAGTCTCTGGCCAATAGAATCAAATGCATGCCCGGCCATCATCCGCCGCCGCTGGCGTTCAATGTTCCCATTGCGACAATCTTCCTGCCCCCTCTGTCAAACCAAAGTTAAAATGTCCGGTATTTCTCCAAAGTTAAAATGTCCGGT
>DAIOHQ010000333.1:0-4170 GCA_036744635.1 Tepidisphaeraceae bacterium | reverse complement strand
ATGCCAGAAAATCGCCGATCATCGCGTATTGATTCCTGACCCTTTATGCGCTCCCTACCTCGCCCGCTACACCGGCACCCGGCAGGGGCGCGGCCCCGCGGGCAGCACCAGCGTGGCCAGCATCGCGGCATAAACACCTGCGGTGGGCAATTCCGCCGGAGTACCAGCGGCCATACTCGCTCCGCGTTGCTGCGCGAAATGCGCGGGGCGAGATGTACCGGACCCCTTTGCGCTCTCCATCATCACTTGACCAGCTCCCACGTGGCGGTCTTTTTCCAGTCGTCGGAACCCATCGCATAGGATACCAGCGCCTGCACGACGTTGTCGGCGGTGAAATCCTCTTTCGCCCGGTAATGATGCTTTGTATCGGACTCCTGATATTCCAGATCGAAGCCGACCTTCTGGTCGCCGCTGCTCTGGATGTAGGTCTGATCGCTTGTCCCCAGAATAATAAAGGCCTCCCCCTTCTTGGTGTCGAGGGAGAATACCGCCTGGCGAATATCCGCCGCCGTGGGATTCTGAATCTTCCTGTCGCCGCAGATGTCCAACGTGAGGTTCATGGGGGTGGCCTTTGCTGGTATGGTAGTCGCCGCGGCTTGCAGGCCGTTGGGGCTGCCGATCTCACTAAGACCGCTGAGATGGTTCGGCAGCGCCCAATGCAGCTTATCATTGGCATCGAAGAAAATTTCCACCGATACGTCACTCGTGGTCGGGCTGCCAGCACGCATTTTGATCTTGTATAGATAGCTCCAGACACCGGGGGCGGAATTCATTGCCTTCCCCACGCCCAACCTGGCATTGTCGGGGGGACCCATGATATCCCGCACTTCTTTGCGATTCTGACCGACCTTCAGCTTCGGAAAACTCGCGACGATCTTGTCTGCGCGCTCTTTGCTGGCAATGTATTCGTAGTTTATACCGCCAATTGTTGCCGCCCCCGGTCCCTCCGGCGCGACATAGAGGGGACCCTCGTCGCTGGGCTTGGTTGTCGCGGTAGATGCGCCAGACCCCCCGCAGCCGGCCGCACAGACCAGTGCCATGCACGTGATGAAGGGGAGGAGCTTTTCAGCGGCGTTCATATCGAACAATGATAGTGGGTGAATGCTCTCTCGCAAGCCTGATGCCGGCAGTAGTGGCGCGACTTCTGACTTCCAGCTTCTCCTGTGCTTCGTGCCTTCGTGCCTATGTGCCTTCGTGCCTTCCCCGCTTCATCTGTGCTCATCTGTGCCCCATCTGTGGCAATATTTCTTCTCTGCGTCCTGCTCCTTGTTGCCGTCGGCAGGTTCCTTGTTGCCGTCGGCACGACCCTCCCTTTCCCCCTCCGTTGGGGGCAGGAATCGAAACGGGGAAGCGGCGAATCGGCGAAACGGCGAGGAAACTCCCGCCCCTCAGTGTGGATTGCTGCTCGGAGCGGCGCTGTGACGGTCCGTCGGAGGGGGCGGCTTTGTCCGCCTGACTCACGGATTGGGATTCCACGCAATCGTGGCTACGATGGGCGGAAATGTACCGGGCCCGCTCATCCCATCTGGAAGCGATGATGAAAACCGTGATATTGGTGCTCGCCGCAAGTCAGCTTGGATTTGTCGTCGCTGGCTGTGCATCCTGTGCCGGTAACGAAGACGATACGATTCATCTTCAGGAAGACATTCGCGTAGATCCGCCAGAGCACCGTCCTGCCGCAACCATCCCCTCGACAATACCGGCTCTCTTCAATCGCCCCGGGGTCGAGAACTTCCTGAGCGCGGTAATAGCATTTTACGAAGAATTCCAGAAGTGGCCTGAGAACAAGCAGGGCGTCACAGAGTTCGCCCGGACGCATAACCTGCCGTCGGACTTTGGGGACGTCAAGGAATGTCACCGGCTGGAAGATGGCCGATTGAAAATCATCGCCTCCGGCAAAATTGACGCAAACAAATTTGAAGAGGAGTTGATCGTCGAGATGCCTCCTCCGTCGCGGCCACGGTTGGAGCAGCCGCCAACGCGGTGACAATCAGGGGCATCGCGACTTAGGGCAATCTATCGTGTTCCGCCGCTCACACTCCGGAGCAGCGCCTTTGCAGGAGTCCCGCACGTTGCCTCTTCTCCTTGTTGCCGTCGGCACGACCCTCCCTTCCCCCCTCCGGCGGCGGGCATGCTTTCGCCCCCCAGAGTGGATTGTCGCTCGGAGGCGTGTGTTGACGGCCCGCCTGCGGGGGCGGCTTTGTCCGCCTGATCTGCGGATTGGGAGGGGATGACAGAGCGGTCAGGAGGGCGGGGAACGTGCCGGAGCGCTTGGGGGTTTGTTCTGATAGAATCCAAGCCGATGCGGCGAAAACTCTTCACCATTCTGGCAACCATGTCGCTCGCGCTATTGCTGCTGGTGATCGGCATCGCAGGGCGCAGCTTTTGGGTTGCGGATGGCTTCAGCTACACCACCATAAGCAAGCCGGGTGATCCTGATCCACGCCGTGATGAAATCACTGTCGTGTCCAGTCGCGGTGGGATTTTGCTTCTTGGCTCGCGGTGGAGGCCGCGAACCAAAGAACAGGCCGAGGATTTGCATCTATACCAAGTGATAACCGGCTTCACGTATAGCTCTGGCGATCCAAAATATCCGATGGTGCCTGACAGGAAGCCGAACAACGTGGCTCGATGGCTGGGCTTTGGGGCGGCACAATGGGCTTATTCGAAATCCTTCACCTTCACCATCACAAAAGGCGCGGGTATCACCCTGCCCTTATGGTTTCCCGGCCTGCTCTTCGCCATCCTGCCGGCAATCTGGCTGCGGCGGCGGCGGATCGAACGCAAGCGCAACCGCGTCGGGTTCTGCAAAACCTGCGGCTACGATCTTCGCGCCACGCCCCTGCGCTGCCCGGAATGCGGCACGATCGCCGCCGCTCCGGCGGCTGCGGCGGGATGACAGATGCAGGGTGACAAGGTTTGCGCCGGTTCGCTTGTGGTAGAGTGAGAGCCGATGCGGCGAAAACTCTTCACCATTCTCGCGGCGGTGTCGGCGCTGTTGGCGGTGGCGTTGGGATTCGCGGGGGTGCGCAGCTACGTCGTCGAAGATCAATGGAATTACCAAGGGTTCACGCCGGCGGCGGGCGGGGGAGGACATTCAAATAATGTCGTGGTGCGTCTGTCGCGCGGACGCATGGAGTGGGATTTTCAGCGCGAGCGAGATCTGTCGATAGAGCGGTCGGAGCATCTGTACGACGACGGATCCCCGGTGGCATCGGTGCGGCAACTTGAGCATCGGCAATACCCGTCGGAGGAGTTGAGCCTCGCTCCCAACTCCCTGGGCGCGTGGGCGGGTCGGCTGGGTTGGGGTTTCGTGGCCTGGCAGGATGCCCCTCGGTATTACTTTGCCGACCTCCCACTCATGCGGTCCACATCCTTCTTATTTCCGCTCTGGTTCCCAACCCTGCTGCTGGCGATCTTGCTGGCGCTCTGGCTGCGGCGGCGAATGATCCTGCGAAAACGCTCGCGGCTCGGCTTCTGCAAAACCTGCGGCTACGATCTTCGCGCCACGCCGCAGCGCTGCCCCGAATGTGGCACCGTCGCTGCGGCGCCGGCGGCTGCGGCGGGATGACAGATACAGGGTGACAAGGATTGCGCCGGTTCGCTTCTGGTAGAGTGAGAGCCGATGCGGCGAAAACTGTTCACGATTCTCGCGGCGATGTCGCTCGCGCTGTGCCTGGGTGTGATCGCCGTGGGAGTGAGCAGTTTTTGGGCGGGGCGAGAAATCGCGTACTGCAAGTTGGGCGCGGCCGGAGAGGGGAGCAGGCGGGGTCATGTATCTTACATCTTATGGGCCGAAGGACGTGTTCAGGTTTGCTCGTACAGATGTCTCGCCACTACGCCGGCACAGAACAGACGCCTCCCGGAATTCATCACGCCGGTCGGGCTGAGCGTGCATTGCTGGGACGGCAACGGCGAGCCGGGCTACACCACTTCCCTGTATAGACGGCTGGGACAATTGGGGCCGTGGCCACGCTTCAAAGCGAGATCCGAGTCCTGGGCGCCGGGGAGCGCTGGAGAGTTCTTCAGCAGCGAATCGCGGCGCATGATTATCTTTCCGGGTTGGCTTCCCGCGCTGCTCTTCGCCATCCTGCCGGCGCTCTGGCTGCGGCGCTGGCGGATCGAGCGCAAGCGCAACCGCGTCGGCTTCTGCAAAACCTGCGGCTACGA
>DAIOHQ010000332.1:0-4177 GCA_036744635.1 Tepidisphaeraceae bacterium | reverse complement strand
AACGCGGATGGGATGGCGGCGAACAAGGCGTCGCCCGGATTTGTGGGCGCACCCGCTTCGGCCGACGGTGCATTTGCATTGGGCAATCGGTAAGCGGCGCGATATAATCTTCACATGCTTCGAAAGCTTCCCCTGGTTTTTTCCCCACAGCCCGAAGGCGGGTTCACCGTCACGTCACCTGTGCTTCCCGAGCTGCTCACCGAAGGGGACACCTTGGATGAAGCCTACGCCAATGTCTCGGATGCGTTGGCCGCCGTGCTGGAACTGTATGCCGCGCAGGGTCGCCCGCTGCCGGAGAGCACCAAGGTCGGGGCAGCAGGCGAGGTGATCTGGTCTGAATCGCTGGTGGAGGTCGGGGGAGGTCGGGGGGACATATTGAGACGGGATGAGATATCGGGGGCGACGTCGCGAAGAAGCTGGCGGCGCTGGGCTGTCGCGAAATCCCGCGAACCGGTGAGGAGAACCGATGAAACTTGTTACCTTTCTGACGTCATCTGTCATTTGCTGCTTGACACTTACGGGTCATGGCCAGACGCAGCCGGTTTCCAAGGTGCCGTTCAAGAACCCTGATGCGAATTTGGCGGTCAAGGTAGCCGAGGCCGCTGAAGCAAAGGCCAAGGCGGAGTATGAGAAGACTGTTTCAGCTATTAAAACCAAATTGATCGCCCAACTGGAAATTGCGCAGGCCAAGGCCACAAAATCTAATGATCTCGATGAGGCTATCAGTCTCCGCGCGAAGATTGCGCAGCTGAAAGATGAGATTGAGGCCAGTCAACCGGCGAAGGCAGATCGTGGCTCGGGAGGCTCGAAGCCCGTGGACCCGAGGACCGTAGTTATTGCGATACTGGATGCCGACGGGAAGTCGGTGGAGAAGGCTCAAGTATATTTCATCTACGAAAACGGCACTCATGTAGAAGCACTATCAGACAAGCAAGGTAACGCCAGCATAAAACCCCCCGACGACGCCCCTGCGACCATTTTTGTTGCGCATCCCATGCATCAGGGTGTCATGGTTGCATACGTGAAGCCCAAGAAAGATATGAGTGTCCGCTTCGGACCGCCGCCAAGAACTCCAAAGGATTCAAAGGTGGAACCCGTCATTCCTGGTTCCGTTGTGGATCCAGGGGGATGGGTTTCTATCCCCGGCTTGGAAGGCGGTCTTGATTTGATTCACGATTCGTCGGATCGCACATATGTGTACGGAAAAAATCTGTCCTTTGAGAACGGGACGAAACAGCCGTTCCCTTTTATTCTCGACAAACCGTTCGTGGTCGAGGACAAGAACCGAATCAAGATCAGGGTCATTGTCAACGCCGTCGTTGGTGATGTTTTTTTGATATCATACGCGAAGATTCCCAACTGACGTCAGCTCTTTTGGGGACCAAGCCGAGAGGATCAAGAGTCATTCATCCCGCCGTTGTGGCGATGAGCCTACGGACTTGCGGGAGGAGCTCTACGGGGACCTCGATCAGCGCACTGGTGCGGCGGCGGTAGGCGGCGTTGGCTTCGGCGATGGCGGCAGCGTCGCTCTGGGTTTCGTAGTATTTGATGAGGTCCCGCACCTTCCTGTGATTGAGGCCCTTGGGATAGCGGTTGGGGTCTTTTGATTCCATGCTGGTGGCGGGCGTCACGCGGACCTTTCTGCGCGGCGGCGGGTCAATCCCAGGCGGCGCTTTACTTCCGCCAAGGTGTAGGTGGGGGAATCGGCATTGTGCTGGCGGGCTTGGCGAAGAATCCGCGACAGGCCGGCGTCTTCGATCAGATCCTGTACCTTCTGGAAATCGCGCAGGCTCAGGACGACGAACTGTTCCCCGCCGTTCTTGGTCCAAATTTTGGGCTTGATCTTCAACATCACGGTCTCCCGCTATAAACGGTCCGGTACCGGTCATACTATGCGCTCTTGCCGCAAATCCCAAGCCGCAAGAACGGCTACGGCAACGCCGTCTGACCTATTCGATTTCGCCGTGTCGCCACGTCGCCGCGTCCTTCCGTTCTCCTGCGCCTCGACACCTATGTTGGGCGCAACGTTCTAAACGCCGCCGCCGCCCTGGCGTATTAGGGTGGGGGAGCATCAGGAGCGCGCATGTCTGTTTTTGAATCGGTGGATATCGACAAGACGGTCGAGGCGTCCAAGTCGGACCTGGAGGCGGCCAAGGGGCTGGGGGATGCTTATGCGGCGCTACAGGCGGAGCTGGCCAAGGTGATCGTCGGGCAGCAGCGGGTGATCGAGGAGCTGCTGATCGCCATCTTCGCGCGGGGGCATTGCCTGATGCAGGGCGTGCCGGGGCTGGCCAAGACGCTGCTGGTGTCGACGCTGGCGCAGACGATGGACCTGTCGTTTCATCGCATTCAGTTCACGCCGGACTTAATGCCGTCGGACATCACCGGCACCGATATTCTGCAGGAAGATCCGGAGACAGGGCGGCGGCGGTTTGAGTTTCAAAAGGGGCCGATTTTTTCCCATCTGCTGCTGGCCGATGAGATCAACCGCACCCCGCCCAAGACGCAGGCGGCGCTCTTGCAGGCGATGCAGGAGCGGCAGGTGACGGCCGGGAATCGGACGATGGACCTGCCCGATCCGTTTTTCGTACTGGCCACGCAGAACCCCATCGAGCAGGAGGGAACCTATCCGCTGCCGGAGGCCCAGCTCGACCGCTTCATGTTCATGGTCATGGTGAATTATCCCGACCGCGAGGAGGAGTTGGAGGTTTTGAAGCGCACGACGGGATCGCTGCATGGTCGGGTGAAGCACATCCTGGACGCCAAAAAGATCATGGAGATGCAGGAGATCGTGCGGCGGGTGCCGGTGGGGGATCACGTCTACAACTTCGCGCTGGATATCATCCGGGCAACCCGGCCGAACGAGCCGGGGGCCAGCGATTTCGTGCGGCACTGGCTGAACTGGGGAGCCGGGCCGCGGGCGGGGCAGTATCTGATCCTCGGCGGCAAGGCGCGGGCGCTGATGCGCGGGCGGCTGTTCGTGACGATCGAAGACATCGAAGCGGTGGCGCCGGCCGTGCTGCGGCATCGCATCATCCCGAATTTCAATGCCGAGGCCGAGGGGATCAGCGTGGAGCAGATCATTGATAAGATTCTGACCCTGATTCCACGGGGGAAGGGGGAGAAGCTGCTGTAGCGAATTTTGGATTCGGGTGCCCTTTGGGCGTTGCGGATTCGGGTGCCCTTTGGGCGTTGGGGATTGTGAGGCGGCATAATGGAGCGCTCCTATGAAGACCAAGAAATATACTGTCAGCGATGGCAGGCTTGTGCTGACGCTCGAGCCTGCGGAAGAGGGGGGTTTCATCGTCACGTCCCCGCTCGATCCAGGCTTGGTTACCGAAGCGGAGACGATTGATGAAGCGTTTGAGATGGCGCGGGATGCGTTGAAGGCGCTGGCTGCAGGCAGAAAGTTCGGTGGTCAGGTGTGCCCGGCCTGAAATGGCGCGGAGAATTCGCGTGCCAGATGATCTGCGGGCATGGGGAAATTGCCCAGCGCCAGCAGCTTTCTGTGGGGTGCGACGATCAGATGCTGGCCTGTGACGGCTTCCACCGCGGAATAGGGATAGATCATTTCCGCGCTGTCGCGCTCCGTGCGGCGATGGGCGAATTCTTTGTTTTCTGAATCGAGCGCCAGGAGGGTGCCGTGGAGAAAGCGCGCGGTGAACAGGTCTTGCGCCCGGCGGGGGTCACAGCGCGGCAGGCCCAGGACGTGGGAGAGCTTTCGCGCGTCGATTCCCAGATCGTGCAGCGGATGGCGGGCGTGGGGGGAGATCAGCTCATCGGGGAAGCTCATGTCGAGTCGGATTTGTTCCAGCGTCACCGGCCGCCAGCGGGCATCCCATCCGACCTCGGCCGGCACGAGCACCCACACGCGCCTGTCATCGGCGATGCGCACGTCGCTGCCGGAATAGATCATGGCCATGGAGATGTTATACCCGGCCGGCAGATTTTCGGGACTCCGAGCCGAAGTATAGCGCGTTGACCAACTGAATTGACACCTCCGCCAGGCAAGAATGCCTGTCAAACGGCAGACAGGAATGTCTGCCCCGCCGGAAGGAATGTCTGTCAATCGGCAGACAGGAATGTCTGCCCCACCGGAAGGAATGTCTGCCCCACCAATTCACACTACAGCGCTACGTCCGCTCAACGCGGACCTTCCTTCAGCGGTAATAGCTCC
>DAIOHQ010000331.1:0-4187 GCA_036744635.1 Tepidisphaeraceae bacterium | reverse complement strand
CTATTTCAGGAGATAGCGCGAATTTGAAACACCCTGGCGCGCAATCGTGTTCAGCACACCATTTCGAGAATCACATGGCCAAAACCAAAACCCCCGCAACCGTCGATCGAGTGAACAAACGCATCCGCGAGCGCGACAAATCCACGCTTGGCAAGATTACCAATCTGGCCGACGACGTGGCTAAGAACGCCTTCAAAGGCGGCGACATCGCCGTCGCCATTCCGCAGCGCACGCGTTCCAACACGCTCTGGAACAAGAAGCGCGGCATCCTGCAGATGGGCGATTCCAAGTCCTCGCGCGAACTGTTCAACCTGAACCAGGCCAAGCAGTTCATGCAGACCGTGCTGCACGGCGACTCGATCAAGCAGCTCATCGAGGCGGAGAAAACCCTGAGCCTCCGCGGCATGTTCTACAAGGCGCTGCACACCATCCAGGGCACCAAGGGCGAAAAAACTTTCGCCGCCCAGGATGAATCCGACTGCATTCTCGAAGACCTCGAGGTGTCGCTGGGAGCCCTGCGCGAAGAGCTGCACGTCTACGCCAAGAAACGCGGCACCATGGTCGGTAACATCACCATCGTCGATACCGGCGATGAGATCGACTGCCGCCGCATGGGCTCCGGCGGCTACGCCGTTCCCAGCATCACCGAACCGGACGTGATCCAGTTCAAAAAGTGCGAGGCCAAATTCGTGCTGCATGTTGAAAAGGACACGGTATGGGGCCGGTTCAACGAAGACCGCTTTTGGGAAAAACACAACTGCATCCTCACCGAAGGCTCCGGCCAGCCCCCGCGCGGCGTCCGCCGCCTGCTGCGCCGCCTCAACGAAGAACTCGGCCTGCCGATCTATTGCCTGCTCGATTGCGACCCCTGGGGGCACTATATCTACAGCGTCATCAAACAAGGTTCTATTTCTCTGGCCTTCGAGTCCGAGCGCCTCGCCATACCAAATGCCAAATTTCTCGGTATCCGCGCCATTGACTATGAACGGTGCGGCCTCACCGACAACGTCCAGATTGACCTGAACGACAATGACAAGAAACGCGCCGGTGAGATCGTCGCCTACCCCTGGTTCAAGGAACACAAGGGCTGGCAAAAGGAAATTGCCAAGATGATGTCCAACGGCTTCAAGATGGAAGTCGAATCGCTGATCAACAAGGACATCAGCTACGTGACGGAAGAATACGTCCCCGAGCGATTGAAGAAGAAGGATTGGCTGGACTGAGTCATTTGCGGAAGGCTCCGGTTTGATTACCGTACCGGGCGAATGGTGCGGATCCTTTATCTTTGCGAGATGGCGGCGTCTTTTCAGACGCGGCGATGTGTCGAGATGCTTGGCCGGCAATTGGGGGAGGGCTTTGAAACCGAGGTGGTGACGATGGGGATTGGGGGGAGCTATTCCAATGCGGTCGTGGCCGGGCTGGCGTTGCGCCGCGGGCGACGAAGGTGGGATGTCATTCACGCCTGGGGCGGGCGGGCGCTGGGGGCGGCATCGCTGGCGGGCACACCGGTTATTTTCAGTCCGGATAGTCTGACGCGGGTGCGCTCGCTGCGCTGGTTGCGGGCGATGCAGAGCCATCGGGCGGTGGAAGTGATTTGTCCCACCGCGACGCTCCGGCGGCTGTGTGTTGAGCGCGGGGTTCCGATTTCGCGCTGTCATTTAATTCGGCCGGGGATCGAGTTCGCGCGCATCAAGCGCCGGCGCGACTCACAATTGCGCACGGCGCTGGGATTCTCCGAGCAGGATTATGTGATTCTCGCGGCCGGCGAATCGAGCCGCGCGGCAAACCACCGGCTGGCGGTGTGGACGGTGGCGATCGCGCATCTGCTGGATGAGCGCTACAAGCTGCTGGTCTGGGGACGCGGCGGCGCCCTGTCTTCGGTGGAGCATTTCAGCCGCCGGGCGCATCAGCCGGAGATGGTCAGCTTCGCCGAGCAGCGGCTGGGGCGGGCGACGGAATTTGAGGAGCTGCTGCCCGCCGCCGACATGGTGCTGGCCACCGCGAACGGCCCGGTCGATCCCCTGCCGATTCAGATCGCCATGGCCGCGGCGCTGCCGATCGTCTCCACCGTCACCTATACGATCGGCGAGCTGCTCGAAGACCATCACACCGCGCTGCTGGCGGCGAAAGACGCCCCCAAGGCCATCGCCCAGCGCATCATCGAATTGCGAAATGGCGCATCGCTGCAATGGACTCTGGCGGACATGGCGCGCACGGAGGCGTATGAATATTTTTCGATGTCGCGATTTCTCAACCAGTATCGCGCAGCCTACCAGCAGGCGGCCAAGGGAGAAGCAGTGCAGGTGCCGCAGTCCGCGCCGGGCGCGGGTATGCGCTTTCATGGCAGAGCATAAATAATCCGCCTCATGCGAGCTTATGCCGGGGAGCGGTAATAGGTGATCTCGCCGATCTTGTCGAAACCCATGTGCTGGTAAAGGGCGATGGCGGCGGAATTGCCGGGGAGGACGTTGAGGAAGACGTGGTGAAACAGGGAGCGCGCACAAATCTCCAGGGCCCGGCCCATCATGGTGCGGCCGATGCCCAGGCCGCGCATCTCCGGCGCCACCCACAGGTTCTCAATCCGCCCGATGTCCCCCACCGCCAGCACGCCGACGTGGGCGATGGCCTGGCCATCCTTGAGGGCGATCAGGGCATCCCAGTGCGGATCGTCGAGGTGGAGCATGGTGGCATCCGCCAGCTCCGGGCAGTTCCAGCGCTGCGCGGAACCCTCGGCGAGCTGGCGGGCGTGGCGAAAGCTGGAGCGGGCGGGGATGATCTTGAGGCCGGGCACTTCGGTGGCCGGCGCCCGCGCGGCGTAGGGGGTGCGGGCGAGGCGCATGATCTCCGCGATGTCGGTGGTGAAATGCCGCTGCAGAAGGTGCTCGGCGAGCGGCGCTGTCTGCTCGGCCGGGGCGGATGGGTTCATCACCCAGTAGGCGCATCTTGTGCCCTGGGCCGCATAGAACGCATCGACTTCATCCATCGCCTGGTGCCCGGACCAGCCTTCGGGAAGCACCGCATCGCGCAGGTTGTTGGCGTCATGGACGCCGGGGAATGCGGGATTGGCAAAGGCGGTGCCGGATTCGAGGGCGGTTTCTTCGGCGAGGTGGCGGACCCAGTGCAGCTCGGTGCGATGGAAGAAGCGGATCAGGTCCTCGCGGCTGGGCTGGTGGGGAATATTCAAAATCGGCAGCGACATCGAGGGTGAATCTTAGGCCGGCGGCGCGGTTGTGCAAATTCGCAGATGCCTGGCGCCGCTGTTGAACATCGGCGATGCGGAGATTAGCGTTTCGGGGATGAAAATCTCCTTCTCCACCCTCTGTTGTCCTTCCTGGAACCTGCGGCAGATGATCGACGCCGCAGTGGCCAACCAGATCACCGGCATCGACTTCCGCGGCCTCGGCGAAGAGATCGACATCACAAAGCTGGCGGCCTTCAACGGCGAGATTGACGCCACGCTGGATGTGCTTCGCGGCGCCGGGCTGTCGCTGCCGTGCTTCAATACCTCGGTGACTCTGGTCTCGCCGGCGGCGGAGCGCTGGCAGACGATGCTGGAGGAGTGCCACCGCTATGCGACGCTGGCGGCGAAAACCAATACGCGGTATCTGCGGATTTTCTGCGGCGAAGTCCCCAAGGGGATGACCCGCGATGAAGCCCGCATGATGGCCAGCCGCCACCTGCGGCAGGTGATCAAGATCTGCGCCGGCACCGGGGCGCAGCCGCTCATCGAGACGCACGATACCTGGTCCACCGGGACAGCGCTGCTCGAGCTGTTGCACGAGTTCGACCCGGCCGAGGTGGGAGTAT
Organism: Tepidisphaeraceae bacterium; assembly: GCA_036744635.1. Lineage (GTDB taxonomy): Bacteria > Planctomycetota > Phycisphaerae > Tepidisphaerales > Tepidisphaeraceae > DAIOHQ01. Next base: position 380 of record DAIOHQ010000331.1, on the reverse strand, counting down.
TGTGGGATTTCGAGCATTCGTTCCGGCATGGCGAAGCGCCGGCGGAGACGGCTCGGACCTTGCGGAAATACATCAAGCACGCGCACGTCAAGGACAGCGTTTTGCAGGACAAGCACAATGTCCCGCGCATGCTCGGAGAAGGAGACTTGCCGCTGCGCGAGGCGTTCGCCGCGTGCCGCGAGATCGGCTACGACGGGTGGTTCTGTCTGGAAGTGGAAAAACGCTGGATCCCCGATGCGCCCGAGCCGGAGGTGACGATCCCGCAGTTCGCGGAATTCATGCGGGCACACTGGAAGCAATGATTCACCGTTAGTGCCGCGAGGAGATATGGCCGGATTCGGGCAGGCGAGTACACCTGCCACTCATCCAGCCATGACAGA
>DAIOHQ010000330.1:0-4234 GCA_036744635.1 Tepidisphaeraceae bacterium | reverse complement strand
ACTCCGGGGGAGGGATGGGGTGGGGGCCGTTCCACAATCGCCACAGTCCAGCGCTACACCCCATGTCAACAAATCACCCCCACTGCCCTTACTTTCACAATCGATTTCGGATACAATTTTGCCTTGGCTTGGTGCAATCTTTTCGCCCCGTCGGGACGTATTACTGTTGCTAAAACTCGCGCAGCGACCAGCCGTTTATAGAATGCGCAAATGCCGCCGTAACAATAGCTTACGGCTTTGAGGAAAATTATGGCCGAAACCATTCCGCCTGCCGCCCCACTTGATCGCATCGAAGACTTGCAGATCGAGCAGGAGCTTCAGGACAGCTATCTCACCTACGCCATGAGCACCATCATGGACCGGGCCTTGCCCGACGTCCGTGACGGGCTCAAGCCATCGCAGCGCCGCATTCTCGTGGCCATGAACGATCTGGGCCTCGGCCCGCGCTCCAAGCACCGTAAATGCGCCAAGATTGCCGGCGATACCTCCGGTAACTATCACCCCCACGGCGAGGCCGTCATCTATCCGACGTTGGTGAGGATGGCGCAGGATTGGAACCTGCGCTACACCCTCGTTGACGGCCAGGGAAATTTCGGCTCGACCGACGGCGACCCGCCCGCGGCAATGCGTTACACCGAAGCCCGCATGGCCGCCCCGGCCATGGAGATGCTCGAGGACCTCAACCTCGACACCGTCGATTTCATCCGCAACTACGATGAAACCCGCGATGAGCCAACCGTCCTTCCCAGCAAGTTTCCGAATCTGCTTGTCAACGGCTCCACTGGCATCGCCGTCGGTATGGCCTGCAACCTGCTGCCGCACAACCTGCGGGAAATCTGCAACGCCATCGTCCACGTCATCGACCATCCCGAATGCACGCTCAGCGAATTGATCGAACTTGTCCCCGGCCCGGACTTTCCCACCGGCGGCACCATCTGCGGCCGCGATGGGATCATCGAAGGCTACAAGTCCGGCCGCGGCCGGCTCTGCCTTCGGGCAAAAATTGCCGTTGAGGAGCAAAAAGGCGGCCGGCCGCAGGTCATCATCTCCGAGATCCCCTACGGCGTGATCCGCAAGTCGATCGTCGAATCGGTGGCCGATTGCGTGAAACGGGAACTCATCCGCGACATCTCCGATGTCAACGATCACTCCGGCCGGGAGCACAAGTGCCGGATCGTCGTCGACCTCAAGCGCGATGCCGACCCCAACGTCATCATCAATCAGCTCTATCAGTACACGCCCTGTCAGATCACCGTCAGCATGATCAACATCGCGCTGGTCAACCGCCAGCCGCGCACGATGGGCCTCAAGGAGCTGATCCAGCACTTCATCGTCCACCGCCGCGAAGTGATCGTCCGCCGCACCCGTTTTCTGCTCCGCAAAGCCCAGCAGCGCGGCCATATTCTCGAAGGCCTGATCTTCGCGGTGTGCGACATCGATGAGATCGTCCGCCTGATCCGCTCCAGCAAGACCCGCGATGAGGCCATTCAGAAGTTGCGCGAGCGCGCCTTCCACATCGCCCCCGATCATCCCTACGCCCCGCGCATTCCAAAGGCGCTGCTCGACCGCGTCGCCGATAAGCCGGTGCTGCTCAGTCAGGCGCAGGCCGAGGCCATCGGCCGCCTGCAGCTCATCCAGCTCGTCGGACTGGAGATTGAGAAGCTGGTGGATGAATACAAGTCCGTGGTCGAGGAGATCGAAGGCTACGAGGCGATCCTGCGCGATGAAAACCTGATCCTGGACATCATTCGCGAGGACACGCTGGAGATGAAGGAGAAGTACGGCGATGACCGCCGCACCGAGATCACCGGCGCCGTCACCGATATGAACATGGAGGACCTGATCGCGCAGGAGGATGTGGTCGTCACCGTCAGCCACGAGGGCTACATCAAGCGCCTGCCCATCGACACCTACCGCGCCCAGGGCCGCGGCGGGCGCGGCATCAAGGGGGGCGAGACCAAGGAGGGCGATTTCGTCGAGCACCTGTTCGTCGCCAATACCCACGATTACCTGCTCTTTTTCACCAACCAGGGCCGGGTGTACGAGCGGCGGGTGTACGATGTGCCGCAGATGTCGCGCACCAGCATCGGCCGGGCCATCGCCAACCTGCTGGAGTTCCAGGCCGGCGAGAAGATCGCCAACGTGCTGGGGGTAAAGGACTTCAACCAGGAAGAAGAATTCCTGATGTTCGCGACGAAAAAAGGCGTCGTGAAAAAAACCGCCCTCAGCGCCTATTCCAACATCCGCACCAACGGCCTGATCGCCATCGGCCTGGAAGAGGGCGATGAGCTGATCGGCGTCGAGATTACCAGCGGCAAGGACCACCTGATCCTCGGCACCCGCAGCGGCCTGGCCATCCGCTTCGAAGAGGCGGATGTTCGCGCCATGGGCCGCCCCGCCGGTGGCGTCACCGGGGCGCGTTTCAAGCGCGAAGGCGATGAGGTTGTCTCCATGCTGGTCGTCCCCAACGGCGACAACGCCTGCTGCAAGGTGCTGACTGCATGCGCCAAGGGCTACGGCAAGCGCACCCCCCTGGAAGACTACCCCGTCAAAGGCCGCGGCACGCGCGGCGTGATCAACATCGACGCCAACGACCGCAACGGCGACGTCGTCGCCATGGAGCTGGTGCTCGACAATGATGAAGCGATGTTCATCACCGAAAAGGGCATCCTGATGCGCACCAAGGTCAGCGAGATCCGCGAGACCGGCCGCAACGCCTCGGGCGTGCGCCTGATCAAAATCGCCGAAGGCGACCGCCTGGTAGCCATGGCCAAGATCGACATTGACGAAGCCGAACGCGCCGTCGCCGAGGCCGGTGCCGGCGGAGAAAATGGCGACGGCCAAGCCTCCGCGCCGTCCGCCGCGGCCGAGGATGCGCAAGCTTCCGCGGAAACCGACGCCCCGACACCAGACGACGCAGCGCCCCCGACCACGCCGCCGTCTGAATCGACTTGAAGCATGGCATGATTCAGTGGCATGGGCAACCTTGCCCATGCGCCCGAAGCGGGGCGCTCTGCTATTCTTCGTAGCATGGGTTTTCAACCCATGCCCAGCATCTCGGCCGCCGCAATAGACGCGATTTCTCGATGGATCTGCCGTTCGAGGAGACTGGACCGCTGGGCACGGGTTCAGGAAAACCCGTGCTACGGCGGAGCGCTGCCCTTCGAGGAATGGGATCTGCAATAGCGTGGCCGGCTTCGGCGCCGGCGCACTGAAGTTGCCAGCCGGGCAGGTCAATTCGTATAAAGAAGCGATGCCTCTGCCCAAGCTTCTGCCGCTTATCCTGCTCATCGCATCCTCCCCATTGCTGGCACAGGATGCCGGCGATTTCGCCAAGGGTACGCGTACCTTCGAATTCACCGGCGGCTACAACATCCCCATCAAGAACCACCAGGAGCGCTACATCCTCGGCACTCCCGCGCTCGGCTGTTACCTGTGGGACAATTTTTCCATCAATCTTGGCCTCGACGGCATGTACATCTATGAGCCCGGCAGCGACGCCATCGGCGGCGGGGCCAACATTCTGCTGCGCTGGCATTTCCTCCACCTCGACCGCCTGTCGCTCTACGGTGACGTTGGCGGGGGGCTGGTCGAACTCGACCGCGATGCCCCGCCCTCGGGAACGCGCTTTGACTTCACCGGCCGGGCCGGCTTCGGCGCCACCTTTCGTCTCAAGCAGGACCTCTATCTGCTGGGCGGCGTGCGCTATTTTCACATGTCCAATGGCATGATCTGGGGCATCGACCGCAACCCCTCCTTCGACGGCACGCAATTCTATCTTGGGTTGATGTTTTCCTTCTGATGACCAAAAACGAACAACGGACCACGGACAACGGACAGCCTGCGCCTTCTTTTCTCCCCCGTTCTGCATTCTGCATTCTGCGTTCTGCGTTTCCCCCAATGTCCCACTCCCCAACAAATGTCCCGCAAACCAAATTCGTCACAACTGCCCAAGCACAAAGGACTAATGACCAATCAATGTCCCGCAATGTCGCAGAATGTCCCACATTTCATTTTCACTCTCCTCTCAACCCAAAACACCAAAGGCCGCCCGACCGCCGCAGCCAACATCCGCACCTGTCGTCTGCCACAGTTTTCCTTAACGCCCCGCTAACCAGATGGTAATATCCCTGTCATCTTCCATAGGCCGCACCACCATGGTTATGGCGCGGCCAAGTTTTCGGCAATGGGTCAGTTTGAAATTTCCGGGTGCCACAGGTCGCGGTACTCCGAG
>DAIOHQ010000329.1:3552-4235 GCA_036744635.1 Tepidisphaeraceae bacterium | reverse complement strand
TGACCTTGCCGAGGAAGCGCTCGTAGACGCTGCCGAGGATGTCGGCGGAGACCATCGTGAACTCATATGGGCTCTGCGGATAGTAAAGGGCCTTGATGATTCCCTTGAGCGTTTTGTCATCGACGTTGAGGCCGGGCGTGAGCGTGTCGGGGGCTTCGTCGCGGTCTTTTTCCTTGGCGAAATGGAACAAGCCGGAGTTGTAGCGCTCGTCGGCCCGGCGAAAGAGGGTGACGAGGCGCGGGTAGATGCTTTCGCCATTGACCAGCGCCTGGAGTTGGCCGACGGTCTCGGTGCCGCGGTCCTCGGCGATGCGGAGGAAGATGATGCGGTCGATGATGCGCTGGACGGCGAAGTTGAGCGCGGGTTCGTCCAGCGCCTCGTTGTTTCGGGCGAGGCTGTTGGCGATGCTCTTGCGCCATTCCTCGATCTCAGCGAGGAACGCATCGTCGAAGAGCTGCGCCCCCCTGCCCTTTTTAGATTCGCAATAACGGTCGAATTCGCCCTTGAGGACGGCATCTTTGGAGAAGGTGCCGGTGATGAAGTCCCAGCGATCGGGGTAATCGGTGTAGCGGATGTACTCACGCCGAGCGACCGAAGCCTTTTCCATTTGCTTGGGCTGGATGCGGGTGTCGTAGATGGCGAACTCTTCGAAGTCGGTTAGCAGGCTGCACGCGAGCTTGGCG
>DAIOHQ010000329.1:0-3542 GCA_036744635.1 Tepidisphaeraceae bacterium | reverse complement strand
GGAAAGAGTAATCGGGAGCTTTTGTCTGGCCGGCAACCCTGACGGTGTCTTCGTGGACGACCTCGCGGTACTGCTCGGCGAAGCCCTGATGGTTATCGATGTCCCATCCGAGTTCGCTCATCATGGGGTTAATGAAATCGATGCGGATGCGCGCTTCGTTGTAATCCGGCGAGCGGATGTGGTCGGATTGTTGGTTGAAGCGGTCGATGAGCCGCTTGACCGCGTCCGGACATGTTCCCATTGAGGCAAGGCTATCGCGGTGAAGTGAGCCGGACAAGAAGTCGAGCGACGAAAGGGGCCAAACGATGAGGCGCCATTCCCAATTATGGCGCTTACCCAATGCCATCGCGTCAAACCACCGGCTTCTCAATCGCTTCCCCCACACAAAACCGCACTCCTCCCTCTCCCCGCCAACGCCCCTCTCCTGCCAAACTGATTCCAGCCAGCCAATAATTGACCGTCCGCTCAACCCGGTGGATAATCTCACCGTTCACATCTCGTTGCATTTTGGGAGGCTGCGATGGAACTGGGCCGGTTTCGCGGATGGGCGGCTTTGGTGGTCTGCTTCGTTGCGCATTGGGCTGTGCCGCGATGCGTCGCCGCGGGCGCGAATGACGCGCCGGTGGTCGTCAGCTATTCCGAGGGGGACACCCAACTCGGCGTCGTCCGGCAGGACGAGAAATTCTTCATCGACGGCGATTACCACTTCGGCCCCGTCTCGGCGGAAATGTCCGGGCTTCAATTCACCAAACGCCGCTTCAGCGCGAGCGGGCTGGTCACCATCGACATTCCCGCCGGCGCGAAAGTCGACTTGATTATCGGCAACGGCGGGCTGGGCGGGCCGTCGCGCGATGCCGCTACCGCGTTAGGGTTTGCCAAAATCGATACTCCAACTCTGGGCGGATCGCGGCAGGAATTGGCCGCCGCGCTCTACTCGCAGACCTTCCCGCAGGCAAAGCGCATCAACATCCAATGCGTAGGGTTCCTCGGCGTCGTAGTGCTGGCGCCTCACCTGACCATCAAAAGCGATCCGATTGCGAACGCTCCGCCGCGTGTGGTATCGAATACTCCGCCGCGTGTGGTATCGAATACTCCGCCGCGTGTGGTATCGAATACTCCGCCGCGTGTAGTTTCGAATACGCCGCCGCGCGGACAGGAAATGCGCCAGCAGCCCATCAGGCAGGTGGACGACGACACCGCGATTCCGGGAACGGCCGTGCCGATCAAGCGGCTTCAGTCTGTAATCAAGGCGCTCTATGTGCAGGAACAGCCGACCGGCGAAATGTTCGGACTGGCCTCGGAGCTGATCCTGACCGCCACGCCCGGCTCACGGGCGGGACACACGCCGGTTCACTTTGTATCCGCGGTCGGCGGCCAGATGACCGCGGTGCTCGACGATGTCCTCCGCGCGATCTGGCTGACCACGCCCAAATGGGAGGCGTCGAAAGTCGAGCTGAGTTTCGAAGACCGATACACGCCCAAAGACGGCGGCTCCATCGGCGCGGCCATCGGCACCCTCATCCAATCCATGCTCCAGGGGTTCGCCATCGATGACAAAGTCGCGATCACCGGCGACGTCACCGCCGACGGCAAGATTCGTCACATCGGGGGCGTCGCCGCCAAAATCCGCGGCGCCACCGCCGCCGAGTGCAGGATCGTCATCGTTCCGGCCTCCAATTACGATCAGGTCGTCGACGCGATGATCTATGAAGGTCGACCGCTGATCACCAATATCCAGGTTCTCGGCGCCGGCACCCTCGAAGAGGCCACGGCGCTTGCCCGAACCGATCGCGCAGCCAAACTGAAGGAAGCCGTTGAGGCGTTCGATTCAATCGCGGCGGACCTCAAAACCAAACCCGAAAAGGTGCGCCTGCCTGAGTACCAGACGCGGCTCACACGCATCATCGAATTGGCTCCCAACCATTTCTCGGCGAAGTTGCTACTGCTGGTTTCGCAGAACAAGCAGCCGCGAACGATGTCTGCCGCCGCGTCGCTCTACTACACGGCGGTGGCCAGCCAGCAGGCGATGCCCGATGTCTTCGTCCAGCTCTGGGCCGCGCAGCGCATGTCCCGCCAGTCGTCGACCGCTGTCGAAGCCGGCGTGACCAACCTGGGCAAAATCCGCTCAAGGGTCGATCCGAAAGTGGTGCCGTTCGTCGAGTCGATGATCGGGTTCATCTCGGCCGCCGCCGCGGCGAACAACGGCCGCGGAAACCCCCGCGCCCTCGAAGCCCGCCGCCAGCAGGTCTACGAAGCACTCTCCAAACTCCAAACCGACCGCACGCTCATGGAGAAGATGCTGCACGAGGGCGTTTAGAGCCTCTCACTCACCTCCCCGCACAAAGCCGCACTCCTCCCTCTCCCCGGCAACGTCCTTCTCCTCTCGAAGGGACTCCGGCCCAACACCGATTCCACCTTCTATTGCAACGACCATACTCCCAACCACACCGTGCCGGAAAACCCGCGCCGCATTAGGCGCCGGTTATCTTCGGACGCCACTCACATGCCCCACGCGTGCCCTCGTATCGTCAACCCTCGACTGTCCACCGCCGCACCTCTCCCGCCGCTCCACCGCGCCCCGCTTCATCCATTCACTACTACTCCACTGCTCAACTGCTCGCACGCAGCGCCCCCACTCGCCACAAGCCTGCCCCCCGTATCGTCTACTCTCCACTGTCCACTGCTCAACCCCTCTCACGGCTTGACCGTGCCCCGCTTCATCCACTCACTACTGTTCAATTTCTCCACAGCCCCACTACTCAACTGCTCTCGCGCAGCGCCCCGCTCCCCTTCCCCTTGTCTCCTTATCTCCTTGTCTCCTTGTCTCCTTGTCTCCTTGTCTCCTTGTCTCCTTGTCTCCTTGTCTGCCTTCCACCGCGCGTAAGTCCTTATTTTTGCCTCTCACCCCCGCGCGCTGCTCATTTTCAGCCCACGCCACAACCTCCGGCTCCCATTCACCTTAGCCGCACCGCCAAAAACCATCAGCGCGCCAGCCCCTCCTCGCAAAATAAGGACTTACAACCAACCCCTTGCAACTGGCAAGTCACCCCCAGCAACTTCCCGCCAAATGCAACGCCGTGCGACGAAATGCAACGCCGCCGACTGCCCCCAGCCCCCCGCTTACCGCCCCAACCCCAATCACTCCTCACTCCTGATCCAATCAACTCAACGAGTCGACGTGCCGTGACACGGCGCGCCTCTAACTCTACGATTGCCACAGTTACCCACGTGAGGCAGGCCTTGTGATTTGCGGGTACGAACGTATACGGGCGGGGCAATTGCATGTGGAGCGATTGCGTGTGGATTTCGGGAGGGCGAGGCTCCTGCCGAGCCGAAGCCCGGTCAAAAAACGCGGCTCGGCGGGAGCTTCGCACTCCCGGTTAGGTCACGTGCGATCGGCCTGCGTTTCGATGCATTTCCCAAGTGCCTCTTAACTGATGGTTTGCAAGATGATTCCAATCGAATCTTCACGGCGTACGTTTATCAAGACTGTCGCGGCGTTGGCGGGGGTGGCGTTGGTGGGGGAGGACGTGGTGCGGGCG
>DAIOHQ010000328.1:0-4253 GCA_036744635.1 Tepidisphaeraceae bacterium | reverse complement strand
TGGGAGAGGGTTAGGGTGAGGGATCCCTCACCCCAGCCCATCTCCCGGAGTACCGGGCGAGGGGGCCAGAAAAAGCCGGTTGCCAAAAACATGCGCTACATCCATTCAGATCGTGCGCAGCGCCGATTCAGCGCTGCTGATGAGCTGTTCCAGAGCCCCGGGAGCGAACGGCGTTTGCCACACCTGATACACGTCCTTCTGGTAGAGCTCGCGCGGCGGAAGATAGCCACAGCCGCCGTTGGCGATGTTCATCACCAGAACGGGCGCCTGCGGAAATTTCTGGCGCAAGCTGCGCTGCAACAGCGAATAAGCCTCATTCCCCTGGGCGACGACAAGGGCATCGCCAACTCGCCAGATCCATGCGGCTATCTCACAGGTGGGACCGTCACCCACCCCAGTGCGGCGTCGCCGGCTGCGCTGCAGGCGCTCGGCCAGGACGCGGTCGGTGGATTTCTCGGCAAGCTGGCGGTCAATGTCGGCCAGGCTCGGCAGGCCGGGTTTAATGGGAAGCGGCACGCGGATTATGCTGGCGGCGAGGGCACTGGAAGCCGAATCGTCACCCAACAGCCACGTTGCCAGCGGCGCCCCCGATTCGACCACGCCCGCATATCGAAGCTGTTTGCCCCCGGGAAGCATTCCAGAAAGAACCGACAGCGCCGCAAATCCGAGCTGGCGGCCATGGCGGTCAGCGATGGCCGCATCACCGACATATTGCTCGCGCGGCGAAAGCTCTCCGGATGCGCCTTGAAAGAACAGACAAGGTGCGGAAGTTTCGGCTTCTATCGTTTCCCGCATTGCGCCAACGTAGTCCGGCGAGATCAGGTGATTGTCCCACGCCAGCGTGGTGGGATGACACGCGTAGTTCACCAGCGTCGCCAACACCCCGCCCCGCGCATCCGTCACCCGCCCCACCAGCACCGTGTCGTCGGCCGGCGTATTGGGATCGAAGCCGCAAACAACTCGAGGTCTGTCAGGATCAGGAAGGTCGCGGGTGGTTGCCAGGGCACATCGGCCGATCGCGAACGAAAGCGTCGCCGACGCCGCGCCCTCCAGCGCAGCCCGCCCCGCGGCAACGGCGCGGTCCGCAACCGCGCGGACGTAAGGCTCGATGAGCGCGCCGCCAGTCTTTTTCGCATCGCCGGAACAGATGCTCGGTCCGGCATGAGTATGCGAGAGACTAAAGATGAGCCGAGCCTCGTCGACGCCCAGCCCGCGCCCAATGCGCTGACGAAACGTCTTCTCCTCCTGAAAATCCTGCCACCATCCCAGGTCGGCCGTCATCAGCACCAGCGGCGGCTGATCAGGCCCCGACTGCAGCGTCAGTGCCGTCAACGTGAGCGGGCGATGGACGCCGTCGGCGATGTCGTGCTGCGCCGCCCCCCAGTTGCGCGAATAAATTCCCGCCGGCGGCGTGATATCTTCCCGGGCGACGCCGATCCGGCCATGAAAGGATGGATGACGAAACGGAGGGAGTTGCTGGTTCATTTCCGCCTCGGATTTCAATGCACGCGCCGCAAGGACAGCCCGCCGTCCATGAGGATCACGCTGCCCGTCATGTGCTCGTTCAGCGGATCGCACAGATGCGCCACCTGCCGCGCCACATCCTCCGGCTGAATCAACTTGTTGATCGGCACCGCCCGCCGCGCTTCTTCCCGGCTGCCCGGCTTGCAATCCATGAGCTGTTTGCTCAAGCCGGCGTCCACATACCCCGGAGCGACCTCGTTGACCAGAATTCCGTACGGCGCAAACTCCAGCGCCATGCACTGCATCAGCATTCGCAACCCCGCCTTGGCCGCGCAATACGCCGGAATATGCGCATGCGGCGCGTGCGCCGCCCACGACCCAACGAAGACCACCCGCCCAGCTTTTTCCAACTCAACCAGCCGCAACACACCCGCCTGCGCCAAATGAAACGCGCCGTCCAGATTGATCCGCAGCTCCCGGTTCCATTGCTCACTGCTCAGATGCCGCACATCCGCCAGCGTGACGATCGCCGCATTCGGAATGATCAGCGCAGCCGCCCCAAGCTGTCGCTCCACATCCCCCACCCATTGCCTGACCGCCTCGGCATCGGAAACGTCAACGTGGTCGTAGCGGGCATTCACCCGCAAGGTGGCGAGCTGCTCCAATAACCCACCCGCTTCCGTTTTTCCCTTCACATCCCCCACCGCGATGTTCGCTCCGCGATGGGCCAGTTCCACCGCCACCGCCCGCCCAATGTCTCCCAACCCGCCGCTGATGATGGCAGTCTGTCCGGCGAGATTCTGCGCGGGGTAGGTCATCGGCACACGCTTACCGTCGAAGGATGGCGACGAAGCCGGCTTGCTCAAAGTGGTGATCGCCGGTCAACGCATGCGTCATACCACGGTCCTTCATAACGACGAACGAAATGCAGTCGGTGAGCGACCAATGCTTGTCCGGGCGGCTCTGATAAAGCCGCACGCCCTCGTCAAACAATGTGCCTCCCGAGGAAACAACCGTAATCAGTGGGTGGTTGCGAAGCAGATCGAGGAGGGGGACGAAATGGGAACGCCATATTGGTGAAGCCAGGGCGTCAGCAACTTCCGTAAGCACCCATTCCGTAGTCACCAACCCATTGTGCAGGGCATCAATGATTTCCGTCGCCAACTCGTGCGCTTCATCATCTTTCTTGAGAAGGGCCAGGAAGAAAAACGTGTCGGCAAACCACAAGTTCATTTCTTCGGTGTCCCATACAGATAATGATCGTGATTCCTCGCCAGATCGGCCGGGCCCCCCTCGATGACTCCCGACAACTTCCGCAATCCCTGTTTCAAGCTTCGAATATCCTCGGTCACTACTTCAACCGACACTTCTGCCCCTTCAGGAAGCGACGGTGCATCTTCCAACACCACTGCGCCGTTCTTGATGTGTCCACGATAGGTCATAAACATCTCTTACCTCATTATAGCGCGCTCGCAGTAGAATCACCAATCCGTCACCGCCCCATCGCTGCCAAAGCTGCGCTGCAGCATCTCCTGCTGAAACGGATGTTTCTTTACCTCATCTTCGTTGATCTCAATCCCCAGCCCCGGCCGACTATTCGGCCGGACGATCCGCATCTTCTTCTCGACGGTAAACCCTTCCTTCACCACATCCACCCGCCAGGGCACGTCCAGATGAACGCTTTCGCAGATGATATAGCTGGGAACCGCGAATCCGAATTCGATCGACGCGGCCGTGCTCACCGGACCCTGCGGGTTGTGCGGGGCCATCGAGATGCGATAAGCCTCCGCCAGCGCCGCAATCCGCCGGCCTTCGGTCAGCCCGCCACAGTGGGTAAGATCCGGCTGAATCACGCTGCATCCCCGTTTTTCCAACAGGTCACGGAACTGAAACAAACTGGTCATGCGCTCCCCCGTTGCAATGGGCGTCTTCACCGCGCGCTGAATCAACGCGATATCCTCAATCGTCTCCGGCCAGCACGGTTCCTCGAAGAAATATAATCCATACGGCTCCAGCGCCTTGGCGAACAACATCCCCATCCGCGGGCTTGGCCGGGCGTGGCAGTCCACCATGATGTCGATCCCCTCCCCCACCGCATCGCGCATCGCCGCCACGCACGCCTCGGCATATCGCACCGGCGCCAACCCTTCCAGCGGCATCGTCTCCGGGATGGCCATCGACTTGAACGCGGTGAAGCCATCCGCCACCGCGGCGCGGGCAAGATCGGCAAAGCGGCTCGCGTCGGCCGGCTTGGTTTCGTAGAAGTCCTCCATCTTCCCCCCGCCCAGGTGGCAATACGTCCGCACGTAATCCCGCACCGGCCCGCCCATCAGCTTGTGAACCGGCACGCCATGCACCTTGCCGAGAATGTCCCACAGCGCAATGTCGATCCCCGCAATCGCCGTCGCCCGGACGATCCCGTTGCCGTGCCAGAAGTGCTGGCGATACATCATCTGCCAGAGATATTCGATGCGGGTAGGATCCTCCCCGATAAGAAGCTGGCTGATGTCCTCGACCGCGCCGACAATCGAGCGCGTGTGCCACTCCAGGGTCGCCTCACCCCATCCCCACAACCCAGGCTGGTCGGTCAGGACCTTTACGAATATCCAGTTGCGCATCCGCGCGTGACATACCACCGTCTCAATTTTGGTGATCTTCATGAACGTGCCTGCTCAATGATTATGTCCATCAGGGGAAATGTCATCTCGTGATACTCTGGGCGGATTCGCCTTGCTTTGGTGGGGCAGACATTCTTGTCTGTCATGGCTGGATGAGCGGTGGATGTACTC
>DAIOHQ010000327.1:0-4394 GCA_036744635.1 Tepidisphaeraceae bacterium | reverse complement strand
GCGTACGTGGGCGAGGGGACCGGGAGTGGCATCGCCAAAAATGAGCGCTACACCCTCCATGCGGGGCTTTTTGGAATACGGCTGCCACACAGTTATGTTTGCCGTCTTGATGCATCCCCCCCTGCTCATCGCGATGGGCTCGATATTGCTGACTTGGGCGCTGCTGGCGCTATTCCTTGCCGGGCTGGGGCGGTTTCTATTCCTTCCTTTCCGCCAGCGCATCGGCAGCGCTGACGGTTTTTTGCTGAGCATCTGGATTGGCTTTGGCCTGACAATCAGCTTCCTTCAGGTCTGGCACTTTTTTGCTCCAGTTGGCACTCCAGCGCTGCTGTGCCTGGGTGCGATTTCACTGGTCGGCCTGCTGGTGTATCCAAAGGAAACCGTCGGCCAGCCATTTCGTTTCGTGTACCGCCGACCTATCCTTTTAATCGCCATTTTGCTGCTGGGGATATGGCTCTCCAACCGCGCCATCGGCCCCGCCGACGCCCACGACTCCGGCCTGTATCATCTGCAGGCGATCCGCTGGACGGAAACCTATCCGCTCGTTCGGGGCCTGGGCAATCTCGATCAGCATTTCGCCTTCAACAACTCATCTTTCCTGTACGATGCCCTGCTCGATGCCGGCCCGTGGCATGGCCGGGGAACGCATCTGGCCAATGGTTTTCTTATGCTGCTGTTGTTTGCCCAGGTTGCGATTGGATTCAGCCTCTTCGCCCGCGACGATCACCGCAACATTCCGGCCCTGTTCGATCTCATCCTGCTCGTTCCGGCGATGGCGCTGGTGATGAGCAAACAGGTGGCCAGTCCCACCACCGATCTGCCGCAGGCGGTGCTCTCCTTCGTCACCGCGTCGCTGACTGTGAAATTCCTGCTGCGCGCGGCGGCACCTGATGACGCGCAGCAACGTTCCCGGACATCAGCCGTCGGCTCGATCCCCTTCCTCGCCACCGCGATTCTGCTGTTGGCGGCGACGGCGGTCTGCCTGAAGATCAGCGCGATCTTCTTCTCGACGGCGGTGGCGATTCTTTGCCTTGGCGTGCTGCTCTTCCGTCGCCGCAGCGGTGAAGCGCATGTCGGGCGCGCCATCATGGTTGGGGGGATTCTCTGTCTGCTTTTGCTCATTCCCTGGCTGGTGCGCGGCGCGGTGTTGAGCGGCTATGTCCTGCCGCCGGCGACGGTCTTTCCCATCGCCAAGGATTGGCGCATGCCGGCCGCCATGCTGGATGACGAGCGCAGCAACATCCGCACCTGGGCACGCATCGGGCGTGGCGAATTCATTACGGCGGTCGGCTCGAAAATTCCGTGGCTGAGCTGGATTCTCCCAGTCCCCTCCGAACTGCCAAACCCCAATTCGATGGCCTGGATCCCCACCTGGTGCATCGACACCGTGCTGGCCAGCCCGGTGGAAATCGCCCTGCCGCTGGCGATCACCGCAATCGCGGGCTTTGGCATTCTCCGCGCCCGCCTGCGCCACATGTGGCGCGGGCTGTCCGCGCTGTCGCTGCTGCTCCTTATCGCCGCGCTGTGCGCAGTGATCTGGTTCATCGAGGCGCCAGAGCCGCGCTTTGGGTTGTTTATCGTCTGGATTCTCGCCGGCGTCACTGTCTGCATCGCCGTCCGCCACGCTCCGCGCTTCGACACACCGCTCTGGCGCCGCCGGGTGATCGCCGCCGCGATGTGTTCGGCAGCCCTTCCCATCCTCTATCGCATGGCCATCTTGAAGATGCACTACCACGAGCCGATGCTCAGCGCCCTGGTTCTCCCTGCCGGTCCGGACCACGGCTTTCATCCTCCGCCGCCGTTTGATATCGAAAGCTATCGCACCCGCCACGACCTGATCCTGAACGTTCCCACAAACGCCGGCCTCCCCTTCAATGCTCCTCTTCCCGCCACCCACTTCCCCCAATCCGACTTGCGCCTGCGCACCCCCGGCAACCTCGCCGACGGATTCGCCCTCGACACGTACGTAACGCCCGAAGAAATGAAAGCGAAATGAACCCCGCACCGGACCGTTCACCGCTGTTGTATAATCCTGAAAGAAGGAAAAACTCATGCCGGAACGAATTGAGCGGCAAGTAATCCGAACGACACCGACCCGCGCTACAGCGTCTCCGCCGCCCGCCGCAATGACTCGATTGCCGTCGCCACGTCGGCCGCGCCATTTTCGCCGAGTTCGCGCTCAATCACCAGCGGGCCGTCATATTCGACGCGCTTGAGCGCGTGCAGAAACTCTCCGGGATTCACCTGCCCCTTGCCAAACGGCACCTCTTCGCCCCACTTCGTGCCCGGCTGCTCCGAAAGGATCGCATCCTTCACGTGCACGTGGCGGATGTGCCGGCCAAGGATGCCGATGGCCTCGATCGGGTCGCCGGCGCCATAGAGGATCATGTTGGCCGGATCGAAGTTCACGAAGACATTTTTCGTCCCCAGGTCGTTGAGAAACTGCAGCAACTCCGGCGCTGCTTCCTGCCCGGTCTCCATCAACAGGTTGACTCCGACCTCGGCCAGCGGCGCCGCCACCTCGCGCACGCGCCCGATCATGGCCGCGTAACGATCCTCGTTGCTGTGGGGGATGAAGCCGATATGGGTGGTCAGCTTGTCCAGCTTCAATTCGGCGGCCAGCTTGCCGGCGTGAATCGCAAGTTGCTTGCGCAGCGGCCACTGTTCATCCGGCACGAATCCGCCGGTCTTGCGGATGATTCCGATCGAAGAGTAATCCTCGCCGGGAAAACCGATCATCCCGGCCGTCAACGTGAGGCCGCTGGCCCGCAGCGCTCCCAATTCCTGGTGCTTGCGCTTGTCATCCAGAAACAGTTCCGGCCCCAGCCCAAGCTGCAAATGCGCGAGGCCTAGCTGCTTCACTTTCTGACACAAATCCTGCATTCCCTGGCAAGGGATGCACCAACTGCAAACGCCCACATCGTGCCCGGCAATATTCATGCGCCATCCTTGCTCAACAAAATCCCCTCGCTCCATTCGCGCCCCTCTTCGCGTCAATAATCCTACACACTAGGGGCCGCGCCCCCGATTTGTCCACCGCCGGGAGATTCTGGATGCCGCGCAGTCCGCCCTCCGCCCCTTCCCCCACCGCGTATGCGCTCTACAATCCCCGTTATGCTTTATCGAGGTTTCACCATGCGTTCAATTCTGGCCGCCTCGTTCATCGTCTTCGTCGCCGGCTGCGGCGTTCCCAGCTTTCTGGTGACGCCGGTGCAGAATACCAATGCCCTGCAGGAGATCGCCGTGCCCACCGACGGCGCTTCCGGCAGCTCGAAGATCGCCATCCTCGAAGTCGAGGGGATGTTGGTGAACTCCAAATCCGGCGGCCTGCTGCAACCCACCGAAAACAGCGTCTCGCTCTTCGTCCAGCAGCTTCGCGCCGCGGCCGACGACAGCAAGGTCAAGGCGGTGGTCCTGCGCGTCAATTCCCCCGGCGGCACCGTCACCGCTTCCGATACCATGTATGAAGAACTCCTGCGCTTCAAAGCCAAAACCCACAAGCCGGTGGTCGCCTCGACGCAGGAAGTGGCGGCCAGCGGCGCCTACTACATCTGCTGCGCGGCCGACAAGATCGTCGCCCATCCCACCAGCGTCGTCGGCTCGATCGGCGTGATCTTCAGCACCTTCAACTTTGAAGGCACGCTCGCCAAGCTAGGCGCCACCTCCGATGCGGTAAAATCAGCGCCGCTCAAAGACATGGGCTCCCCGTTCCGCACCCGCACCGCCGAGGAAACCGCCATCATGCAGAGCATGGTGGATGAATATTTCCTGCGCTTCGAGGGCGTCGTGGCCAGCCATCGCCCGGTGAAAGAGCAGCCCCCGGCCATTCCGGTCGAGCGCACCTACCGCGGCATCTATTCCGGCCGGGTTTACTCCGGCGCCCGCGCCGTCGAGCTTGGCCTGGCCGACCAGACCGGCCTGCTGGAAGACGCCATCGCCCTCGCCCGCGAGCTCAGCCACTCCCCCACTGCCAGGGTGATCCAATACAAGCGCCCCTTCGGATACCGCGGTTCCATCTACGCCAGCGAAGATGTCCCTCCGCCCCAGGCGAATTCGTTCAACGTCAACATCCCCTCCCTCAAGGATGTTTTGCCGACGGGGTTTTATTATTTGTGGCAGCCGTGATGGACACGCCACAGTTTGCACCACGTGAAACGTCGGCTAGAATTTTTCCATGCGAACGACGATGAACGTATCTTTGCCGCCCGACCTCAAGCAGTGGGTGGACAAGCAAGTCAACGACGGGGGCCCTAACCCTCTCCCACGCGTACGTGGGCGCGGGGACAGGGAGTGGCATCGCCAAAAATGAGCGCTGCACCCGCCGCGCCTAGGAATTTCCGTTAGTGGGTCAGTTTGGGTGCCACAGGTCGGCGTACTCGCCTCGTTGTTCCACA
>DAIOHQ010000326.1:0-4413 GCA_036744635.1 Tepidisphaeraceae bacterium | reverse complement strand
GCCAAGATCATGATAACTGAAACTTGAACAAGTTATTTTCGGGCAGGCCCTAAGTGCGGCAATGGGTCAGTTTGAAATTTCTGGGTGCCACAGGTCGCGGTACTCCGAGACCTGTGCCGCGTAGCGAGGCAGTAAGACACAGGTCTGCGAGTACGCCGACCTGTGGCACCCATACTGACCCACCACCCTGAGTGCCGCCCGCAATCTTGCGATGTGTGCGGCGATCAGCCACGAACGGTGCCCCCGCCGCCTACAACAGCCCCTCCAGCTCCGTCACAAGCTGATCGAAATACTTCAGCGCAGTGTTCACCGCATCCGGCGTTTCCATGTTCACGCCGGCGCGGCGGAGCAGATCCAGCGGGTATTCCGAGCACCCCCCGCGCAGGAACCCGAGATAGTCGCCCAGCTCGCGCCCCCCGCCATTCACCACTCGTTGCGACAGCGCAATCGCCGCGCTCAAGCCGGTCGCATACTTGTACACATAGAACGCGTTGTAAAAGTGCGGGATGCGCAGGCATTCCAATTCAAGCTGCTCATCGATCGCGAACTTTGGCCCGAAATACCTCTCCAGCAGCTTGCGGTATTCGCTCCGCAGCTTCTCCACCGTCAGCGGCTCGCCGCCCTCCACCAGGGCGTGGATGATCTTCTCAAACTCCGCAAACATCGTCTGGCGGATGATCGTGCCGCGGATGCCGTCGATCTGGCGGTTGATCAGATATGCCCGCTCCTTGTCGCTCCTGGCCTTGCTCATCAGATGGCGGGCGAGAAGCTGCTCGTTGAACGTGCTGGCCACCTCGGCCACGAAGATCGTGTAGTTGTAATACTGAAACGGCTGGGTCTTGGCCGAATACCAGGTGTGCATGGAATGCCCGGCCTCGTGCGCCAGCGTGAAGACGTGGTCGAGCACCTCCGGCTGGTAGTTCATCAGGATGTACGGCTGGCCATCGTATCCGCCCGATGAAAACGCCCCCGACGACTTGCCCTGATTGGGATAGCGGTCACACCAGCGCCCCGTGGTCAGCCCGCGCTGCAGTTCCCTCCCATATTCCGCCCCCAGCGGCTCCAGCGAATCGATCACCGCGTTGACTGCCTGATCCCAGGTATGGCGTTTCTCCAGCTCGGAGAGGATCGGGACGTAAGTGTCGTAGTGGTGCAGATCCGAAAGCTTCATCTTGCGCTGGCGCAGTTCGTAATAGCGATAAACCGCCGGCAGATTGTCATGCACGGACGCGATGAGGTTGTCATAGACGCTGGCCGGAACCTGGTCGGGGAAGAGGGCGGACTCCAGCGTGCTGGAGAAATTGCGCGCCTTGGCATAGTACACATCGCGCTGCACCGACCCGGCCAGCGTGGCCGCGATGGTGTTCTTGTGGGCGTCGAACTGCCCGTAATACCTGTCGAACGCCTGCTTGCGCACCTTGCGGGCCGGCGAGTGCAGGAACGCCGAGAATGAAGAATGCCCCAGCTCGACAAGCTGGCCTTTCTCGTTGCGGATCATCGGCCATTTCAAATCCGCATCATTGAGCTGCCGGAAGATCTGATTCGACGCCTGCGCCATCTGCCCCTGCATCGCCAGCAGGTGCTCTTCGGATTTCCCCAGCGTGTGCGGCCGATAGCGCAAGATCCGCTCCAACGCCAGCTTCCATTCGGCCAGCGTTTTGTCCGCCAGAAAGCGCTCCATTGCCTTGCGCCCGATGGCCATCAACTCCGGCCGAATCCAGCTCGCCGCCTCGGCCGCCTTGGTCGCCACGTGAAGATAGCGCCCCTTCATGCGCTGATACGCGCTGTCCGCCTGATCCTCCGAGGCCTTGAGAAATGCGTAATTCCCCACCCGCTCCCCCAGCCGGTCAAAGGCGCGGTCATATTCCAGCAGCGCCGCGATGGCCTTGGCCCCCGCGCCAAGCTTCCCGCGAAACTTCTCATACCCCCCGATCAACCCTTCCCATTTCGTAAACGAGCGCTCCCACTCCCCATCGCTCTTAAACAAGCTGACAAGATTCCAGCGATCCGACTCCTTGACTTTGCCGCGCCGCGGCAGCGCCTTTGCTTTGCTCATGCCCGCGAAGGATATGCGCCCGCCGCCGGAAGACAATGGCCCTCCGTGGCATGTGGCTACCAGCCCATGCGCAAGAAGCGCAGCGCTCCTCTCCCATAGCATGGGTTTTCCTTAACCCATGCCAGGCCGGTCCACAGCGGCGGGTGATTAGTTCTGCAGCCGCCGGCGCAGTGCACAGTTGGGACAGTACGGACGCTCGTCGATCATTATCCAACCTGCGGCATTGGCGCGCTCAGACGGGTCCGCGCACCATTGATGGAAGCTCTCGTTCGACTCGCCCCAATCCGCAGGCTCGAATTCCTGGAGACACTCCCAGCACCAAAGCGTCAACAGGAAATCAACATGGGCGTGGAAAGCATCTGACGGATCGAAGGCGATGTGTTCGGGTCTCATAACATGCCATTGCCCAGACCGCTCTGCAGGTTGGCATCCGAAAAATACGCGAACTGCCGCAAATCATGCCGGCCGCAACGTATTCGTCTTATCCAGCGCCCCAAATCGCCTATGCCGCTTGCTAAACGCCTCAATCGCCCCATGCAGATCGCCAATCCCGAAATCCGGCCAGAGCGCCGGGCTGACATACAACTCCGCATAGCTGATTTGCCACAGCAGATAGTTGCTGATCCGCATCTCCCCGGCCGTGCGGATCAGCAGATCCGGGTCCGGCATGCCGGCCGTATACAGGTGCCCGGTAATGGTCTCTTCCCCAATATCCCGCGGCTGCAGAACCCCCGCCTTGATCTCCTCCGCGATCGCGCGCACAGCATCGGTAATCTCAGCCCGGCTGCCATAATTCAGGGCCAACACCAACGTCAGCCCATCATTCCTCTCAGTCTCCTTCAGCGTGATCTCCACCTCTTCCAGCACCGCATCGGGAAGATTTTCCAGCCGGCCAATCTGCCGGAAACGGATGTTGTTCTCCATCATCGTCGCCCGCTCCTGGCGCAGATAATCGATGTACATCTGCATCAGGAACGTCACTTCCTCGACCGGCCGCTTCCAATTCTCCAGGCTGAAGGAATACAACGTGAGATAATCCGGCCCGCCATGCTCTTTGCGCAGCCGCGCGCATTCGGTGACGATCGTCCGCACCGTCTTGGCCCCTTCCTGATGCCCTTTGATGCGTTCCAACCCGCGCCCCACCGCCCACCGGCCATTGCCGTCCATGATGATGGCAATATGCCGGGGAAACCTCTCCGGCGGAACATTTTCGAGCGCGGACATGGCAAAAGGATGTACCAGAGACACAGCCGAATGTCACTGCGGGGTGATCCGACAGAGGCAATTGCGCGCCCCTCCCGTAGGAAGGCAGGCGGGGGGGGCGCATCATTGAGAGCTGTTCGAAATCACCTGTACTGGATGGCCCAGTCGTAGTCGACGATTTTCACCGGCGCGGGGCCGAGGAGTTTGTTGAGGATGACCACGCTCTCGGCCGAGCCGTCGGCCCAGCCGACGTTGGTGTCGAAGTAGCGGGTGCTGAAATCGATCTCGGTCCAGACGCCGAAGGGCTTGCGGGAATGGGCGGTCATCAGCTTCACGTTCTGCACGCCGAGAAACGAATCCACCAGCAGCGGGCAGCGCTGGCGGGTCTTGTAGCTTCGCCCGGTGCGCTTGCCCATCCAGCCGCGCGAGCTCCAGGGGTCGATGCCGGTGAAGTAGACGCCGGTGCGGTAGGGGTCTACTCCGCAGCCGAGGTAGATGAAGGGCGGGGCCGAGCGCACGACGGCGGTGCTCTCCAGCCAGTTGGATCCGAAGCCGTTTGCGAAGATCTGCAGGCCGGCATCATCCGCGATGGAATCGGCGCAGCCCAGCGCGTTGGCAAAGCCGAATTTCCCCTGGATCAGATAGCCGCGCCAATGGCTGGGCGAGCCTTCGTTGCCGTCGAAGTACGGAGCGGTAACGATCGGTTTGCCGTCGTCGTTGGTCGTGTAGACCGGCGGGGCGCCCGGCCGGGCATTGAAGGGGTATTCGCGATAGGTGCCGGCGTACATCTGCAGCGCCAGCAGCGTCTGCCGCATGTTCGACAGGCAGTTGACCCGCCTCGCCGCGATGCGGGCTTTGTTCAGCGCCGGCAGCAGCATCGCCACCAGCAGGGCAATGATGGCGATGACGACGAGAAGCTCCACAAGGGTGAAGCCAGCGCGCTGTCGGGAACGATCACCAAAGAACATGAACGGCTCCGTTTCTGATCTGCTTCTCATCTGCTCGATGTGCTGCCAGTATATCCAAATCGTATCAGGGATTGGGGGAGAAGCAAAGACTTTTCGCTTGACAGAGATTCCACGGGGTGTAGCGCTCGACAGTGGCGATTGTGGCAGGACCCCCACCCCAACCCTCCCCCGGAGTACCGGGAGAGG
>DAIOHQ010000325.1:0-4418 GCA_036744635.1 Tepidisphaeraceae bacterium | reverse complement strand
GACCGGGAGTGGCATCGCCAAAAATGAGCGCTACACCCCGCGCCGTAGTGCACTCGTCGATGCACTCGTCGATGCAATTCCCCCGGAGTCATCTCCTCGCTACCATGCCGCTGGCATCGCATGGCGACAAAATTCTCCATCCTCACCCCGAGCTACAACCAGCGCCGCTTCATCGAGCAAACCGCCGCCAGCATCCTCACCCAGACCGGCCCGTTCGACCTGGAATGGCACGTCATCGACGCTGCCAGCACCGATGGCACTGTCGAATTTCTTCAATCGTTGAACGACCCCCGTCTGAAATGGACCAGCCACAAAGACCGCGGCCAGGCTGATGCCCTCAACCAGGGCCTCGCCCGCGCAACCGGCGACATCATCGGCTGGCTCAACAGCGACGACCTGTATCTACCCGGCGCCCTGGCCATCGTTGCCGGCGCCTTCGCCGGCCATCCCGAATCGCACTGGCTCGTCGGCCGCTGCCAGATTATCGGCGAAGATGGCCGCATCATCCGCCGTGCCATCACTGCCTACAAGGACCGTAAGCTGGACCGCTACTCCTACCGCCACCTATTGCGCGAAAACCCCATCTCCCAGCCCGCCGTCTTCTGGCGCAAGTCCTTCGGCGACGCCATCGGCCCGCTGGATGTCTCCCTGCACCACACCATGGATTATGATTTGTGGCTGCGCATGGGCCGCGCCGCCGCGCCCCTCATCCTCCCCGAAACCCTCGCCAGCTTCCGCTTTCATCCCTCCAGCAAATCCGGCCAGGAAGACCGCGGCCGCTTCCGCCAGGAATACGCCATCGCCAACCGCTACCTCGGAAATGACCACCTCTCCCGCCTCATCCATCGCATCAATACCGAAAAAATCGTGTTGTCCTACCGACTCCTCCGCCTGCTTGGCCGATAGCGACACGTCATCATCTTGATTGGTGGGGCAGACATTCCTGTCTGCCGTTTGACAGGCATTCCTGCCTGTCGTGGGCCACAACCTGTGATCGTCCGCCACTACCGCAACGACGACGCCTCAAAATATCTCTTCAAATTCAACCGATAAAACGTCCCCTTCGGCGCCTCTTCCCCGGTCGCCAGATACATCACCCGATTACTCGGTTCAAACACCATCGACTGCAGCGTCATCTTCCCCTGCTCCACGTCCCCCAACATCCCTTCCAACTCCTTGGCCCCGATCCTGCCGAATTCGCCCTTCGCCGACTTGTGCAGCAGGTCGTACCGCCAGCACAACCCCGCTGTATCCTGATCCAGGCCGCGATGATGGTTGGTGCTGATCAGCGCCTTGCCGGCTTCACCGCGCCGCACCACGATCTTCTCGGTCGTGATTTCCACCACCGCCCGGTTCCCCGCCTCATCCATCAGCATCAGGTTGTTGGCCGTTTGCCGCGGCGTCTTCTCCAGCAGGGCAACCGCCTCATCGACCGTCTTGCACCGTTCCAGAATCGTCCGATACAGCATCGAATACGGCATCGCCTTCGGCAGCCCGCCGGTTCGCGTGATTTCCATGTTCGCCAGCGTCAATCCGTGCTCGTTCATTCCCGACAACACCCCCAGCAACCCCGGCCAGGAGACCGCTGCGAACGCGTACCGCCCATTCGGATGATAGATCAGCACCACCGTGTTCTTGTCGGCCACCTTCATTCCCGGGAAATCCAGGTTGCGGGCGAAGCGCGCCACCCCATCGGGCGCAGCGTCTGCCGGCAGTGTGATCGTCGTACACGCCGTCATCGGTGACAAGTCCAGGAAACACTGCGCCAGCATGACCTCGCGGGGATCGATATTCACCTGCTTGGCCAGCGCCTCCGCCTCGGCCGCGTGCTGGGGCTCCAGCTTGCCCTCAAACGTGCCAGCGATGGTCAGGGCGATGAAACGCTGCGCCTCGTTTCTGAAATAAGGCTTGAGATAATTGTCGAAGAGGTAATGAATCGGCGTCGAAAGCTTTTCACCATATGCCTGGCCCAGCTCCGCCCCATCCCCGCGCAACTCCACCACCGGCACCACAAACGGCGGCTCCCGCTCGGCCACCACCGCCGCCTTCGGCTGGCTGACCGCCGCGCAGCCCGACCCCCACCACGCGGCGCACCCCATCCCCGCGCACAGCAACGCCAAAATGACACCGGTTCGGTACTTCATAACTTACCGGTAATACTCAATCTCCCCTCTCGCCGTTCGCGCCCCCGGCCAGCGCAAAATTTTCGTTTCTTGTACGCGTGTCAATAGATCATCGGCCGCTTTTTCTTTAAGATGCCCTCGTCCAAGTTCATCAAAAACCTGCTAATCGCGAAAGGACCTGCTTATGCCTCTGATGACCACCAAACCGATGTTCGACCTCGCCTACGATGGCGGCTTCGCCGTCGGCGCCTTCAACGTCAACAACATGGAACTTGCCCAGGCGATCGTCGACGCCTGCGCCAAGGAAAAAAGCCCGCTGATCCTCCAGATCAGCAAAGGCGCCCGCAAGTATGCCAACATCCGTTATCTCAAGCACATCATCGACGCCGCGGTTGAGGAGCATCCCGAGCTGCCGATTGCCATTCACTGCGACCACGGCGACACCGTCGACCTGATTCAGCAGTGCATCAACGACGGCTACACCTCGGTGATGATCGATGGCAGCCACCATCCTTTTGAACAGAACGTGAAGCTCACGGCGGATGCGGCCAAGGTCGCCCATGCCGCCGGGGTGGTCGTCGAGGCCGAACTCGGCATGCTCGGCGGCATCGAAGAGGATGTCGTCGGCATGGACGCCCATGAATACGAAAAGAATGTTGAGAAATTCCTCACCGATCCCGTGCAGGCCAAGGATTTCTGGAAGCAGACCAACTGCGACTCGCTGGCCGTTGCCATCGGCACCAGCCATGGCGCCTTCAAGTTCAAACACGAGGCCAAGCTGGCCTTCAACCGCATCGAAGAGATCATGAAGACCTGCCCCGGCCTGCCGTTGGTGATGCACGGCAGCTCCTCAGTTCCCCAGGAATTCATCGATCTGGTCAACAAATATGGCGGCGCCATGCCCAACGCCCGCGGCGTCCCGGAAGATCAGATCGCCATGGCGGTGCAGAAATATGGCGTCTGCAAGGTCAACATCGACACCGACCTGCGCCTGGCCATGACCGCCAAAATCCGCGAAGTCTTCGCCACCAAGCCCGCCGAATTCGACCCCAGAAACTATCTCGGCCCCGCCCGCGACGCCATCACCAAAATGGTCCAGCGCAAGCTTCATATCCTCAACAGCGCCGGCAAGTCCGAAGTCATCATCAAGCAATGGGAAAAACTCGGCAAACCGATGCCCAGCTTCTACAAGAAAGGCAAAGCAGCCTGAGTTGACTTCGCTGCAATTCAATCTGCAACGTCGGGCCATGTACTCATGCCTTGGTTCCTTCTCCATTTTCTCTTCGTCGGGAACATGGGCGGCAAACTGTTGGTTATCGCCGGGCTACTGATCGGAATTCTTGCTGGGAGTCTGGCAGGAAGCCCATGGGTTGCTTTCGCCACAACCGCTGTTGTGTGGGTTGCATTCAGCAGAAAATACGTTGGAAGGTTCGCCGGTGAAGAAGATGAAGGCCTTCCCACGCTCTATTGGCTGCCGATGTGGCTCTGGGCCCTGCCAATGTTTGGGCTGGCGGCGTTGACGTATCACATAGATCGCACCGAGACGATCCACCTGCCCGTGCGCGACCGGTTGGATCACGACTCGGCACAATTGGCGACTGGCGATGCCGGCGACAATCCAGAACTGGCCTCGCGAATCATGGATCAAGTGAACGCTTCTGCTCCACTGACATCCCTGCACGCGCGTTCCCGTGCGCTTCTGCGCATCAAGGCAGGTGCCGTGCTGGCGCTCGTGCAGGTGCCCCGCTCAAATGATCTTTCCGATGAGAGCAGACATGAAATCCTGACCATCGTCGAGCGCGTGGTGCGATCAAGTCCAGAAAAGAGTTCCACGCGTCTGTTCATCGGTCTCCGCAACGAGTTCACGTATAACGCCGCGATGTGTCCCGGCGCGCCCCAAGTTAACGAGGTACTGGCAGAAGACGAGCTGATGAAATTCTACGCCGTGCCAAAAGCATCTGGACGTGCTAAGATATGATTGGCGATGGAAAAATCCTTCGAAGATCACCTCAAGCACATCGACCGCAGCGTCATTGAAGTATTCGATTCCTTCGAGGAAGCCGATCGCGCCGACCGCGAGTACTGGCTGTCTCGCACACCCGCCGAGCGATTGATGGCTCTCGAACACATTCGGCAACTTGCCTGGGGTTACGATGAAGAGTCTCGACCCAAACTTCCGCGAACTTCTGATGTCCTTCAACTCCGCGAACGTCCGATACGTGGTGCTCGGAGGCTACGCAGTTAACACTACAGCGCTACGTCCGCTCAACGCGGACCTTCCTTCAGCGGTAATAG
>DAIOHQ010000324.1:0-4443 GCA_036744635.1 Tepidisphaeraceae bacterium | reverse complement strand
CCGCTTGAGGCTTCATGCAAAATCGTGTAAAGCGGACCCTACATAGATCGGAAAAGCGTTATTCGTAATGGGCCACAGAGCAAACGTAGGGTCCGCTTCAGCGGACGCGATTGTTCCGTCCGCTAAAGCGGACCCTACATAGATCGGAAAAACACTATTCGTAATGGGCCACAGAGCAACGTAGGGTCCGCTTCAGCGGACGCAATCGTTCCGTCCGCTAAAGCGGACCCTACACCGGCAGCGGATCTGCAATCGCCAATGGACTCAATTCCCGACATCCTCTCCCCTCCGCCGCAGTTCGGTTCCCATCGCCTCGCCGAGGCCATTGCCGTCGTGATCTCCCGCCGCGCTGCCGGCGAAAAATTTCCCGACTCGCAGGTCATCGCGGCCTATCCCGACCTCATGCCCGAACTCGCCGATGAGCTCCGCGCCCTGCGCGAGATGCGCATCGCCCAGGTGCAGGCCAACACCGCCGGCCCGGCCGACGACATCATCGAACCCCTCACCAGCAGCCAGCTCAATGCCCCCATCGTGATCGATGATGACAGCGCCGATTCCCCGGCACCGCACCTCGCCCAGCTTCGTGGCTACAAACTGCTCAGCGAAATCAGCTCCGGCGGCCAGGCCACCGTCTACAAAGCCGTCCAGGAATCCACCGGCCGCATCGTCGCGGTGAAAATCCTCTTCGGCGGACCATTCCTCAGCGCCCGCGGGCGCGAACGCTTCGAACGCGAATCGCGCGTCCTGGCCACCCTCAACCATCCCAACATCGTGCGCATCGTCGATCGCGGCCGAACCCTCGACGGCTCGTACTTCCTGGTGATGGATTACATTCAGGGCCACAGCCTCGACGCCGCCCTGCGGGTGCGGACCTGGTCGCTGGATGAGGTGCTTCACCTGTTCGTCAAAATCATGGACGCCGTGCAGGAGGCGCACGCCCAAGGCATCGTCCACCGCGACCTCAAGCCCTCCAACATCCGCATCGACGAGCGCGGCGAGCCGCACGTGCTCGATTTCGGAATGGCCCGCCTCGTGCCCGCGGCCGATGAATTGGAATCCACCCGCCTGATGACCGTCACCGGCCAGGTGATGGGATCGCTCCCCTGGTCCAGCCCCGAGCAGGCCGCCGGCGGCGCCGCCAGGGTGGATGCCCGCAGCGACGTCTACGCCCTGGGCATGGTGTTTTACGAAGCCCTCACCGGAACTTCCCCATACCCCCGCGGCGAGACGATTCAGGAGACGCTGCACAGCATCAAAAACGCCGCGCCGATTCCGTTCGTCAAGATCGCCAACCCGCCATTTCAAGGGTTGAACCACTCGCTGGAAGCGATCGTCCAGAAAGCCCTGGCAAAACTTCCCGACCACCGCTACGCCAGCGCCGGCGCCATGGCCGACGACCTCCGCCGCCATCTCTCCGGCACGCCCGCGCTGGCGCTGGATTATCATCAGCCCCAGCGGAAATGGTCCTGGCGGCTCATCGCAGCACTGTGCCTGCTGCTCATGATGAGCTGGTGGCTCTATGCCATTGCCCGGCGGGCCCAGCCCATTCGGCCGGGGCCTCCGCTCGCCGTCCAGTTGCCGACCACCCGCAACTCCATCGGCATCGATTTCGTCCTGATTCCCGCCGGCGAGTTTATCATGGGCAGCCCCCTCAGCGAGCCCGGACGCGGGCGCGATGAAACTTCCCACCGCGAACGCATCGAGAAGCCGTTTTTGCTTTCTGTAACCGAGATTACAGTCGGCCAGTACCAGCGCGTCATGGCCCCACGCCCGGATGCCCCCCCTCCCTCCGCCAACGCTGACCTCCCCATCTCCAACATCTCCTGGGATGACGCCGTAGAATTCTGCCGGCGGCTCAGCCGGGCCGATGGCAAAAACTATCGCCTCCCCACCGAGGCCGAATGGGAATACGCCTGCCGCGCCGGCGACACCGCTGGCTTCGCCGGCACCGGCATCATCGACGACATGGCCTGGTATGGCGGCAATTCCTTCAATAAACCGCATCCGGTCAAGTCGAAATTGCCCAACCGATGGGGACTGTACGACATGCATGGGAACGTGGCGGAGTTCTGCGCGGATGCGTATGTGGGTAACGATCCGTCCGCCAGCCCGGTTTCTGCGACGCGAATTCGACCGGTCGTGCGGGGAGGGAGTTTCGAAGATCCCGCCGATGCGTGCAGATCCGCGGCGCGCGGCGTTGCGTGGGCACTACCGGCGTCAGAATCTGGTTTTCGTCTGGTCCGAGAACCTTGACCCTGCCTTGCCCATCCTGCCGATAACACCTCAGGCAAAATTATTTGTCATGTTTTTCCACGCTTTGCGTTAATCCCTGTGTAGGGAGCGCTTTTCGTGAAAAGCACCCGACGCCGACCTTGGAGAGGGAGCGGCCTGTCTCCGGCGGCCAACACATTTCACCAGAGGAATCATCATGAGCATCGTCATGGAACTGAACCCGTACATCACCGATACCAGCGACGCCACCGTCTACGGCGAGACCCGCATTGGCGACAATGGCGACCTGTGGGGCGCGCCGGAGTACGACATTGGCACGTCCAGCACCAGCCAGGTCGGCTATACCACCTGGGATAGCGCCCCTTATGACGGCATCGACAGCGGCTGGGTCAACGTCACGTTACATCTCACTTCCAGCGGCGCGAGCTTGTACGTTGAGAACGGCGGCGACGGCACCCTGAGTCTCACCAATGCCCAGTTTGGAGCTATCAGCAAGGTGGAAATTGATGCCGCCACGCAGACGTCCGGAGTCAGCGTTGCATGGAGAGCATTATCGGTTGAGTTTTTTAAGAACGGCAGCGCGACGGAAGGCATCAACGTCCCCACCAACAAGGACCCCGTTGCCGACGGCACCAACGCCACCGGCCCCATCGAAGCCATCACCACCGTCACGCCAACCGCGGCCAACAACGACGAAGTCATCGTCTCCGGCCAGGTCTACATCCACGCCGATTCCGGCAACTACCCCAGCGGCAACGATATCTTCAGCCAAATCCTCGTCTACGCCCCCAGCGCCTGACGTGGTGACTTGCAGGGGCGGGGGTTTCCCCGCCCCGCGCGTGCCCGTGAAAACCCATAGGGGCGGGGTCTCCCCGCCCTCTCCCGTAGGGTGGGTGTACTCGCCCACCGTGCGCAAACGGTGGGCGAATACGTCCACCCTACAGGGCTCGTAGCACGGGCGTCTCGCCCGTGTTCCCGATTCAGGAACACGGGCGAGACGCCCGTGCTACAAAGTTATTCAAAGAGCTCAGTTCGAGAAGCGCTATTGATTGAGCTGCTCATCCATCGGCGACCACCGGCTGTCCAGCGTGCTCAGCCCCGTCACCGGATCGGCCAGCTCCCCCGGCGTCTTCGAGGCAACGTGCCCGTCGACGTAGGCGAAATTAATCCGGCCGGCCGCCTTGCTGATCGTGCCCCTACCGGTGCGATGCCGGTAAAACGGCAGCTCGCAGTTGACCATGCCGAACCGGCCGGCATTGATCATCGGGTTCAGCCCCATGCCCGCGCCGAAACGCGGGCCGGGCGTCAGCCCGGAAAAGCCGCTGATCGCCGTGGCCGCCCAACCGTTGGCATTTGACCCGGTGGAAGACCAGCGCTCGACCAGCAGGATCGTCTGCGACGACTTCCCGTTTTTCGGCCGCCAGTAACAGCCGCGCGTCGGGTTGGCGTTGACGACGGACGAATCCAACATGCAGCTTACCCACAGGTTCATCGCGTAAGAGCGAAGCCCACCTTCATCGTTCGGACAAATCAAAACCCCACCTTTTACGCCCGCAAGCGTTGCCGGCCCGGAGTCGGGCAGGTACTTGCCGATCCGATCGGCGTCATACCAGAAGGCGCCCGGTGATGGCAGATTGCAATTGGGAGGAAAACAGTCCCGGTTGGATGTGCGGTACAGATACAGCGACTCGGCCACCCGCTTCATGTTGCTGGTGCATTGCAACGACTTGGCGCTGTTCCGCGCCGACGACACCGCCGGCATCAGCAGTGACAGCAATATACCGATAATCCCGATCACCACCAGCAGCTCGACCAGCGTGAATCCACGAGTGCGCATTCGCCCATTTTGAAAGCAATACCGAATCGGAGCGGAACGTCCCCGCAGGTGCAGCATTCGCATGAGATTCCTGGCGGTGAAATGTGCCCGTACCAATTCGCACCAAACTTGCGCGCATCCACCTATACCATCGTCCGTCCCCCCGTCAAAATCATTTCGACAAATTTCCGGCAGATTCCGGTTTTTTTGGATAGCCGCGCAGCACCGCACTGCGAGATTTCAGCGCTTATACTCTGGTATGTGATGGAAGGTTCCGCGAATCTAGACCCTCTCGTCCGCGTCGCGCGGGTGCGTGACACTTCAGGCGGCCTTGGCTTGATTTGGTGGGGCAGACATTCTTGTCTGTCATGGCTGGATGAGCGGTAGGTGTACTC
>DAIOHQ010000323.1:0-4444 GCA_036744635.1 Tepidisphaeraceae bacterium | reverse complement strand
TACCGGGCGAGGGGGCCAGAAAAAGACGGTTGCCAAAAACATGCGCTACACCCTACGGCGCGGTGGATGGAGCGGTCGTCGGGGGAAGGGGCGTCAGCAGATGAAGCGTCCAGGGAGTCAGGGAAGGCTTGGGGGATCTTGGAGATTTTTCGGAGCGGGGGATGGTGACAATGGCCGGGCCGACGGTGAACGGAAGCGGCTCGAGGGCCGCGTCGAAATCGTGCCTTTCATCCTCGGTCTCGGAGGAGGCGTCGTCAGGGAGAACGGCGTAAAGGGGATGAGAATTGAGATCGGCCGGATTGACTTCGCGCATCACCAGCACGTTGCGGTCGGAAAAATAAGTCAGGATGCGGCCCCACTTATTAGGGGAGAGGATGATGGCGTTTTCTGCAGTGGCTTGCTTGATGGCGCCGCTGAGCTGGATCAAGGCAGGAAAACGGCCGCTCTTGTACGAGGCCAGGAATGGCGTGCGGCGTTGCTGGAACACGCCGTTGCAGGCGCGGACGAAATTCGGACACACCCAGAGCGCGAGCATCACGATGCACACAAAGTTGCCCGCCCGCCCGGGCAAGCGCTGGTTCAGCCAGCGGATGCCGAACCACCAGCCGCAGGCGAGCAGCGGCAGCACGGGCAGGAAGTAGCGGTCGCGCGGAAGCGTGATGAGGAGCATCCCCGTGCAGGCGGCTACCCACAATCCCCACAGTGGCCGGCGCCGCGCCAGCGCCGCCCCCAGACCCAGCAGCACCACACATGCGAAAACATTCATGCGCCAGACTTCATGCCCGAATGCCGCCGCGGGAACGGAACGGATGATCTGCGGGATGTATTCGTTCCAACTGCGCGACATAGTGGTGCTGAGGCGTGCGGAACTGGTAAAGATGCCGACCATGTCGTCTTCGTAATCGCCGTTGCGGAGGGTGAAGAAGATGATGATGACCGCGATGGCGAGGGCGGCCACGAGCGAAAGCTGCAGCCATCGGCGGCGGCGGGTGACCTGCCAGAGAAACGCGAGAACAACCAAGGGGATAAAAACCCACATCGTGGGGCGCATGACATAGGTGATGGCCAGGCCAATGGGAAGCAGGACCAGATCAATGGTGCGGGGAGTCGCGCGCGGGGAAGGCGCATCTGTGGCGGGTGCATCGATGGAGGCGGCGGTGGATTCGGGGTCGACCCCGGTGAGGTTGTGGCGTTGCCTGGACTCGAGATACCGGGCGGCCGCTTCGTATCCGACGAGAGCCGCCAGCACGCCAAGGAGAAAGGGCATGTCGTTCCGCAGCTCGATGGAGTAGCGTAATGCGAGCTCAGAGACACCATAGAGACAGGTGATGACGGTCGCGGTGGCGCGATCGGCATGAAGATGGAACAGGCGATAGGTGAGAAAAACCGCGCCGATGCCGCACAGGAGCATCAGCACATGCGCCGGCCAGAGAACGCCGACGCCGAAGATGCGAAAGGTGCCGGCGATCAGCCAGGGAAGGCCGGGATACGCCAGGTGATGCGGCAGGCCGTGATAGGTATAGCCGCGGCCAAGGGCGAGATTGCGGGCAATGGTGAGATAGAGCGCGCTGTCGGGTTCGATGTGCCATTGGCCATTGAGACTGAGCAGGTATAGGAACATCAGCCCGGCGAGCAGCAGCTTGCGATGGGTATCGCAAAAGTGGAGGACGAGATCGGAAATGCGCACGGTAGATGAACCGCTTCGGGGGGCGGCATAGTCAAGCGGGAGGGAGGAGGAAGCATCGGCAGCGTGGGTGGTGGGCATTGGATCCGCCGGAAACGAACAAGCGTGCTATCCCAAGGGCTGCGTCATCAGGCCACGAGCATAGCGGAATGGTTGGAGGGCGGCAATTGAAGGATTCATGGGATTTTGGATTGCGGATTGCGGATTGGGGACTCGGGCGTTTTGGATCTTGGACGGCGGCTATGCGGCGGGTGCGGCTTGGGTGTGTTCCTTGACCAGGGCGAGGAGATGCTCGGGGGTGAAATCGGCTTTGAGAAGGTGGGCTTTGACGCCGAGTTCGCCAGGAATGTCTGCCCCACCAGGCTGGAATGCATGCTTGGCAATTTATGGGTGCTCGCGCGGCGCGGGCGGGGTTACAATTGCGCTTGCGATGGGCCGCTTATGTTGAAACTTCATCACACTGGAGACTGGGCCGCGGGGCAGGTGCGTGTGACTTGGGCGCCGAGCACACACGCTATGCCGCCGGAAGTGCAGGAACTGATCGAGCGCACGTGGAACGAGATTTCCACGCGGCCGGGGATGATATTTTTTGACGGGCCGATGTGCCGGCTGGAAGGAGCGCGATCCACCCCCGCGGAGCTGGACTTGACGTTTTCAAAGACGAGTTATAAGCCGTTCTTTGGCACGAATCTGCAACATCCGGAGCTGGCGGACCGGTATGGCGAGAAGGTGCTGGCCAATCCGGTGGGAGTGAGCCCGGCCCTGCTGACGGCCGACAAATGGCTGGTTTTTGGGCATCGCAACGCGAACGTGGCCTATTATCCGAATCGGATTCATCCGTTCGCCGGGGCGCTGGAGCCGCGCGAGCAGGTTGATATTTTCCAGGAAGTGCGGCGCGAGTTGAAGGAGGAATTGGAATTTGGCGAAGAGGACATCAAATCGATTCATTGCACCGGCCTGGTGGAGGATGCGCGGCTGCGGCAGCCGGAGCTGATTTTTCGGGTGGAATCGACGCGGACGCGCGATGAAATTCGCAGCCGGATGGACTTGACGGAGCATCACGAAATCTGGTCGATTCCGGCGACGCGGGCGGCGGTGGAGGGGGCGATGGGAGACCGGATGCTGCTGACGCCGATCGCGCTGGCGTCGATGCTCTTATGGGGGAGACTGGCGTTTGGGGAGGCGTGGTTCGAGCAGGAGCGGGCCAAGCTGGCGAGTGTCTAATCGTTGCGCGAGGATGGCGGACAGGAATGTCCGCCCCACCGAGGGGAGCGGGCCAAGCTGGCGAGTGTCTAATCGTTGCGCGGCGGGGTGTTGCGCGGCGGGGGAGAAGTCGGGGCGGATTTGCGGTACATTTCCGGGCCTATGGCAACACTGACGTATCGGACGGCGGGGGAATCGCACGGGCGGGCGCTGATTGCGCTGGTCGAGGGAATGCCCGCGGGAACGCCGGTGGACAAGGCGTTTATCGACGCGGAGCTGCGCCGGCGCCAGGGGGGATACGGGCGCGGCGGAAGGCAGAAAATTGAGACCGATGCCATCGAGATTCTCGCGGGGGTGCGGCACGGCAAGGCGATCGCATCGCCGATCGTGCTGGAGATCGTGAACCGGGATTCGCGGCTGGATGATGCCCCGGCGGTGCATCGGCCGAGGCCGGGACACGCGGATTTGGCGGGGTCGATCAAATGGCTGACCACCGACTGCCGCGAGACGCTGGAGCGGGCATCCGCGCGGGAGACGGCGGCGCGGGTGGCGGCGGGGGCGCTGGCAAAATGCCTGCTGCGGGAATTCGGCGTAGAAGTCGTCGGATATACGCTTTGCGTCGGCAACGCAGTGGCCAGCGTCGATTTCGGCAATCTGCAGGCGCAGGGGCACAGCGCGGCGGCGCTGGATGCCTTTCGCGCGGCGCGGGATGCATCGGATGTGTACTGCCCGGATGAGAAGGCATCGGAGGAGATGCGCAAGCTGATCCGCCAGGCGAAGATCGACGGCGACACGCTGGGCGGTTTGGTCGAGGCCAGGGTGTTCAACTGTCCGCCCGGCCTTGGGACGTGCGTGCATTTCGATCAGAAGCTGGATGCGCGGCTGGCGATGGCGGTGATGGGCATTCAGGCGTTCAAGGCGGTGGAGATTGGCATGGGGAAAGATGCGGCGTTTGCGCCGGGGTCGAAGGTACATGATGAAATTTCCTTCGACGCCGCGCAGAAGGATCGGCCGACGCTGGGATTCGTGCGAAAAACCAATAATGCCGGAGGACTGGAAGGCGGCATGACCAATGGCCAGCCGGTGATCGTGCGCGGGACGATGAAGCCGATTTCGACGCTGCTGCAGCCGCTGGAAAGCGTCGATCTGAACACGAAGGAGGCGAGCAAGGCGGCGTATGAGCGCAGCGATGTGTGCGCTGTTCCGGCCGCCAGCGTGGTGCTGGAAAACGTGGTGGCGTTCGAGATCGCGCGGGCGATGTGCGAAAAGTTTGGGGGGGATTCGATCATGGAGATGAAGGGGAATTACCAGCAGTTCATGGAGGCGGCGCGGAAGCTGCCGTTGTGATCTTTTGGAATCGAATACCCGTGCGCGATTCGGCACGTTCCATTGTACGTTAATGTCATCCTGAAGTACCCTGAAGGATCTGACTGGGTTGCAGGATCGGTCCAGATGCTTCGGAATACCTCAGCATGACAAGAGGCGCCCGATTGCCCACGATCATTTAACACTACAGCGCTACGTCCGCTCAACGCGGACCTTCCTTCAGCGGTAATA
>DAIOHQ010000322.1:0-4449 GCA_036744635.1 Tepidisphaeraceae bacterium | reverse complement strand
TATTACCGCTGAAGGAAGGTCCGCGTTGAGCGGACGTAGCGCTGTAGTGTTAATTTGATTGCCGCGCCTGCGCGAATATTCCGCTGTCGCAGTTGACGATCAGATCTGGCCGCAGCGCGGCCGCGAGATCGTCGTGCGACGTCGCGACGATGGCCGACAGATTCGCCGACGCCGACACGACCCGTCGCAATCCGCGCGCGACTACGCAGGCGGTGACGCGATCCAGCGCCGCCGCGAACTCGTCGGCCGCCAGGATCATCGGTGCATCCCGCGCCGCGGCGTGCGCCAGCGCGGCGGCCAGGCGGGCGTGCCAGCGTTCGCCGTCGCTCAATTCAGACGGCGCGCGGAGATAGGTCCAGACTTCGCCCAGACCCACTCGTCCCATGAGCGCCAGGCGCTGGCGGAGGTTGCCGCCGACGCAGTCCACCACCGAGCGGCCGCGCAGTTTCACGTGTTCCACCTGCACCCAGTCGCGCGCGTGCCTGGTGCGCAGCGCGGCCAGCAGCGTGGATTTGCCCGCGCCGCTCGGCCCGGTGATCAGCACGATCTGACCTGGATGGATGTCGATTTCCCCGGCCGCCTGCTCGGTGAGCCGCAGCGTGTCTTCCCAGGCGCTGGATTGCCGGCCTTCCACGCCGAACCACCGCGCCACTTGTTTTCCTCTTGCTGTGAGATTCATTTCGCACCCCCATGGTAAATTGTCTTGATTCATTCGGGCGGGGAGACCCCGCCCCTACTCAATGTTCTCCTCTTCCTCGGAACCAGCCGCGGATGAATTCGACGATGCGGCAGACTTCGTGTTCGCTCATGCGATGGAAGTCGGCCAGGTCGCGGGTGGAGCGGCGGTGCAGAAAATGCTCGATGCCGAGCTGGCGGACCTCATCGCGAAGCTGGCCGGGTTTGTCGAGCAGGGCCACGATCAGCGGGTCATAGAGCAGCTTGGCGAGGCGCTGCAGGCGCCGGCTGAGAGTGCCGGCGGGGACGCCGACCAAGCGGGCGATTTCGCGGCGCGACGCCCGGCCATGCAGCGTCATTTCGATCAACATGCGATCGTGATCGCGCAAAAATTGCGCCCGGCGCAGAACGGTTTCCTGGCCCGTCTGGCCGGCCTGATGGCGATGCCCGGTGGTTGCCTCGATGATCGACATAGCCCCTTCCCGCTGGCAAACCCCTGATACTGCACGTGTTATGCCGATGCTGCCGGTGCCGACCGGCGTTTATCATCTGCAAAACAACGGAGGTATTTTATAACTTTGTTAGGTATTTGTCAAGTAAAATCCTTGCATTTTGATTTGGAATGTCATAGTTTAGCGATTATGGAAGCAATCGGACCCAAACTTCGGCGGCAGCGTCGGCGGCTTGGCCTGACGTTGGATGAATTGGCCGGGCGGACGGGGATTTCCAAGCCGTACCTTTCGCTGATCGAAACCGGGCGGGTGCCGAACCCGCCATCGGATGAGAAGCTGCGGCGGCTGGAGCAGACGCTGGGGTTCAATGCCGGCGAGCTGATCACGCAGGCGCACCTGCAGCGCACGCCGCGCGATGTGCGGGCGGTGCTGCAGAAGCTGCTGCAGGGACAGAGCGAGAGGAATGGCGCCGCGGTTGGCGCGGGCGCGGCGGCGGCCGGCGCGAGTGCGGGCGCGGCGGGGAAGGGGGCGGATGCGGGGGTGAATCTGGATGATGCGTATCTATCCGGCGTGCTGCACGACCTGGTGGACAAGGCGGCCGGGAATGTCGAGCAGGTGGCCACGAACGCGATTCCGGTGATCAACCGCATCTCGGCCGGGTATCCCAAGGATTTCACGGACCTGTCGTATCCGCGCGGCGTGGCCGATGATTACGTGGGGTGCCCGGATTTGCGGGATCGGGATGCATTCGCGGCGCGGGTACACGGCGACTCGATGACGCCGAAATATCGCGAGGGGGACATCGTGATTTTTTCGCCGGGGGCGTCAGCGCGGTCGGGGGATGACTGCTTCGTGCGGTTCGAGGATGGCCACACGACGTTCAAGCGGGTGTTTTTTGAGTCGGATGAGGGAGGGTCGTCGATGCTGCGCCTGCAGCCGAGGAATGAGAAGTATCGGCCGCAGACGATCGCGTCGGAAAAGGTGACGGGGCTGTGGAAGGCGGTGTTTAAGTATCAGAGGGTGGATGAGGATTGAGTGATCGCCGCAAATGACTTTCGACGCCATGCTGGCTTTGGCGTCGCTTGATCTTCACTTCAATACCAACCACGAGACCACAATGAAAATCAGCCAGATACAGCTAGAAAGAATTCCAGCAAAAGCCATCCATCGACCACGCACCACTTCATTGGAACGAATAATCTGCTGTCGTGCAACGATACCCATGATGACGGGGAGGCAATGAAAGACAGCTAGCGACAACAGTGATAAAGCGACTGCAATCGGTTTATTGATGCCGTTGGTTTCAAGTGACATGCCGAACAATATCCACAAGGGCCCGCTAACAAGTCCGAGTGTGAACGATCGGACCGCCCACTTGTTTCGATGAGGTGCATACTGAACCGCATATTCTAACTGCGCATATTTTTTCATAATCAGGGGCAAGCATGAAAGAGGTGACGCACACCGATCACTCCAAATTCAATAGTACTCTGACAATCGACGTGGGTCACCTTCTCGGTCTTCTTAGTTATTCCCCCGCCGGTTGACCATCAACGGGAAAGCCTCGCCGCGGCCGACGCGAGCGCCGGACAATCCAGACAATGGGCAGCACCGCGCTCATCACCGCAAAATAAACCAAACTGATCGACAATGTCCACAGCGTCGCGCCGTTGGGCCACCGGATGTGCCGGTAGTAGATGCCGAGGAAGTCGAACTCCGCCGACTTCACCTGGCTCGGATGTCCAGGCGCGGTGACCTCGATGATGCTGCCGCGATACGGCCCGTAAGTGGCGTCGTTGAATATTTCCAGACGTGGATCGGAACTGC
The DNA here is from genome assembly GCA_036744635.1 of Tepidisphaeraceae bacterium. Lineage (GTDB taxonomy): Bacteria > Planctomycetota > Phycisphaerae > Tepidisphaerales > Tepidisphaeraceae > DAIOHQ01. The sequence continues at coordinate 1,495 of DAIOHQ010000322.1, read as the reverse complement.
GGACGTCGATGCTGGTGTGACAACCTCGGCCCAGGCTAAGGAACTGCCTGGCCGGATCGACGCTGCCCGCGAGGAGGCACCCCGCCAGGGATGCGCAAAAAGCAGCCGTTGAGCAGATGGCGGCGACGTTGAAAAGGCGGTTGGCCATGAAGTATTCGCCGGCATTGGGAAAGTGACACACGCCGATCACTCGATTCAACGGGTACTTTGAAAATCGACGTAGGTCACCTTTTCGGTCTCCCTTCGCGAACTACTCGGTCGCGTCAGTTGTGCCAGACAAGCGGCACCAAAAGTGCGGTGTAGGCGGTGAATGAGAATAGCACGAGACACGTCGTCAGCGTCACCCAATCGCTTATCCTCAGGCGGCCACGCGCGAAACTGAAACCGGCAAATGTAAAGCCGTAGAGCGCCAAGACCAACTCAATCCATGGAAGATAGTGGGCTTCCTCCGCGTCGTGTCTCAGAATGACATCGACCCACATTGCTACGAGACAGAGTGCGCCCGCAGTCCGGACGTGGGAGATAAGCCGACGCAAAGGCGGCCGCGTTTGCGGAATGGTCATCGGATGGTCGATGGTCTCATGTTGCATCGCGATCTCTTATTCAATGTCAGACGGCGCCGCGAGAATAGTACCGAATCCGGGACGACTGAAGCTACCCGCATAACTTCACACTGGCTCTTTTCGGCGCTTGGCAGTTGTTGAATGCACCGCCTTGAGTCTACGCCGCACTTCTGCGGGGGTGTAGGTGGGCGCGGCGGCGTTGCGGCGGCGGGCAGCGCGAAGAATGCGGAGGTCTTCAACATCCTCCAGGGCTTCGGTGATGCGGTCAAAATCCTCGACCGTGAGCACGACAAACTCGCGGCGACCATTGCGGGTGAGATATTCTGGTTTGATTTTCAGCATTTTCGGATTCCTCTAACGATACGCTTGTGAGCGGTGGCTGATGTGCTGGATGAGCACGCGATCTTCATCCACGTCGAACAGCACGCGCCAGTCCCCGACACGCAGGCGATACTCCGGAGTGAAATTGGTCAGCCGTTTGACATCGCCCGCCAAATTCTGCTCGAGCCTCTGAATCTTTGCCATGATGCGTCGGGCAATCGGCGGAGACAACCGCTCAAGCGATTTGAGAGCCGCTTGCGTATAGACCACATGATATCGTATCGCGCGCTCGTCTTCTGCCATGGTCCTCAAGAGTATAGCACGGAAAGGATTGGAAAAACTGACGCATGTCGATAAAGGCATTCGTCGACTCTGGCAATCGACGCGTTACTTTTCGGCCCCTTAACCTGCCGCTCCCCGGTCACGATAGACGAGGTGACGAATGAGGCCGGCAAGCGAGCGATCGGGATTCAACGGCCGCCCTGTCCCGCCAGCGCCTCCAGCGCCGCCTCGAGCACCAGATGCTCACGGTTCTTGGAAAAGAAACGGGGACGCACCCAATCCCGTTCGGCACGCCGTTTGATTGTTTATTGCATCTACTACAAATAGCA
>DAIOHQ010000321.1:0-4473 GCA_036744635.1 Tepidisphaeraceae bacterium | reverse complement strand
GGATTCAGACAGGTGAGTACACCTGCCATTCATCCAGCCATTGCAGACAAGAATGTCCGCACCACCCATTACACGATGCGCCCGCCTAAAGTGTCATGCACCCGTGTACCTCGCACAATAGCCGGTGGCGGCCGCGGGGGATATGATGCGCTGATGCGAATCGGGATCATCGGAACGGGAAATATCGCCAACCATCACGCCCGCGGGATCAAGGCGGCCGGGCATGAGATCGCCATCGTGGCGGATGCGGTGAAGGAGAAGGCGCAGGCCTACGCGGCGGCGCATGGGGGCCGCGCGACAACCAGTGTGGATGAGCTGCTGGCCGAGCCGGAGGGTCTGGATCTGGTGACGGTGGCGGTGCCCAATGAGTTTCATTTCGACATCGCCAGCCGGGCGGTCGCCGCGGGGCACGCGGTGTTCTGCGAGAAGCCGCTGACGGCGGCGGTGGAGACCTCGCGCAAGCTGGTCGAGCAGGTGCGAAGGCGCGGGCAGGGGGGGCGGCCATTCTTCGTCGGTTACATGAAGCGGGCCCACCCTGTCACGCAGCGCTTCAAGGAGTATGCCGGGCAGATCGGGCCGATCCGCAGCGGGCTGGTGCGCATGATTCCGCTGTGCCCGATGGAAGTGTGGACCAAGATGGCCCGCGATGTGGCCGCCGATCCGAACAGCCCGCACTGGCAGAGCGGGGTGTTGCTGAACTGCGCCTGCCATCTGCTCGATCTGCTGCTGTGGACCTGCGGGCCGGTAAAGCGGGTGGTGGGCAGCCGGCTGCAATACCAGCCCGGCTGCGGGAAGGTGGATTCGGCCGTGCATGCCCTGCTGGAGATGGAAAACGGGGCGAGCATCCTGCTGGAAAGCCTCTTCTCCCCGCTGAGCGGCGTCGGCCTGCGCGAGAACGGGCGCGATGAGATGATCGAGCTGCGCGGCGATGAGGGCCTGGCTCGCGTGCAGACGACGCTGTGGGAGCAGCCGATGATTCAATATCCCATCGCCGAGCGCTGGAGCGAAGCCGATCATGCCTGGGAGCGCTACAGCCCCGGGCCGGTGGACAACATGGAGCAGCAGTATCGCTATATCGCAGGGGCGCTGGGGGGGAGTGGCGAAACCTGCCCGCTGGCGACGGCTGAAGAAGCCCTGCGGCTGGATGAACTCATGCAGGATATCGCGCTGGCGGCAGCAGAAGATGACAAGGTGACAAGGTGAGGGGGTGACAGGGTGAAGGAATTGGAAAACTGCCAGCCTCGTTCTTTGTCACCTTGTCACCTTGCCACCTTGTCACCTTGTCATCCGCCCCAGCGCTGGCGGCGCTGCGTGCCGGCACTGCTGCGCTGCTGCGCCGGAAACCTGAACGGCCTGATTCTCCTGGCCTGTCTGGTGCCGCTCGGTCTGGCGGTCACCCAATACAAGCTCTCCTTCGACCATGACTATCGCGGCCTGGGCTTCCCCGACTCCGGGGCGTATTACCTGCAGGCCCATCGCCTCTTCACCGGCCGCGGGCTGACCGTCAACTACATGCCGCATCATTTTGACCCCGGCCCACCCGACATCATCCGCCACGAGGACCACTGGCCGCCCATGCTGTCGCTGCTGATGATTCCGTTCTTCTGGATCTTCGGAGATTCCTTCCACAGCGCCCGCATCACCTGCATCGTCATCGGCTCGATCTTCCTCCCGCTGGCGGCGGCGTGGCTGGGGTGCGCCTTCACCCGGCGCTCCTGGGTGGGTCTGCTGGCGGGGGCGGCGATGCTCACCAACCTGCCGCTGTTCACCGGGTCGATGTACGTGCTGGCCGATGTGCTGCTGGCAGCGCTGCTGGCGGCCTTCGTGGCGTCACTGCTCGACGCCCGCAGACACCGCTGGATGCACCTGCCGGCGGGAATATTCCTGGCCGGCTGCTACTACGCCAAAGGCTCGCAACTGGTGCTGCTGGGGCTGTACCCGCTGTTGGTGTTGATGATTGAGGGGCTCAGGGCGCAGGGGGGAGTGCACACGCGCTGGCCATGGCTGGGCATGGCGACTGCGATGGCGCTGATGCTGCCCTGGTGGGTGGTGAACGTGCGCGAGCATCACAATCCGTTCTATTCCTCGCAGAACTACGTCAGCAGCTACTACGGCCTGGTCCCCGGCACTGGACTCTGGAACGGCGCATTCTGGGGGCAGGACAAACCCAAAACCACCGACCGCTGGACGAAATACAAGAACGTGTATTGGGAACGGACACGGCTGAACATGGAAGACTTCACCCGCCATGCCCTGCTGGGGGCGGAGTCGCAGATGCCCGCGTGGGATGATTTCGGCAGACTTGGCGCGGCCGTGAAGCACGGGCTCGATCCCAGGACCCGCATTCCGCCGCCGGTGAAACCAGGCGCCAAGCCCGCCAAACCGCCGGAGAAATGGCTCGACCCGCAGAGCGAAATCACCGGCGCCGGCGCCACGCTGTTCGTGGCCGGGATGATGCTGCTGGGGATTCCTCTGGCGGTGGTGCGCCAGATCAGGAAGCGAAGCCGCGCGGGCGTCGATGAGGTCGCGCCGCCGCCAGAAGCCGACGATGATGCCCCCCTGCTCGGTCCCACCGCGGCAATCCTGCTGTTGCTGTTTGTGCAATGGGCATTCATCGTCTTCCTGTGGGGGTCGGACATGGCCCGCTTTACGTTTCTGTTCTGTCCATTCTTCGCGGTATTTGTCTTCGCCATGATCAGCAACATCATCGAGGCGCCGGTGAAGGCCATCGAATGGCTGATTCGCCGCCCCCCCGGCCCCATCATCCTCCGGCAATTCCAGCGCTATCAATGGGGCCTGACGGCGGCGCTGGGGATCACGCTGATGTTCCTGGCGCATCGCTACGCCACGCCGATGAAAGCAGCCCACGCCCGCTATGTGCAGCACCGCAACTATTATCCCTACCGCGATGACCCCGCCTACGCGGGCGTCGGCGCCCTCATCAAGAGCAAGCTGCCGGATGCCATCCTGATGTGTACTTCCCCGGAATACGTGCTGGCCTTTTGCGGGGACTATAACAAGGGCATCGTCACCCCTTATGCCCCGGCCGGGCGCATCTTCGCCATTGCCCGCTACTATCGCGTCACCCATTTCTACGCCAACAACGTCCCGCCCATGCTCGAACCCTACGTGAAAGGCGCGCTTCGGGGATTCAAACCGGTAAGCGGCATCGATCACCTCTTCGAGCTCGACTACTCCCTCCTCCCCGACGAGCCGCTGCCGCGGTAAATCCGAATTTATGACGTCCCGACTCCCACGCCGCCTTCTACAGTTTCTCGAGAGCATCTGCCGCGCTATCAATCGCCCTGAGCAACTGAACACTTTCCGAGGAAATCGGCCGGCCGCACTCCGGGCACGTGCCGCTGGCGTTGCGTTTCAGGCTGTAGTTGCATCCCGGGCAATTCAGCAGGCGCGGAGCCTCCCGTCTCGTCCACGCCCGCCAGCCAAACAGCAAGCTCGCAACAACGGCAATGCCGGCGTTCACGCCATCATCGTAACTATGGTAATAAAGACGTGGCCAATCGATCCTGACCCCGTCGCTGACAGCTCCAACCCGTTGCAGAACCCCCGCGACCAGCCAGGCAATCGCCAGCGCCAATCCAAGTTCCACAATCAGTCGTTGATGACGCCGCCAGATCATCGCCAGCACCATCACGGCAATCCAAAAAAACAGCCCACAGCTCACCAGCAGCCGGCGGAAAACTTCGCCGGCGATCCAAACAGCAGAAATGCTCGGGGCAGCGACCGCGAACGCCGGCGGAGCCACGGAACCCACCACGGAACAGGAAGATCCCCTGAAGACAAGCTTGTAGTGGTTCCCCGTGACCGGCTCGATGTAATTGACGAACTCCTCACCATCTTCGTCAGTGGCAAGTTTGAACGCCCGCTCACCGTTGATAGCCGACTCGATAACATCGCGAGGCCACCGCGCCAGGTCATACAGGCCGCGAATCGCGACCGCACCACGTCGCTGGTAATCATCCCTCTGAGCGACCCAATTACGATACGCCAAGGTAAATTGATCTCCCACCCGCAATCGATGAATGGAGCCGATCAGGCAGACGAGAAAGAACAAGAGCCACAAAAAAAGACGCCGATGCGAACATTGACCCGCGGCAACCGGCATCGAATCCACCCTTCCTGCCCACCATGATCTATGAGGCAGACGCATTTGTCGTTCGCCAAATAGTGGCAGAATGCAGCCGCATCATCCTATCATTCCGCAATCTCGCCAGCCACAGGGCCGGAAAAACCACAAAGGGGACATCAAGGAACCACAAACAATCGCGCGCAACTATCGAATTGCGCATTTCCCGCGCCGCCAGCGCAACGCCCTGCAACAACAAAATCCCCAAAACAAAGTTTTTTTTCTCTCTTCGCCCCTTCCCCCCTTCGCGGTTAAATCCTTCCACCACAACCATCTGTGCCCCATCTGTGGCCAAACCCTCTTCCAAGTGTTGCGCGCAAGGCGCG
>DAIOHQ010000320.1:0-4500 GCA_036744635.1 Tepidisphaeraceae bacterium | reverse complement strand
TCTTGTTTGTGGCGGCCCCACCTTTTACCCCCTCTCCCGGTACTCCGGGGGAGGGTTGGGGTGGGGGCCTATCCACAATCTCCACAGTTGAGCGCTACACCCGATGAGCGGGGTGTGTTCGACTGGGATTGGATGTCGGACCGGCCGCGGGGTAGAATTACGGCGATGACATTGCTCAAGGCCCATTTCGATGGACACTCGATCGTGCTGGATGAACCGGCAACGCTGGCGGTGGGGCAGGCCGTGCACGTGATCGTCGAGCCGCAGTCTGTTCGAGCAGCCTCACAGCAGGCTGCAGCCGACCTCGCGGAATTGGCCCGGCGCACCGACGAGGCGCTCAAACCCACCCGCGAGGCGTTCGCGGCCAGCGGGATGACCGACGACGAGCTCGCCGAATTTCTGGAAATCGAGACCCACGCCATGCGGGGCATCCCGTACGAGCGGGAGTAATAATGCCGCAAGACTGCAGAAGGATATCCCCATGGCCTCACCATCAAGCACTCTCCAAGTCAAAGGCTTGGCCAAGCGACAGGTGGCCAAGATCGCCAGGCGAGCCGGCCGCCTGGGCATGACCCCCGAGCGTTACCTCAAACATCTCCTCGAAGAAGACCTGGCGATTTCCCGCCAGGCGAAGGCAACCACCTTCGCTGAGCTGATGGGCCCAGGCCGCGACGTGAACGAGCTGGAACTCGATCGCCTGGTTGAGGCCGCCAAGATCAAATACCATCGCCGCGCCGCGCGCAAGGGATGATCGCGTGCCGATATTGCCCTATCGGATTGTCCTCGACACCAACATCCTTGTGCGTGGATTGCTTGACCGGCGGTGCGATTCAGGCCGCATCCTGCACGCCTGTGAAGAGCGGCGGGTTGTGGCGTTGCTCAGCAGGGCCGTGCTTTCTGAATACCGCTTCATCCTCAACGATCCGGATCTGGTTGCCCGATATCCAGAACTCGAAGCTACGAAAGTGAAGACGGCGGTCGAGCGACTGATGTACGTGGGCGAAATTCTCCGCACGGTTCGCGCTCGCTTCGAGTATTTCCGCGACAAGAAAGATGAGAAGCTCATTGCCCTAGCCATCGCTGGACGGGCCACCCACCTGATCACGACCGACCATGATCTCCTCGACTTGCCTCAAGGACACGACGATGCCGCCAGGAGGTTCCGCCAACGGCTTGCGAATACCGCAGTGCTCTCTTCGGACCAGTTCGTAGAGGAGTACGGGCGGGACTTGGGTATCGAACGTCCCAAACGCTGTTGATCGTCCGCTCGGAGCAGGCTGCAAGGTTTATGCGCGATGCTCAGGAAGCTCAAACAGATGAAGATATCGACGAGCGTCTTCTATCCCCACTCCCTCCATACCCGCTCAGCTCTCGACGACCTGCCATTGCTCTTCCTCGGCCCCGAAGTCCTTCGTCGCCTCGCCCACGGCGTCTTCGATGCGCGCAAACCATAGGTCTCCGACGTACCTGCCATCTCGGGACGACCAGCACAGGAGGTAGCCGCCTGCGTCTTGCACGATCTCCAAATCCAGCAGCACGTCCTCGACCGGTGTCGGCAGCGGCTTGGCGGCGTTGGGGGGCAACCACCCGGAATGCTCGACGCCGCCGAAACGGACTGGAAGCGCCGAGATGCGTTTGACAACGGCGAACATCAATCACAAATCATACACCAAAACGTCGAGTCCCTAGGCATACTACGGCCAGCCAGAAATTTCGCAAGCGTCAGGTCGATTTCGACACAAACGGGTGCGCCCACAAATCCGGGCGACGCCTTGTTCGCCGCCATCCCATCCGCGTTCCTGATAGCGCCAGCGGGGGTGGTGCGCAGGAATCTGACACGTTTCCCGGAAAAATGGGCGCACCCACACAAACAAGCTTTGAGACCTCCGACGGGCGGCAGTGCTGAAGCATCCTCGTCAGAAGCTCTTTCATTGCCGCCCTATTGTGCCCGTCAAACTGCCCACCGCAGGTGTGCCGACTGCAGTTCAATTGCCCACCGCAGGTGCGTCCGCTTTAATACCGCGATGAACGCGATCATCCTCTCCATCGGCGATGAGCTGATTCTCGGCCAGACCGTCGACACCAACTCCGCCTGGCTCAGCCGGCAGCTCGCGGCCATCGGGTGCGAAATCCTCGCCCACATCACCGTTTCCGATGCCCAGCCCGCCATCGAGGCGGCCATCGGCGATGTGGCCGGGCGCTGTGAATTCCTCATCATCTCCGGCGGCATCGGCCCGACGCCCGATGACCTCACCCGTCAGGCCCTCGCCGCCGTGCTCGGCCAGCCGCTGGAACTGAACGAGGTTTGGCTCGCCCAGCTCGAATCGTTCTTTCACGCCCGCGGCCGGGAAATGCCCCCGATCAACCGCATCCAAGCTATGATCCCGCGCGGGGCGCAGATGATCTTCAACCACAACGGCACCGCCGCCGGCATCGCCGCCACGATCTCCGAGCCCGCGCCCACGTCCGCCTCCGATCCCCGCGCCAGCGCCCGAGATCGCACCCACGCCTGCCGCTGCTTCGTCATGCCCGGCGTGCCCAGGGAGATGTTCGCGATGTTCGCCCGCGACGTGCTGCCGGAGATCGTCAAGGACCGCTCGGCCGGCGGTGGGGCCGGCGGGGCAAGTGGGATCATCCTCTCCCGCACCCTCCACACCTTCGGCCTTGGCGAATCCGCCATCGCCGAAAAACTCGGCCAACTGATGAACCGCGAGCGCAACCCCTCGGTCGGCACCACCGTCGCCAATGGCCTGGTCTCCCTGCGCCTCAACGCCCGCTTCCCCGACCCCCCCTACCCCGCCCAGGCCCGCGAAGCACTCGACCAAACCGCCGCCGCCTGCCGCGCTGCCCTCGGCGACTTGATCTTCGGCCAAGACGAAGAGACCCTCCCCGACGCCGTCGCCAAACTCCTGCTGGCGGACGAAACAGCGCAGAAATTCGCCCCCGCCGTCGCCACCGCCGAATCCTGCACCGGCGGCCTGCTCGCCAAGCTGCTCACCGATGTCCCCGGCTCCAGCGCCTACTTCCGCCAGGGCTACATCACCTATCACGATGAAGCCAAGACCGACCTGCTCAACGTCCCGCCCGACCTTATCGCCCAACACGGCGCCGTCAGTGAACAAGTGGTCCTCGCCATGGCCCAAGGCGCCCAGCAGCAATCCGGCGCCGCCTACACCCTGGCCATCTCCGGCATCGCCGGTCCCAGCGGCGGCACCCCCGAAAAAGCGGTAGGCACCGTCTGGATCGCCCTCGCCCATCCCCCTGGCCCAGCCTCCTCCGCCGCCGGCGCGTTCGCGAGAAAATTCCTCTTCCCCGGCGACCGCTCCTCCATCCGCGACCGCGCCGCCCTGATGACCCTCACCATGCTCCGCTACCATCTGCTCGGGAAGGAACTGCCCTTCTAACCCGAAGAATGCAGAGTTCACCGCAGAGCAGAGGGCGCGGAGATGAGAGGATGAAACATGAAAACATGAAACATGAAGACCGGATTTTCTTCGTCAAAAAAACTGTGAAATTGACACCCGTCGCTCTCCGGTGCGATACTCCTATGAACCGCAGTCATGCTATGTGGTGGGACCGGACCGGTTAATAGAAGGTCATGCGGCTGGGAGCGTTTTGGTGAACGAGCATCATGAGGCTAACCGGCGGCATTGGGACGACGCCGCCGCGGCTTGGCGCCAACTGCGGGACCGTGACGGCCTCTGGAAACGTTGCGCCGCTGATCCAGAACTTGCCTTCGAAGGCGAGGCACTCGAACAGATCCGCCGTTTCTATCCCGACCTCCAAGGCCGACAGGTTTGTGTGATCGGCAGCGGTGACAACTACGCCGCTTTCGCATTGGCGGGGCTGGGCGGGCGCGTGACCTCCGTCGACATTTCGCAGCGGCAGCTCGAGGTCGCCGAAGACCGCGCCCGCACGCTCGGACTCGATCTCGCGTGCGTGCGCGCAGACGCGACCGACCTCACCGCGTTACCGCAAGGTCATTACGATCTGGTCGTGTCGACGAACGGATTCTTTGTGTGGATTTCCGATCCGGCCGCCGTCTTCAAAGCCGCGCACGCGGTCCTCAAACCAGGCGGGGTTTACGTCTCCTACGACATCCACCCGTTCCAGAGGCCGTGGGCGGACAACGTAAATGTCCTGGTGATGGAGAAGCCGTACGGGAATGAGAGTCCTTACGTCGACACGAGCGACGCGGCCAGTTACGAGTACCACTGGACGATCGGCAGCGTGTGCAACGCGCTGTCGGGCGCGGGTCTGGTGCTTAAGCACGTCGGCGAGAGTGGCCCGAAGAGGCCGCGCTTCTGGCAGGACTGCTCGTACGAGCCGAGTTCGGCAGACGGCCTCTTGGACTGGCGGCAGAACCCGCGTGCCGGCCTTCCGGCGTGGCTGACCCTCGCCGCCCAGAAGCCGTCGCGCGAGCCCGCCGCCCACAGCTCGCGGCCGTCGGGGGACACGTCAAAACCTTCGGGCCCCTTGCAGACCGGGACGACCGTCTGG
>DAIOHQ010000319.1:0-4557 GCA_036744635.1 Tepidisphaeraceae bacterium | reverse complement strand
TACAAGACCCGTCCCACCACCGGCATCTGGTCGGCGGGAGCGGTGCAAATATAAGCAGTTGCTGGTTACGAGTTGCTGGTTGCTGGTAAGAGCATCGCAATAATGGTGGGCGAGTACGCCTACCCTACAATAGGCACCGCAGGTAGATGCGGTGTGTTCAGAATTGGTGCAGGGACTTCTTTTGCAATTGGAAGTCTTTGAGCTTGGCGTTTTGGGGGATCAGGAATGCGATCCAGGCTTCGATGGGACGGCCGGCCGGAGAGTGGCCGAGTGAAAGCTCGGCTGGCGGTCCGTAGGCGGCCACCATCCGCTCATCCTGCAGACCCTTGAGCTTCGCCCAGGCACCGGCCGGTGCGTAGCGCTTGCCGTCGCTGTCGATCAGCTCGAAATCGCGCAACTGGTCGGCCCATTTCCAGGCATCGCCGGCCGGTGGCGGCGTTCCAGTCACCTGCACCATCTGCATTCCCGGCGGCACGAAGAATTCGTTGACCTGGTCGGCGCCCTCGGCGAGCTTGTCGAGGCTCACGCCGCCATCGGCGTTGAGCGCGGCGAATTTGCCGTCCTTGAGCATTCCGCCGGCACCGGCCACGTTGAAGGGACCCTCCGGCACCTTGCCGGGAATATTGATGGCCGAGAAGAGCTTGGGGCTGCTCTCGGAACGGGAGAATTTGAAGACATACCGCTCTTCGGCAGGAGGTTGGGGCATCTGGCCGGGACCGGGCTTGGGGGTTGTCCCGGGCATGGCGCCGGTTCCAGCGGTAGAGCCGGCCGGCTGCAGGTGGGTGCCGGTCAGAGTCTCGGCGGCCGCGAGCACCACCGTCTTGCGCATCACCGCCACGTCCAGGGATGCGAACAGCTTTGATTTCGGCTCGACGGTTTTGCCGCTGAGATCCACCCGGCCGAAGCGCTTCATGGCCAGGAATGCCCCGTCAGCCACCTGCCTGGCTCCGCTGGAATCTGCCTGCAGGATGCCCTCATCGATCTCATAAACCAGATCGACACTCTTGGGCAAATTCGACACGTCCAGGAAGAGGAAATCGTCGGGCTTATTTACGAACAGCACCTTGCCCGCTTCGAGCGTGCCAATGGGGAAGTTGTTGACTCCGTTATAGATCAGCGGCGCGGCGGCGGGACTGAAGCGAAAGATTCGGTCGTGATCGGTGGCGTCGGGATCAATCTTGGTTCGGAGCACAAGCAGGACCTTGCCGGATTCGGCCGCGCGCAGCTTCGGCAATTGCAGATCGTGGCGGACGCCGCCCATCTCGGCGTCGAGCTGTGGGACCTTGTCAATCTGGTACACCGCGTCCACATTCACCCAGCGATGACCGATGTCATCATTGAGCGCCGAACGCTGCGCCCCCACCTGCACGCCGAGGCGCTGGCCGAACAGCTCCTGGAGATAGTCGGGATGGATGTCCACAAGGCGCTGGCGCCCGCACAGCGCTCCCCCATCGCTCTGCCGCCTGACCATCGACAACACGATGTCATCCACCGGCGGCAGCAGGGTTGTCTGGGCCTCCGGGGCCAGGGTATCGGCATTCAGTTCGCTGCTGACGGTGGCGTCGACGCTCCTGTTTCCGTTGGGCGAAACGATCACGTCGCGGTCGCTTACAGGATAGCGGCCATAGCCGGCGATGGTGGGATGGAAGGGGAGCGTCTCGGCCGCGAGGGTGACCACGCCCAGGGCGAAGATCGCCACGATGATGCCCATCACCGCGCCGCCGATTTTGTCCACCAGGTTCGGGAACAGGACGTTGCCGGGGATGAACTTGTCGAAGAGCAGGCGCAGGACGATGTAGGTCAGGGCGAAGAGGGAAACGAGGGTGATGGCGAGCGACTCATCGGCGAAGCGCCCCTTGCTGAACATGGCGGCCAGTGGCTCGTGGTAGGAGACGGCGACCAGCGCTGCCACCACCGCCAGCACTGCGGAAATGGTGGCGCTAAAGAGGCCCTGGGTGTAGTGAAAGAAGCCGATCGTCAGCAGCATGACAATGAGGATGATGTTGTATAGGCTCATGGAGATTGTCCGTTGTCGGTAATGCGTTGTTGTCGGCAGTGGGCATCATCCGGAGCGCTGCGCTGTCGCGGCGGCGGCGGCTGGCGCGGGAGGCTGGCCTTCGGAAGCGCGCATCACGCGCAGGACTTCCTGCACGCTGGTTGCGCCGCTCTCGACGTGCAGCAGCGCCTCTTCCTGGAGGAACTTGCCGCGCTGCTTGCGGAAGGCGGCCTGCAACTGCTTGAGCGATCCGCCCGACATCACCACCTGGCGCACGTCGTCGTTAATCAGGAAAATTTCATAGAATCCCAGCCGGCCCTTGAAGCGCAGGTCGTGGCAAAACTCGCAGGGAACCGGCCGGCCCTTGGCATCGCGCATCGGCTCGGTGCGGGCCTGGTATAGCTGTCCCACGCGGGCTGGATCCATGTTCAGGCGGCGAAGCTGCTCGGGATCGGGTTGATAGCCAATCTTGCAGGCCGAGCACAGCCGCCGAACCACGCGCGAGGCGATAATCATCTTGAGGCTCTGCATGGCCAGCGTGTCATCCCCCACCAGCTTGCGCCAGGCCAGCAGAGCATCGAGGGTGTTAGGGGCGCGCATGCCGATGTAGATGCGCTTGCCGGACTTGGCGAACTTGGAGAGCTGATGAGCGGACTTAGGATCCTCAAGCCCCGCCACCAGCAGCACGTCGGTGTCCTGGCTGATGACCCAATTGGTCATGTCCAGTTCCTGGGCCGCCGTCGCGGCGACGGGAAGCTTGTTTTGCGTGATCCCGTCCAGGTCGCGCTCGGGGGCGCGCTCGACGGTTTGAATGTGGCTGATGAACGCATCGTGAGCGCTCAGCAGGGCATATTCCAGCGCGGTCAGCCCCTGGCCTTTGGGAGATGTCAGCAGCACGATGCCGGTGCCGTCGGCAATCGAGTCGCGGAGCAAATTGAGCTGATCGGCGCTGAAGCCCAGGTCGGCCAGCTTGGTGGTGTGCCGCAGTCTTGGATCGACGGTCACGCGCAGTGATTCGCCGGAGGCGCTGCCGGCGGTGGAAACCTCCAGCTCGTGGCGGTGATTGTCGACCGACGCCTTGACCGTGCCCTTCTGCGGCTTGCGGCGGTCGGCGGTGTCCATTTGCGCGATGGTCTTCAGATAATGAATGGCGGCGGCGGAAGTAGGGCGGTCAATCGATTGGCCGCTGTAGACGACCCCGTCGACGTGAAAGCGCACCGCCGCTGCCCCTTCGCCGGGGGTCACGTCGACGCGCTCAGCGCCACGGCGGAGCGGCTCGGTGAGCAGCATCTGCACGGCATCGTATCCCGGGCGCTCGGGGGCGTTGGCCGGCGGTGCTTGAATCCCTTTTCCGGCCTGGTCGACCAGCAGCATTTCGCCGGCCGGGGCGACGACTTCTTTTTCCGGATTTTTCGCCATGCCGCGCATCCAGTCGCGGAATTGCTGTCCGAGGTCGCCAAGCCCCACCTTCCGTTGTCTCAATACGAGATAGACCCCAACCTCCACCAGCATCACCGCCACCAGCACCGCGTAGGCGGCGGCAAAGCCTGGTATCGTGAAGAACAGGGCAAAGCCCGCCAGGCCGCCGAGAAGCATCGCCAGGTTCAATTCGAGGCGGGGAAGATGTGCGGCGGGGGCGTCCTTGTCCGCCCAGGTGAGCGCCCGCGCCCAGAGAAACAAGACCACCAGCAACGGAATCGCCTTGAGCCCATTGACGTATTCCCCACCTTGGATGGTTGCTGCCAATACGCTCAATTCCATCTGGTCTCCTTATCGACTCCACCACGCACGTGCCATTGTAACGATAGCAGAAGAAATACAAAACTTGACAGCAGCAAGCGACGACGCAGCAGGCAGCAGGAGGAAGTCATTCCAGCGGAATCCCCGTATCCTGCGCGGGTTTGGGGATTTTCGGCGCGGGCGCTGGGCGCGGGGCGGCTGATGGTGGTGAAGCGGGTGGTGAGGCAGGCGGCGAAGAGGTGTCGGTCAGGTTGATCCGGGGCGGGGCGGCCGGCTCTTCTTTCTCGCGCACACCCTTGGGCTGCTCGCCTTTCAGGGGGACGATCACGTTGGGCGGACCCTGGCCGCGCCAGAGGACTTCGAATCCCTGACGCATCTCGCCGGTCAACTCACCGAGCGACAAGCCTCCCGATGCCATCACCAGGACGACAAATGCGCACAGCGCCAGGGTCAGGGCGATGAAGTCAAGGAATGTGCCGCCTGCGCCGCCCACCAGAAAGCCGGCGCCCCCGAATGCGATAACCAGCAGCACCATGCCGAAGGCGATATAGAACTGCGAGCGGTTCTTGACCAGGTGCGGAAAAATGATGCAAACGAAGATGTAGGCCACCAATGCGGCGATCAAACCCTGCATCTCCCCCACCATATCAAATTTACCCACATTCACCTACCCCGAAATGGCTGGTGCGGATTCGCACGAGCGCGACAGGTACATAATACTACACTTTCGGGTGACAGGCTGGTCACATTTTCCCGCGGGTGCCGCGCGGGTGTAGCGCTCATTTTTGGCGATGCCACTCCCGGTCCCCTCGCCCACGTAC
>DAIOHQ010000318.1:0-4605 GCA_036744635.1 Tepidisphaeraceae bacterium | reverse complement strand
AGGAGATAGCGCGAATTTGAAACACCCTGGCGCGCAATCGTGTTCAGCGGACGATTGACGAGAATCCTCGGAAAAACCCGTCCGCTGAAGCGGACCCTACATAAAGGCGTTGGAGGATTTCAGCAGAGCATTCTGACTTCTGACTTCTGCACTCTTCACTCCTTCCTCCCTACGCCTCCTCCCCCGGCGGAATCTCCGGCTCCTCCTCGCCTTCCACCAGGTCCTGCGCCAGCCGGCTCAGGAAGAACTGCAGCTCGGTCGACGCCACCGTCGGCGGCAGGGCATCGCGCAGGTCATAGGTGTGGGAATGGTCCTCGGCCGAGTCTTCCCCGCGTTTTTCCCCTTCGGTGATGATGTGGTGCTCGAAGGTCACGCAATCCTCGTGGCTCTGCATGATCACCAGTTCCCCCCAGCGCCAGGCAAAATGCACCCGCATCGCGAGCTGATTCCCCCAGGTCGACACCCGATGTACGATCCGGTGCTTTCCCAGCACCCCCACCAGATCGTCCACGGCCGGGAGCACCGCCCCGTTCAAAAAATCCGCGTAGTTGCGGTTGTAATCCTGCTGCGCCGCCATCGCCTCGCGCTCGGCCAGCAGCTTCTCCGGCGGTACATCCTTGAACGCCTCCACCCGGTTCAACCACCACTTGGCAAAATTCTTGTCGAGCATGGCCAACAAGATAGTTGTTCGCCCAAGGAACGTAAACGCGCGAAGGCCGCCCGCTCTCTGCGCAATCATCCGCAACTGGCTCTCAACGCCGTCCTTCTTCGATGAGGTCGCGAATTTCCAGACCGCCCAGCGTGATTCCCTTGGACCTCTCCCGCCAGCGATCGATTGCCGTCCGCCGCCACTCCGGCGTGGTCTTGGTCTTATAAGGCACGAGTTTGGCCACCGGAGTCCCGTGCCTGGTAATGGTAATTTCCTCTCCCGCCTTCACCCTTTCCAGCAATTCCGAAAATCGGGTTTTGGCTTCATAGGCGCCGACCATGTTATTGCTGGACATAATCATAACCGGCTTCCGATACGACTAGTCTAAGTCTAGTCTGCATATCTTCATCGTCAACTCACGACTGTATCCCAACCCGGCCGCAGCATTTGATTGAAGGCCGCCACCATCCTGCCTAGCGTCGCGGCAGATTCGAAAATATCGTCGCGAAAATCCAGAGCGAAACGGGGAGAACGCGCAGCCAAACCGAGAAGATGTGTTATGGCTGCTCCGCGGTCGATTCATTGCAGAGGAAAATCGATTGCGACCGCTCGGCTCTTCAGAAGGTGTGGCCCATTAGTTAATTTCCGGCGATGAATAGGATGGGCGCTCCTGCGAAAACCTGCTTTCCCGGAGGGAAAGCATCGCCGGTCGGCACCGGTCGATTCCTGCACTATCCGCTGGTCTTGGTGAAGTGAAACTTAACCCCCGCCGCTTCGGCCGCCGCCAGCAGCGTCTCGGCGGCCTTGAGGTCGCGGAGGATGGGGTTGGGTTGCTTGAAATCGTTCATTTTCGCCGTCACGTGCGCGGCCAGCGCCCGCACCGTCTTCAATCCGTCGGCCGCGGCGAACCATTGTTCGGGCGGCAGGCGCATCCTGGTGGGATCGAATCCGTTTTCCTTGAGCTGGGCGAAAAGCACGGCCTGGCTTTCTGACAGCAGCGACGTGATGGCGGTGACCCCGCGGATGCGCGCGGCCGTGTCCAGCCGATCCGCCTCGCGGGCCAGCGCCCTGCCCGAGGCCGCCTTGACGTAGGCCGCCGATGCGTCGAGTTCTTTTTCCAGCGTCACCACAATCGCTTCGGCCATGGCAGGTGCCTCCGATGGATCGGGATGAAAACTGAACCCGTGAAACGTGAAGAGCTGCCACCATCTTCACGTTTCACGTTTCTGCATTGTCACCGATCCGGCTACTTGCTCCCGCGTCGATCGCCGAAGCTCATATCTTTCCGAGGAGCAGCAGCACGAGGAGAATCACGACGAGCAGCCCTACTCCGCCGCTGGGCCCATAGCCCCACGAGCTGCTGTACCCCCATGTGGGCAACAAGCCCAGGACCAGGAGGACGAGAACCACGATGAGCACGATGCGGATGGTGCTATTCATATCAAATACTCCGTCTGTTGCTGCGATGCACTCTCGCCGCCGGCACTGGGGATGCTGCCGGTGACGCACCGGCGCCGAAGATCGAGGAAATGCATCATATCCTGAATTGCCGCGGACGACTCTCATAAATCGCCCATTGGCGTGAACCCATCCTACGGCGGACGACCACTCTTCGGAAGTCATATTTCAGGATGGCTCGTACGCCATTTTATCAGGAGAATGATCGTTCGCATGGCATGGTTCGAGCGGATTTATTTCCGCAACGATGCCCGATAGGCCGCGGGGGTGTGGCCGACCACTCGCCTGAATTGCTCGAAGAAGCGGCTGGGGGCGGCGAAACCGGATTGCTCGGCCACGGCCAGCATGTCCAGATCGGTGGTGGCCAGCAGGCGCTGGGCGTGGGAGACGCGGTGCTGGATCAGATACTGGTGCAGCGTGGTACCGGTGACTTTGCGGAACAGCCGCATCGCATAGGCCGGGTCCAGGTCCACTGCCTCGGCGATGTCCTCCACGCTCAGCGGCTCGCGGCAATGTTTGGCGATCAGCAGCGCCATGCGCTCGAAGGCGGGAAGGTCGCCGGCGGGAGCAACCGAAGGGCGGAAAGGCTTTTCGGGTTTTCGGTCGAGGGCGAGCCGCCAGAGCCGCGCTTCAATCTCGCGAAGAACAAGCTGGCGGGACGACTCGGAGCCTTCGCGCATGCGCTCCACCCAATGCTGCATCAATCGAACATCGGTGCAGGGGACGCGGCGCGGCTCATCCACGAGCACTTCTCCGGCCAGCAGCGGATGCATCACCTCCGCCGGCAACCTCCAGTCCAGAAACCAGCGCATGGGGACGAAGATCGAATAAACATGGGTCTGGGGTGCGGATTCGACGGGGCCGTGGGGCATGGCCGCCCAGAACATCAACAGGTGGTTGGGCGGCAAGACCATGCGCCGCTGGCCAAACAGCGCCGTCACCCGGCCGCGCTGCACCACTCCCAATTCCAGCTCGTTGTGGCGGTGCATCTGCGAGAACGCGACCGATGGCCCGGCGTAGAATCCAAAGCCCGATTCCGCGTAGGGCGCATCCAAGTGGACGATATTCGGATTGGATGTCATTTTTTGGGAGTATTTTACACCATTTTGCGGAGGAAATCCAGCTTGACACGTGATAGATTCTTTTTTACGTTAGGAGGCCAAGCGGTTTGGCAATTCCGCAACGCGGCGAACAGTTTTGACAAACCGGCCGTATGGAGTAACACCCATCGGTTTCTTAGATTCGGAGGTCTCGTGAGAATCAGGTCAGCTTTGCGTCCTATATCGGTGGCGGCCGTCGCGACGGCTTGCTCACTATTTACCCCTTCGGCACAGGCACTCTCAGTTGCCACCGGCGGAACGTTTTATTCTAATCCGATGGCGGGAATGGTCGTCGGCGATACCAGCCTTACCACCACGGGCGCGAGCCCGACCTTTATCAGCAATGGTGACCTTACAAAGTCCTTCGATGGTAAGGCCGGTGGGTATGGCACCAACGAAACTTCCCAGTACACGGCAAACGCCAACATGGCCGGCGTCACCAGCACCAACTTTAATTGGAATGTTCCTGGCGGCGGGACGTTTGACGCCAAAACATTCATCGTCTCCCAAAACCTGGGGTACAGCGGCTTCACCGGCAGCGAATCGTATCAGCTTGCCGCCAGCCCGACCGTGGGCGGTGCGTTCACGAACATTGCGGGTGCCACTGGGACCGCAGGCACTACCGATTCGGTGATCAACGTTTTAAGTTCCTCCACGGCGACGACCGTCGGCAAACTGAAGGCATCAATGTCCTCGCTGGTCTCGACCGGCGGAAACAGCTACGCCCTGATGCAAGAGATTCTTGCCATTCCCGATCAGTTGACGCCTATTACCGGCAACACCGCCGTGGCGGACAGCACATACAACGCGAGCTATCCGGCGAGCCACTCGGTGGATGGCAGAGCTGCATTGGAGTGGGCCGCGGCCGATGGGACTGCGGGGCACACGCTCACCATCACACTTGGCACGCCCGGTAGCAGCGTGGGAGCGATCCTTTTTGAAGGCGAAGCGGGAGCGACTCGAACTTGCACCTTCGATGTTTATTTCGATAGCGACGTGTCGCCAACCATAACCGGCGTCACTCTAACGGATGCCGAAACGGCAGTGCTGAAGTTGACCACGCCGCGAACGGCTTCGACGATGAAGCTGGTATTCGGCGCGGAAACGGGCGGTATCACCGCGATCGAAGAAGTCATGCCCTTCACAGTCACCCCAGCCCCCGAGCCGGCTTCGCTATCGCTGCTCGGATTGGGCGCGCTGGCCCTGCTTCGCCGCCGCCGAGCCTGAGTCGATTTTCGCGGAGTAAATCAATGAATCGGGCGGCTCGCAGGAGCCGCCCGATTTTGCTTAATTCGTAGCACGGGTTTTCAACCCGTGTCCAATCCGCCTGGAAGTACGAAGTGGTCCTGTGTAGGGTCCGCTTCAGCGGACGGGATTTTCCTCGACTCGTCAACACAA
>DAIOHQ010000317.1:0-4662 GCA_036744635.1 Tepidisphaeraceae bacterium | reverse complement strand
TGTCCGCCCCACCAATGGAAGGGGTGCGCAACGCACACGCTGCTCGCAAGCGAGCGGGCTAAACCGCCATGGCGGACAGGAATGTCCGCCCCACCAATGGAAGGGGTGCGCAACGCACACGCTGCTCGCAAGCGAGCAGGCTAAACAGCCATGGCGGACAGGAATGTCCGCCCCACCAATTAGAAATCCGCGTTCTTGGGGGTTCTGGGGAAGGGGATGACGTCGCGGGCGTTTTGCATGCCGGTGGCGTACATGATGGTGCGTTCGAAGCCGAGGCCGAAGCCGGCGTGGGGGACGGTGCCGTAGCGGCGGAGGTCGCGGTACCACCCATAGTTTTTCGGATCCAGATGCATCTCACTGAGCCGGCGGTCGAGGACGTCGAGGCGTTCTTCGCGCTGGCTGCCGCCGATGATCTCGCCGATTCCGGGGGCGAGAACATCCATGGCCGCGACGGTTTTCTCATCGTCGTTGAGGCGCATGTAGAAAGCCTTGATCTCCTTGGGATAGTTCATCACCACCACCGGCCGGCCGATGTGCTCTTCGGTGAGCCAGCGCTCGTGCTCGCTCTGCAGGTCGATGCCCCATTTCACCGGGAACTCGAAGGCCTTGCCGGATTTTTCCAGGGCGGCGATGGCATCGGTGTAGGTGATGCGCTCGAAGCTGGAGGCGATGAATTTTTCCAGGCGGCCGATGCAGTCTTTGTCGATGCGCTCGGCGAAGAACTTCATGTCATCGGGTCGCTCCTGCAGCACGGCCTGGAAGATGTACTTCAGGAATGCCTCGGCGAGATCGGCGTCAGCCTTGAGGTCGGCGAAGGCGATTTCCGGCTCGATCATCCAGAACTCAGCGAGATGGCGCGGGGTGAAGCTCCACTCGGCGCGGAAGGTGGGGCCGAAACTGTAGACCTTGCTGAGGGCCAGGCAGTAGGTTTCGAGATTCAGTTGGCCGGAGACGGTGAGGGAGGCCTGTTTGGCGAAGAAATCCTGGGCGAAGTCCACTTTTCCTTCGGTCGTGCGCGGGAGGTTGGCCAGGTCGAGGGTGGAGACGCGGAACATCGCGCCAGCGCCTTCGGCGTCGCTGCTGGTGATGATGGGGGTGTGAATCCAAAAGAAGCCGTGCTCGTGAAAGAAGCGGTGGATGGCCATGCTGAGGGTGTGACGGACGCGGGCGATGGCGCCGAAGGTGTTGGTGCGGGGGCGGAGGTGGGCGACCTCGCGGAGATATTCGAAGGTGTGTTGCTTGGCGGAGACGGGATAGGTTTCGGGATCGTCCACCATGCCGATCACTTGCACACGATCGGCCTGGATTTCGTAGGCCTGGCCTTTGCCCTGGGACTTGACCAATTTGCCGGAGATGATGGCCGAGCAGCCGGTGGTGAGGTGGAGAACCTCGCTGGCGTAGTTGGCCAGGGAACTGGGGGCGACGACCTGGATGGAGTCGAAGCAGGAGCCGTCGTTGACATGGAGAAAGGAGAAGCCGCCCTTGGAGTCGCGGCGGGTGCGCAGCCAGCCTTTGATGGTGACGGGGCCTTCGGCACCCTGGGCACCCTTGCCGGACAGAGCCTCGGCGATGGAAACTTCCATGAAGATAGTCCTTGGTAAGAGCCGGGGGGATTATCGAGCGAAGGCCAAGACGCGTCCAGCGGGCGGAAGGAGGAGATACGGCTGGATTCGCACAGATGAGTACACCTGCACTCATCCGGCCGTGGCAGACAAGAATGTTTGCCCCACCCAATCATGGTAAGCCCGCCTGAAGTGTCACGTACACTCCAGCGGGAAGCATTCGACGGGGGAGGGACAAACGCGGCCGCGTCGGGTAAAAATCGGGCCATGCGCACCATCATTCTGCTGGTTATCTCCAACACGTTTATGACCACCGCGTGGTATTGGCACTTGAAGTACAAGGAGGAGGCGATCTGGAAGGTGGTGTTGATTTCGTGGTTGATCGCACTGGTGGAATATTGTTTTGCGGTTCCGGCCAACCGGATCGGCTCGCAGCATGGAATCTCCGGGTATCAGCTCAAGATTATTCAGGAAGCGATCACCATGATAGTATTCGTGGCATTTGCGACGCTGTATCTCAACGAGCGGTTGCATTGGAATTACCTGTTTGGGTTCGCTCTGGTGTTGCTGGGGGTGTTCGTGGTGTTTCATAAGTGGGGAGCGGCGTGATTTTGGGGCGCTGCGGCCGCTGAAACTTTTTGTGGCCGCGAACGCGCCGGCCGGCGGTGAAACGTGAAACGTGAAGAGTTGCTGGATGCGCCGCTTTACGTTTGCTCCTCCCCTTAGGGGTTTAGTTTTTCCAGCGCCTGCTCATCGCGGGCGAAGAGGATCTGGTCGAAGGATCCGGGGCCGGCTACCGCGCCGAGCGACATGGATCGGATGCGTACCGGCTGCTTGAAGAGCTTCCACAGGTCGACGCGCGCGGTCTGCCAGTCGGCGGGCGGGGAGTCGGCAACTTTGGCGGAGGTTCCGCCTTCGAAGGACGACTCGCCGGCGACGATGTTCACCGATTTGTTGGATGAGTCGGTAAAGCGCACGCTCAGGCCTTTGGTGGCAGGGGGGGTGGGGGAGCCGCGCCAGGCGAGTTGCACGTAGCGGTACTCGCCGGGTTGGGGGTTTTCGGCGATCGGGAAATCCCAGCGCGGGAAGTCGCGGCCGAAGGGCTGGTCGGGCTGCGGTTCGGCGGGGATGAGCTGGCCATCGGCGGGCAGGGTGAGGCAATGGCCGCCGGAATAGGCTTCGGAGACCTTGTCGACGGACTTGGCCGCGGCGGCGCCGGCCTTGGTGTGCAGGAGGGTGAAGGGGCCAAAGTCGAAGTCATCATCATAGGCCACCGCGACGGCGCGCTTGTTCAATACATCCGGATGGGCCGGGCCAAGCACCTTGCCGTGGAACATGATCTCGGCGAGGCGCAGGTTTCCGACCACGCCGCGTGGCAGGACGATGCGGAAGCGCGAGGCCTCGACCGGTTTGGGGAGCGTGTGCGTATGGATGGCCGAGTCGGAGAGGAGCATGCAGGCGGGTTTCCATTGCAACGCAAGAGGATCCCACCATTCCAGGGAGGCGTCGCGCAGCCAGGACTCGGGGTGCTTGGGGTCCTCGAAAAGCGTGATGGCGGTAAGCTGGATTTGGCTGCGGAAGGTGTCGATCAGCAGATAGTTGAACGGGGAGGTTTCGGCGAAGAAGCCGACTTTGTTCCATTCGATCCAGGGCTCGGCCGGGGGATCCATCTTGCCATCGTAGAGCAGGGATGGAGGGAGCATCAGCTTCGCCAGGCCGCCCCAGGAACCGGAGGGAACGAGTTTGACGTATGCCTTGGTCTGCGTGAGCAGGTTGCCGGCGGGGTCGACCCCCCCTGCGGAATCGTCCTTGGCGGTGGACCAGGATTCGATCTTGGTCAGCGGCGTGGGATCGTCCGCCAGGATTGTCCTGGCGGCGTCGGTGGAGGAGGGGGTGATGCGGGTATGCCACTTTTCGCCGTAGTTGGCATCGAGGCGGCAGACGCTCCCCATCCAGGTGGCGATGAGCAGGTCGTCGGAGTCGATCCAGACGGGCACGGGGAGAGCGCCGCAGTCGCGGCAATGGAGAACGGTGCCGTCGACGCCGAGGACATACAGCGTTCCAAGTTCCGACGCCACGGCAATGCGGTTGCCATCTGGCGAGATGCGGGGGAAGCGCAGGCGGTCGTCGGCGGAATAGGTCCACTGCAATCCCTTTTCGACCGAGTAGCACTTGAGCAGGTTGTGGGTGACCACGGCGATGCGCGAGCCGTCGGCGGCGATGGAGAGGTCATTGCCGGGGGTGTAGAGGGAGTTGGCGACTTTGCCATCGCGAAGGATGAAGACGCGGCCGCCTTCGGTGGTGGATAACAGTGCCAGTGTTTTGCCGTCGGGAGTAGCGCGACTGACGCGGACATCGCCGGTGGCGGCGAGGTCGAGCGTCCAGCGGCTGTGGCCATTGGCGGCGTCATAGGCCGTGGCTTTCATTCCTTCAGTGACGAGAAGGGTGGAAGAGTCGATGGCCGCCAGGTGGGCCTCGTGGCGGGAGTCTCTCCAATCCTGTGACCAAAGGAGATTGCCATCCCGTGACCAGACGGCCAGGCCCAGATCGCCTGCAGAAGCGATCCAGCTTCCGTCGGCGGCATTGGCGAAGTTGTTGATGCGGTCGCCGATGATCGCGGGAACGAAGCGGTGGGGCAGGCGCTTGGGCAGGCCGTACAGCGCGAAGCGGCGCTGCGGCTTGCCGTCCGCTGCGATCAGATAGAGCGAATAGCCTTCGGCCTCGCGGAAGTTGAAGCCTTGAACGGCCACGCCGTCGCCGGCGGCGCTGGGGGAGAAAGCGAAGTAGTTGCCCACCCGCTGCCGCCACTGGGTCTTGCCGGTGGCGGTGTCGATGGCGTAGAGGTTGTGATCCCAGTTCATCGTGTTGAAGACGGCCAGCTTGCCGCCGTCGGTGATGATGGCGTCGCGAACGTGGGGACCGAAAGCATCTTCGGGAGGGGCATCGGCGCTGGTGGCCTTTTCCCCCTTGGCCTCGGCGGCGGCTTCCGGAGGAGCCGGCATGTCCGCGGCGATGGTAAGCGGGAGTTTCGCCGGCGCGGGATGGATGGCGAGTTCTGCGCTCTTGCCGGTAATGAGTTCCGTGACCTGCAATGTGCCTG
>DAIOHQ010000316.1:0-4670 GCA_036744635.1 Tepidisphaeraceae bacterium | reverse complement strand
GAAGAGGATGAGATAGGGACGGTTCATACGGCAATCACGCCGCCGCGGACAAGGACATCTCTTCCGCAATCGCCACAGCGGTCCGGACCGGCAGGAAGCACCGGCGCATCAACAGTCCTGTCACCGCCACCAGTAGCGGCACCGTCAATCCGACATGCGTGGCCGCCGCGATCCCGGGGTTGATGAACAGCCACAGGTCCAGCGCCACCAAGGCGCCGACGATCCACCGGTCAATCGTATCGCGCTCCCGCTGCATCATCTCCCCCGCGATCAAGACCGCCGGCACCGCCAGCAGCATCAGATCATAGTCAAAGTAAAACGGCATCAGCAGCGGCATGGCCGCCACCGTCGCCGCGATCACCCGATCCAATTGCCAGCTTGGTGGGGCAGACATTCCTGTCTGCCATGGCTGAGGGAGCGGACGTGTGCTCGATTCTGGTGGGGCAGACATTCCTGTCTGCCATGGCTGGAGGAGAGCGGGGGTACTCGCCCGCCCGAATCCAGCCATTTTTCGCGCTTCTCGGATCGCAATCCACAGCAACATACCGCCCGTCATCACGCAGAAAATTACGCTCAGCGCCGTCACCATCCGGCTCGCCTCGCCCGCCGCGCGCCCCTGCAACAGCAGCCGCCAGAACGCCTTCAGCGTCACATGCCGCTCCCACAGGTACGGGTTCTCCACCTGCATGAAATGCACGTTCAGCGGAAGCTGGTGCAGATACGCGCTGGCCGTTCCCGGCATCGTCAACACTGTGATCGCCAGCAGCGCTGCGCCGGTCGTCGCCAACCCGGCCAGCGCCCGCCATCCCAGCGTGAGCACCATGACCGCTCCGACCACGGCCGCGAGTTGCGGCTTGTAGAAGAGCAGGCCGCAGACCGCCCCGGCCAGCATCGCCCGGCGCTGTCGCCAGAAGGTGACGGCCGCGCTCAGGATCAACAGGGATGTAAACGTGTTCTGTGCGTGCGTGGCCGCCTGAATGAACGGCATCGAGGCGATGATCGCCAGCGGCACAAGGCCCCACGTTCGCCAGTCATTCTTCGGCAGCATCCGCGCCAGCAGCACGATCGCGCCCGCGAGTGCCGTGAAATTGATCAGTTCCCAAAGTATCCATGCCCGCTGATAAGGCAGCGCGCTGATTGGCGCGAACACCCAGGCGTAGAACGGCGGATTCCAGTACGGGCCAAAGCTCGAACCGATCTCCAATCCGGCGCCAGCGGCCGTCTGATGCTCGAATCTTTGCACCGCGTCCAGGTCGTACAGCTTTTCAAATTCCCCCCGCCGGGCGAACGTGCCGGCCGAGTAAAACGCCAGAAAATCGTGGCCGATCATCTTTGCGCCCACGGCGCGTTCCGGCCTGATGAAAAAATTCCCTACCAGCAGCGTCCCCAGAAACAGCGCCAGCGCGATGCCCCCTTGCCAGAGGCGCTTGCGCAGCGTCGCGGCGACACGGGGACCGTGTCGAAGAAAGTGCGTATCCATTGTTTGAGTATCGGAGCGGCAGAAGGATCTTCGCGAGCAAGAGGGAGCGCAGCGTCCGATAACACTCGCGCTGCGCGCAAAAAAACTGTCCGATCCTGCGACCGGACAGTCTGAAGTTTCGTGTCAGTCAACGCTCAGGCCGAGAAGCTGCTGCCGCAGCCGCAGGAGCTGGTGGCGTTGGGGTTCTTGAAGACGAACCCGCGGCCCATCACCTCATCCTTGAAATCGATCTCCACCCCGTTGAGGTAAAGATACGACTTCATGTCACAGAGGATCTTGACGCCGTTGCTGTCCATCTCCTCATCCATCTCGCCCTTGGGCTCTTCGGTGAGGTCGAGCATATAGCTGAACCCGCTGCATCCGCCGCCTTTGACGCCGACGCGCAGGCGCGTCTCGGCCTCGGGCAGACCCTGCTGCTTGATGATCCCTTTGATCTCGCCAGCCGCCTTTTCTGAAAGCATGATTG
Source organism: Tepidisphaeraceae bacterium (assembly GCA_036744635.1). Lineage (GTDB taxonomy): Bacteria > Planctomycetota > Phycisphaerae > Tepidisphaerales > Tepidisphaeraceae > DAIOHQ01. Next base: position 2,724 of record DAIOHQ010000316.1, on the reverse strand, counting down.
CCATAACCAAATCTCCTTGATGCTGATTATACGATGGCAATCGGCAAAAGTTGAGTGCTGATTGCAAAGATGGTTTTTTTACCGGAATTTCCCAGAGCCCAAACCGCTCAGACGCACTGCTGATGTGCGGTCATGATTTCCCGGACGGGCAAGGTTTCGCGGAGCTGGCGGACGGTTTGGGCGAGGCGGTCGGCCACGTAGTCTGCTTCCTGCTCGGTGTTTTGTTTGCCGAGGCTGAAGCGGATCGAGGCGTAGGCCAAGTCGTTGGGCACGCCCAGCGCCTTCAGGACGTAGCTGGGTTCCATACTGGCGGAAGTGCAGGCACTGCCGGAGCTTACGGCAATCTCTTCCAGCGCCGCCAGCAGTTGCGGGCCATCGATATCCGCAAAGGAAAGGTTGGTGACGTGGGCCAGACGATGTTTTTCATCGCCATTTACGGTGACGCCGTCGATTTTGCTGAAAATTGCCCGCTGCAGGCGGTTGCGCAGGGCATTGAGGCGGGTGGCCTCCGGGCCGCCTTCGTAGAGAGCGACCTCGCAGGCGGCACCGACGCCGACGATGCCGGGGACATTGAGGGTGCCGGAGCGGAAACCGCGCTCGTGGCCGCCGCCGTCAAGCAGGGGGGCGAGGCGGACCTTTGGCCCGCGCGAGCGCACGTAGAGTGCGCCGCAGCCTTTTGGCCCATACATCTTATGCCCGGAGAAGCTCAGCAGATCGATGTTGTCGGCCTGCACGTCCACGCGCTCCTTGCCGACCGCCTGGGTGGCATCCGTGTGAAAGAGCACCCCGCTGTCGTGGCAGATTTCGCCGATCTGCCGGATCGGCATCACCGTGCCGATCTCGTTGTTGGCCCACATGATCGAAACCAGGATGGTGTCGGGACGGATGGCTTCGGCCACCTGCTGGGCGCTGACCCGGCCATGCCTGTCAACCGGCAGCCAGGTAATTTCATATCCATCGCGTTGCAGTTTCTTGCAGGGGTCGAGCACCGCCTTGTGCTCGGTCACCTGGGTGATGATGTGCCTGCCTTTGTCGCGGTACATTTCCGCTACGCCCTTGATGGCGAGATTATTGGCCTCGGTCGATCCGCTCGTCCAGATGATTTCCTTCGGCTCGGCGCCAAGAAGGGCCGCCACCAGCTCGCGCGAGCAATCGACCGCCTTGGCCGCAATCTGGCCAAAGCCGTGCGAGCGGCTGGCGGCGTTGCCGAAGACTTCGACAAAATATGGCCGCATCGCCTCGAACACCCGCGGATCAACCGGGGTGGTGGCGTTGTGATCCATGTAAATCGGCAGCTTCACGCGCATCTGATCGAATTCCGTCCAAGCGATGAAAGTCCCATAGCGCCGCTTGTGGCGACGAATATATCATCCATCCTGCTTCGGTGCGATCAGCCCATGCCGACCAGCTCGACCGGCACGTCGATGCGCTTGCCGGGCGTCAGCAGGTGCGACAGCTTCACATCGTCCAGGAAGCGCACCAGCCGGTGATGCAGCGCCTGGATGGGCGACTGGATCGGGCAGGTTTCGTGTACCTTGCAGTGGATCGGGTCGTGGGCTGGTTCGCCTTCGAGGACGGGCTGGGCCAGACGTATGCACTCGGTCATGTAGACCGGGCCTTCGACCACCTCGATGAGCTGCAGCAGCGACATGTCATCGAGCGCGATATTGATCTGATAACCACCCTTGGTGCCCCGCGTGCTGCGCAGCACATCGTGCTGGTGGAGGCTCTTGAGGATGTTCATCAGCAGGGCAACCGGCAGGTTGTAGGCCCCGGCGATCTCGCGGGCGGGGGCGACGCGCCCCGGGCGGTCGGCCAGATACGCCAGCGCGATCAACGCATAATCGGTCTTCTTGCTGAGGGAAAGCATAAGGTCACCTCACGCTCTTGGTGGAGAGGTCCTGGTGGTGCGGATTAATTATAGACTAATTCGTCCTGAATTGCGAGCGGAATAAAAATAAATATTCAGATCATGCGGATTCTGCCGCTCGCACTCATATTCTTGCTACCCTCGACGGCAGCGGCATCGGAAAAAAACTCACATTCCCCGAAACTTTCGCTTCATCATCGGCATCGGGTCGGCGCCCCAATATTGGTTGGGGAAGTTGGCCTGGTCGTTCCAGTTGCAGCGGTCGTTGTCCTTGGTGATGAGCAACGTTCCGTAACCGCTGCTGCCGCCGGCGCCGATGGGATGGGGCGGAATGCGCAAGGCGACGACGTGCCCGTCCGTCATCAGGAAATTCGATCCGGGATGGGAGCGCTCCGCGGCACCGGCGTGCTGGCGGGGATTTTGCCGTTGGCCTGCGACTCATACACATCCAGCGGATGGTTGGGGAACACGCCGCGGTTGGCGGACGCGTACATATTGAGCGCCTGGCCGATCTGGCGGAGGTTGGAGGCGCACTGCACCGTCTTGGCCGCCCCCCGCGCCTTGCCGAGCGCGGGCATCAGCATAGAGATGAGCAGGGCGATAATGCCGATCACCACGAGAAGTTCGACGAGCGTGAAAGCCTGGCGTTTACGCATGGCAATGCCTCCGTCAGCATTCGAGCGCCAGCAAAGATGGGATACGCCGCTGGCGAGACAGTCGGCTGGACTGGCATGATCCGGCCAACTTATTACAGACCAGTATAACCCCTGGTTGCCGGCCGTCCATCCTGAATCCAATTTCGGGCAGTGGGTCAGTTTGGGTGCCACAGGTCGGCGTACTCGCAGACCTGTGTC
>DAIOHQ010000315.1:0-4749 GCA_036744635.1 Tepidisphaeraceae bacterium | reverse complement strand
CTCCTGGCCCAAGAAAGCGTCGCCGCTTGAGGCTTCATGCAAAATCGTGTGAAGCACACCCTACATATCAGATGCCGCGATACACCTCGCGACGATGGGCGATAATGGTGACCTTTACCTGGTGCATTTCATCATCTATCTCGTAAACTATGCGATAGTCACCTACACGAATCCGATATAGGTTCTGCCCTCCCGCAAGCTTGGTTGTGCCGTGCGGGCGTGGCTCGTCCGCCAAAGTGTATGCCGCGCCCAGCAGGCGATCCCGCAGTTGTTGGGGGAGCCGCTTGAGCGACCGGCGTATCGTATTGCTGATGGCAACGGTGTACATGAACTTACCGCTTCAGAGTAGACGGTCGGAATCCGAGCTCGCGCGCTACTTCGTCGAGCGGCACGAACTCGTCTGATTTCAGCCGGCGCAGGGATTCGGCGATGTCGCCGCGATCTTGTTTGCTGAGGCGGCGCTTGGCGCGGGCCGGCTTGGAATTCGCGGCAGCCTTGGCTTTCAGGTCGCGGTATTCTCCCGCGGGAATGAGGACAAATTTTTGGCCGCTGACGGTTAGTGTTGGTGGCATCTCAACTCCTTATGTCCCACACATGCATTTTGAGATGTGGGACATTCTGCGACATTGTGGGACATTTGCGGCGGTGTATTTTAGTCGAACAAGTTGCCATTTTTCGGTTGTTTTTTCTTCTTTTTGGGTTTTCCGCTGAGGCGGACGATGTCACCCTCGTCATCGGAGGCCGGCGTTGGCGCGGCGGATTCGGGGGCGGCGGCTTCCTTTAGATGGGCGGCGCGGGATTCAACCAGCACCACGCCTTCATCGTTTTTCAGCTCCTCGGTTTCGTCCTTTTTCACGATCTTGCCTTCTTCGTCCAAGGCGGCATCGGCGATGGCGGTGCGTTTTCTGGCTTCGGCCAGCAGGGCGTCGTAGAGCTTCTTGGCGTCGGTGCCGTTGATGGCGTTGACGGCGCGGGCGATTTCGCCGATGTAGCGCTCGAAAACATCCCGCCGGGCGGCCTCGCGCTGCATTTTTTGGCGCTTGCGGAGATAGGCGCCGAGCTTGCGGCCGCATTCCATCAGGGCGAGTTTCATTTCCTTGCGGATTTCGTCGTAGTCGGCGATGGCTTCCTTGGATTCGCTGGTGAAGGGGACCCAGACGCTTGCCATGTGGATCATGACGACGAGGGGGCCATTGGGGAGGCCGCCGCGGGGCTGGGAGAGGTTGTAGTTGCGCCAGCCGGTTTCGGCGACGGCCTTGAAACTGCTACAGGCGCTCTGCTGGAAGAGCAGGGGGACGCGGTTGGCGAAGCGAATGACGCGGGCGGTGTCATCGGAGGGGAGTTCGCCGCCGAAAGCGATGGCGGCTTCGATCTGGAACGGCCGGCCACGGTAGACATCCGGTTCGCGGCTGGATGCGGCGTAAAACTCGGCCTTCACGCCCTTGAGCATGCCGGCCAGCATCTGGCGGACGCCGATGGGGGCGAGGCAATCGGTGGGGGGTGGGGGAAGCTTGGAATCTTGAAACGCCTTGAAAAGCTTCTCGACCTGGGCGGGTTCGAGATCGGAAACTTTCGTGCGGCTGTGGGCGGCGATGGCCTTGCAGAAATCGGAGGCCTTAGAGGGGCTGATGCGGCTGAACTTTTCCTGCAGGAAGTTGAACAGCGTGCCGCCTTGCTTATTGGAGGCCTCGAAGTCCTTCATCATCTGCAGCAGGATTCCCAGCTCGATGCCCTTGGGGTGGGGCTGGATTTCGCGCGTCTCTGGCGGAAGCTGATCGGTGCCGCGGGGGAAGAAGATGATGCCGTCTTTTTCGATCGTGGTGAGGGTGGGATCCACACCGGAGGGCGCCGTGACATCTTCGGTTGCGGGGGCGACATGGGCGCCGCTTTCGGTGAGGGAGTTGGCGTGGACGGCGTCCCTGGCGGCGTTGGCCAGGGGGAGGTCTTCCTGGTCATCGGCGCTGACGCGGGAGGGCGGGACGAAGGTGATGCGGGCATGGGGGTTGGCGATGGCGCAGAGCTCGAGGAATTCATCGACGCTGCCGCGGCCTTTGCGATAGAGGCCTTCCAGCTCGATGGAGACGCTGGTGCCGGTCATGTAGTCTTCGGGATGGAGGAACTCGGGGGCGCGGGTGCCGGGCATGAGGTTGTAGAGCCGGCTGCGCGGGGGGAAATCCTCGGTCTCATCATCGACGGTGACTTCAGCGCGGTTGGTCTTGGTGTTCATGGCCAGCTCGATGTGGTGAGCGGGCTTGCGCGGGTGGGGGCGGGTGTGGATGACCATCGGCTTGCCGGTGGTGATCAGGCCGTACATGCCGGCCGCGGAGATGCCGATGCCCTGCTGGCCGCGGGACATCTTCAGGCGGTGGAATTTGGAGCCGAAGAGGAGCCGGCCGAAGACGTTTTCCACCTGTTTTCGGACGATGCCGGGGCCGTTATCGACGATGGTGATGCGGTAGCGGGACTGCTTGGAATTGGCCGGGCGGTCGGGCTGGAGATCTTCGATGACGATGGTGACATTGGGGAGGATGCCGGCCTCTTCGCAGGCGTCGAGGGAGTTATCGACGGCCTCCTTGACGGTGGTGAGCAGGGCCTTGCGCGGGTTGTCGAAGCCGAGCAGATGTCGGTTTTTTGCGAAGAATTCGGAGACGGAGATATCCTTCTGCTTGGCCGCCATCGACTCGGCGGTTTCGACGTGGCGGGCGGGGGCTTTGGGAGTTTTGGGATCGGGCTTGGGCATGGTTGCGGTCTCAATACGAGAAGTTAGTAGGGCGGGGTTCGCCATCCGTGGGACCTCCTGTTTGGCTCGAAACGGGGTTTCGAGCCGGTTCCGATAACTGTGCCATTGGTATCGGCAATGGGCGGGTGGTTTCTAAAATCGGGGGTCGCATTGTTAGGTTATTGTATGGTATTCGTCGGGTTGTTTCAAGGAAATTAGATAAAATTTTAACTTATTTATATATCAATAGTTATGTAACATCATCGCAGAGTGCATTACGGCCTGATATGAGAGAAGTTCGCGTTCCAATGCCGCGCCGATTTTCAAATTCTCACCGGAATACACAGAGACCGAAAATGAACACGTCAACGTTGTTTGCTGCCGCGCGTTACGCCATGTCCATTGAGCATTCCCCATTGCCGTACAGAGGATTATACTCATCCTGATGTGTAAGCGACCCGCAGGAACTTGTACAGAGCTTGGTGATGATCCTAAGAAATGGCCGACGGAATCGCTGTTGGCCTACCCTGCTTGGTTCGACGACCAACTTGATTTATTCACCGACTCTGTGCGCTGCGCGGTGGAGGGCGACAAAACACGTGCCCGCGAATTACTGGGAGCGGTTCGAAGCGAAGACCTAAAAAAGTGGTACCGGGAGCATGGCTTGAATTCAGGGATAATTCGCCACGGTTACTTCAAATCTCGCGCAGCGAGAGTACGTTCTGTCGTAGCGAGAGATAGGTCTCCGACGGCGATAGTGGAGCAAACCTTCAAGAGAGATGGATATCGCTGCCGCTACTGCGGACTTCGCGTGATCCATAAGAAGGTTCTGAAAGTATTTCAAGGAATTCTTGGCATGGACTCATTTCCGATGCCGAAAGCTGATGCAGAACGTCATGGCGTTGCGCTTATTTTCATGCCAAGCCATGATCATGTTGGCCCTCGTAGTTGTGATTGTTTAGCGTCTATCCGCATCCCTCCAGCAGCGAGGGCGGGGGTTGGGGCGCGGCTTGCAGCAGTTGGCTCAGGAACTCCATGGCGTCGCGGCCCTGTTTGATGGCGGTGAACAGCACCGTCATCAGCCTCGACTGCGCCAGCGCTCCGGCCTCGGTGCGGTTGCCGCCCCACACCTTGCGGTTCACCACCGCCGGACGAATGGCCTGCTCGGCCCGGAAGTTGGTCGCGTCGATCCCCGGATACCACAGGAACGTGAAGAGGTGCCCGCGATGCTTCCACAGGTGCCCGGCCAGACGCTCGTTGGCGGCATTGCGTTTGATCGGCTCGATCAACTTCCTCATCCGCTCCAGCAGTTCATCGGCCATGGTCCCGGCCAGTACCAGGCCGATCCGACCGGCGTCGCGCTCATCCCGCACCGCCAGCGCCTCCTGCAATAATGCCTTGACCTTGCGTGGAAAGATCACCGCTCCCCGCGTCGCCATCTCCAGCATCTCACCGCAGCGCCGCAGCAGATGCCCCAGGCAGCTCTGGTGCGTCGCCCTCATGAAACGGTCATAGCCCGCCCAGCCGTCATGGACCAGCTTCCCGGCATACTCCCGGCCGATCAGCCGGGCCGAAGCCTCGAATCCGCGCTCGCGGGCGATCAGGTAGGCCACGGCGTCGGCGCTCACCGCCGTGTGCAGCCAGGCCAGCCACCCTCCGATCCGCCAGCCGGTTTCATCGGGAACAATCCACGGGCTGCTCTGCACCCGCTTCACGATCGCCTGATAGGTCCCTTCGCAACGCTCCGCGGCACGCAGCATGATCTGGCAGGCCCCCCCACGCGTCAGCTTGATGCCGAAGAAACTGGCGAACAGCCGGCTGATCTTCCCCTGGCTCAGCCCCAGTTCCTTGTTGAGCATCACCACCGCCGCCTGCGCCTGGGGACCGATCTGCGAGCGGCAGCATCCCAGGGCGCTGCTGGTTTGCAGCGGGTGGCGGCCCTGCACCCGTTTGCCGCAGGCACGGCAGCAGGCCACCGCCACGTTGAAGCGCCGATAAATCGGGCGGCGGGGAATCTCCACCTGGTATTG
>DAIOHQ010000314.1:0-4827 GCA_036744635.1 Tepidisphaeraceae bacterium | reverse complement strand
GATAAAATCGAGAGAAACCGAACCTAACACCGAGAACTAGCCGGACAGTAGTGATACGATTTGCGGAATGGAGAAAATGCACACTGCCGCGGCAGCGGTGATCGGTCTGTTTTTGATTGGCGTGCCCAATGCCCTGGCGCTGCCGGCGGGGGTGGGGGCGCTACAATGGAATGACGAGTTCGATGGCACATCCATCGACTCGACGAAGTGGAGCTGCTATACGCCGGGAGTATGGAGCGACGCGGTGAACACTCCGTCGGCGGCGAGCGTCGCCGGCGGGGTGATGAAGATCAGCACCTACACCGAGAGCGGCACGAATTACACGTCCGTCTGGTCGACCAAGGACAAATATTTCTTCCCTTATGGCTACTTCGAAGCCCGCGTGCAGTTCAATACTTCGCCGGGCATGTGGTCGGCGTTCTATCTGCAGTCGCCGACCAACGGCCAGCCGGTAGGCAGCCCGGCAACGGCGGGAACCGAGATCGATGTCGTCGAGCATCGCGCTGTGAACGATCTGGGAGCGGTCCGCACGAACTACACGACAACCGCGTTGCACTGGGATGGCTATGGGGCCAATGAGCAGTCCACATCCCAATTGAATGGCCCGCTGGCGGGATTGGGCAATGGGTCATGGCACACGTATGGCCTGCTGTGGACGCCGGACAGCTACACGTTTTATTATGATGATGGCATCATCGGCACGTGGACGACGCCGGTTTCGCAGCGCACGGAATATCTGCTGTTGAGCTCCGAGGTGGAGAACAACTCCTGGGCCGGCAACATCCCAACCGGCGGATACGGCACGGCCGCCACCAGCACCACCAACGTGCAGTACGACTATGTGCGGGTGTACAGCGTGCCGGAGCCGATGGCGGGTGGGCTGGTTCTATTGGCGCTGATGGCTGCCGGGCGCCGCCGTGAAGGGCGCGGGATGGCGCGCTGAGGGACCGCGGCGCGCAAAAAAACCGCCGACTTTCGGGCGGGAAAGGAGACACCCGAAAAGTCGGCGGCAATTGTTCGGACGAACGTTTCGGTTCAGAATCGCCGGTGTTCCGCAACGATGGGGCGCGCCGTCGTGCCAGCAACGCTCATCACCATTCACCTGCGGCTCATATACTCGAAGGCTCGTCTGATTTTTTATTGCTGGCGTTGCCCTTAGGCCGCCAGCGGCTGCGTGGACAGATACAGGCCGAGCATGCCGCGATCCATTTCATCCATGTCGACCAGTCGGCCGGCAACATCGACGGTCTGCTCATCGACGGGATTGACGCGGGCGATGGCCATCCAGCCGACCCATTCGCGTTTGGCCTGGGGTTTTTCGCCGGTGGTGTCGACGAACGGGCAGATTCCCGCGTAGGCCGGCAGCTCCAGTTTCACTCGGATCTGCTGGTCCGCCCGGACGTTCTGGCTGGTGCGAATCCGCACCCCGCCGGCCGACAGGTCCAGGATTTGGCCAAAGCTCTTGGTGTTCCGGGCTTTCCCATCCCACCGCGCTACTTCGATAGTCTGCTGTTCGAGGTCGTGGCGGCGATGCTCGCGGCGCTCTGCGCCTTTGGCGTCCACCGTCACCTTAAACCCTTTACCCGACTTGAGATCCTTCAGAGAGGTCATCGATTCGCTCCTTTCAGCAAATGTTGACACTCTTTGTATCGGCAATCTCTGCGCTTAACTTTGGTAATTTAGGTAATTTTGGTAAGGAGGGGGCTGGTTGTGGTTATCGGACGTGGGGCGGAATGAAACATGAAGACATGAAAACATGAAGAGGGGGGCAATCAGCGCCTCTTCATGTTTCATGTCTCCATGTTTCAGCAATTCAGAATTCAAAGAGGATGCTGGTGACGAGGCCCCAGTCGAATTCTGCGCGGGCGGTGTCGTTGAGGGGGAAGACATAGCCGAAGCCGAAGCGCGGCTGGGCGATGCCGATGGGTTTGAGATTGACGCGGCCGCCGACGGTGCCGGAGAGGGAAGTGTTGCCCTTCTCCTGGCGGTTCAGGCCGGTCTCGCCGTTGAGTTCCAGGATCGGGATGATGCGGCTGACGCCGGGGATGCGGAGTTGGTCCTTGTCGATGTTGTAGCCAAGGATCAGGGAGTACTCGAGAACGTTGTTGCCCCCCTCTTCGGGCCCGGCCAGCATGGAGAGGCCGACGCTGCTTTGAACGCTAAAATGGTCGCCGAGGCGGAGCAATTGGAAGAGTTTGGGGACGAATTCGAAATCTTTGCCACCCACCTCGGTGTTGGTGGGAATAGCGATCTCCAAGGCTCCGACGAGAGAATAGTCAAAGAAATTGTCGCGGCTGACACATTGGAAGATGGGATGCCGTGCGGCAATTTCCACCGGGCCGATGCCTTCGGAGCGATCGCGCGATCGCATGCCGGTCGCCTCGTCGAGCGTGAGTTCGCGGGTGTTTTCGTAGGGAACTTCAACTTCGACGGTGAGGTTGCCGAAGTTGTATTCGATTTCGGCGTTGAGCGTATTGGAAGCCGCGCCATCGCCTTCGGCGTGAAACCAGTCGAGGCGCGTCTCGCGGTCGACATCCATTTCCGGCCCGCGGAGGGGTTCGGGAAACCAGAACTGGCCGTAGATGCTGCGCGAGTCGAGCAGCCCGCCGAAATAGCGGGTGTCGCCGGCGGGGGCCGGTTCGGCGGCAAACAGGGGAATGGAAGTAAAGGAAACGGCAGCGCCGATGGCGGCGACACAGACGGAGCGAAACATTGCAGCCCTTTCAGTCCGGGCCCGCGTGAATGCGTCGCGGGGCGGTTGAGGAAGTGATAGGGGATTTTTGCGGCGCGTGCAAGCGGCGCGAATTTTGGATTTTGGATATTGGACTTTGGATCGAAAATCACATTGGGGTGGCTGGGATTGCGGGGGCGGGGGGGAGCGATATCATCTCCCGACCAACCATCACGAGGATCAAGGCCATGCTCACGCAGAAACAGATCGATTTTTTTCACGGCAACGGTTTTCTCATCATGCGCGGCCTGTACCAGGGGGAGGAGCTGAAATTGCTGCAGAAGGCGGCGGATGCGGTGCAGGCCAAGGGGGAGCACAATGACGGGCCGATGCACCTGTTTCACACCATGGCCGATGGGTCGAAGGTGTATTGGCGGTCGGAGGAGATTTGGAAGCGCGGGGAGATTTTCCGGGCGGTGACGGTGAAGCCGGAACTGCTGGAGAACATCGGGCAGTGCGTGGGGCAGGCGTTTTTTCCGTGGAATGACTCGCTGGTGGTGAAGCTGGCCAAGGTGGGCGCGCCGGTGCCGTGGCACCAGGATCCGCCGTACATGGGGGAAAAGGGAAGCGAAGAGACATTCGGCGTGCCGAATTTCACGACCGACATTTATCTGGATCATTCCGGCCCGGACAACGGGTGCGTGTATGCCATCGATGGGCACCACCTGGTTGGGCACGTGGATTTGAAGAGCAAGACCGAGGAGCAGTTGTTCACGGAGTGCGGGGCCAAACCGCTGGAGATGGAGGCGGGGGATGTGTTGTTTCATTGCCTGTCCACGCCGCACGGGTCGCGGCCGAACCGCTCGGGCATCCAGCGGCGGATTTTTTACATTCATTACCTGGCGGATGAGGTGTATCAGCATGGGTATGGGAGAGAGTCATGGGCCCACGCCAAGCCGGGATGGGGGGCGGCGAAGAAGTCGCATATCGAGGAGATGATCCAGGCGCGGGCCGGGTTTGGATGGGAAACGCCGGATAAGCGGGCGACGCTGCGGTTTGGGGAGGGTGGGTTTGAGTTTGTGGGGACGCCGAAAACGCCTGTGCGGTATTGGAATGAGCTGAAGGCGAAGATGCCGGATGCGGAGCGCAGGGGGAAGAAGGCGCTGCGGGTGTAGTTGCGGTAATTCTCCGAATGTTCTGATGATACCCAGACGACAGGTAAGAATGCCTGTCGAACGGCAGACAGGAATGTCTACCCCACCAAATGAGATGAAGGCCGATACACGGTGGCACTGGGACGACGCGCTATTCGAGGACGCTGGCTCCGGCGGTGGCGGTGGTGACGTAGATGGCGGGGGATTTCTGGAAGCGCTGCTCGTAGGTTTTTATGAGGTGGGCGGTGAGGGGCTCTACGGCGCGGGGCTGGGTGAGGGCGACGATGCAGCCGCCGAAGCCGCCGCCGGTCATGCGGGCGCCGTAGACGCCTTTGACCTGCATCGCCTCGGCGGAGAGAAAATCCAGCTCCTCGACGCTCACCTGGTAATCATCGCGCAGTGAATTGTGGCTCCGCACCATTAGTTCGCCGGCCTGCTCGTACTTGTGTTGTTCGAGCAGGTTGGCGGCCTCGACGGCGCGGGCGTTTTCGGTGATGACGTGGCGGCAGCGCCGCCAGGTGAGATCATCGAGCTTGCCTTTGGCTCCTTCGAGTTGCTTGAGCGAGACATCGCGCAGGGCACGGACCTGGGGGTTTTCCTGCTGGAAGAATTTCACGCCGTCCTGGCACTGGCGGCGGCGCTGGGCGTATTCGCCGCCGGTGAGCTCGTGCTTGACCATGCTGTTGACGATGACCACGCGCAGCTCGCGCGGGTCCATCGAGACGTACTGGCGGAGAAATTCGCGGCAGTCGAAGAGGGTGGCGTGGCCGGCCTGAGCGGTGGCGACAATCATCTGGTCCATGATGCCGACGGGCACGCCGGCGAATTCGTGCTCGGCCTTCTGGCAGAGCAGGGCCAGGCGCATGGGATCCATGGTCTGGCCGGTGAGGGCGAGCAGGCAGTGGGCGGTGCCGACTTCGATGGCGGCCGAGCTGGAAAGGCCGCCGCCGACGGGCAGCGTGTTTTCGATCAGGGCATCCATGCCGATGAGCGGCACACCTG
>DAIOHQ010000313.1:0-4834 GCA_036744635.1 Tepidisphaeraceae bacterium | reverse complement strand
CAGCGCTATACCTTTGGCACTGGAAACATCTCGGACGCCGCCAATCCGGAGCATCTGCGCTGCGCCCGCATGGCGATGGACGCCGGGGTGTGGTTCCACTCTTCACACGCCTACGGCAACGGCAAGGTGATCGAGACGCTCAAGAAGGCGTTTGCCGAGTCTCCGCGACAGCGGCCGAAAATGATTTTCAAAATTGATGGGCTGGATGTGAAGGGATTGCAGGAGTCCGTGGAGGGCGCGTTGTCCACCGGCGTGGACAGGATCGACATCGGCCAGGTGTGCGGGAACCCGCCGATTGAAGAACTGCAGCCCGGCCGGCCGATGCACGATGCACTCGCCCGACTGCTGGAGCAGGGGAAGGTTGGCCACCTCTGCATGGAGATTTTCTGGCAGTTTTCTCCCAATGCGCTGCGCTGCCTGCAGGCCAATATTTTCAACAGCTACACCTACTATTTCAACGCCGTCAACCGCGAAGTGAGCAATGAGCTGTACGATGAGCTGCAACGGCGGCAGACGCCGATCCTGGCCCTGCGCACGCTGGGCGGCGGCCCGGAGAGTTACTGGGGCACGCCGGACGCCGCGGCCGCCAAGACAGCGCTGGATGCGATCTATGCCGAGTCAGGCTGCGCGACGAAGCTGGAGTTCCGCTGTCGCTTCATCCTCTCCTTTCCCAATACCCGCACCACCATCGGCGCCAGCAGCAAGCCGGATCATCTGCAGGCGCTGCTGGGCGCCTGCGCTGGGGCGAAGCCGCTTGCGGCCGGGATTATCTCGCGCATCGAAGCGCTGCACCGGGAATGGTTCGCCACGGCCGGGTTGCGGTGAGGGCGAATCCGAATTGAGCCGCGCTACCGCTTTTTTCTTGGCTTCTTTTTGGACGGTGGCGGCGGGGGCGGTGGAGGTGGTGGGGGGGGATGGTCGCGCTGGTATTTCTCTTCCAGCTCTTTGAGGATTTTTCGGTTGGCCATTTTGGCGACCGGTCCCATGCGATCGGTGAGGAGCGTGCCGTTGAGGTGGTCGGTCTCGTGTTGCCAGATGCGGGGGATGTAGCCGGCGCCGGATTGGTCAAAGAATTGCCCATTGAGGTCCTGGGCGCGGAGGTGGATGTTTTTTTGGCGGATCACCTTGATGTTGATGCCGGGAATGGAGAGGCAGCCTTCTTCCCCTTCCTCCCCCCCGTCCTCCTCTTCGGCGTCAGTTAGGAGCGGGTTGACGTAGGTGCGGTCATCCGCCGGGTCGCCGGAGTGGTTCATCACGAACAGCCGGATGTTGACGCCCACCTGGGGGGCGGCCAGGCCGACTCCTTTGGCGGCGCGCATGAGCTCGAACATGCGGGCGGCCAGGGACTTGAGGTTGTCGTCGAAGCTGCTGACCGGCTTGGAAATCTTCTTGAGGCGCGGATCGGGGTAGAGGATGATCTGAAGGTCTTCGTACATGTGTAAGAAAGGGGTCAGGAACCTTTTGTGCGAAGCACCCTTCGGGCCGCAGGCGGGACCGGCAAAAGGTTCCTGACCCCTTCGCAAAACAATAGGGGAATTTGTTGACAGGTTCAATCGCTGGCGATTAGATTGGCTCGGCCGGTGAAAAGGGGATAGAATCGGGGGAAACCGGCAATGGAGATCGGCGAGGCGCCGGGCAGGGGGGGCCGGAGGGGCCGCGCCGAGAACAGGCACTTTTCCAGGGACATTTACCGTGACTGCAGTGGCAGAAGAACAACTCGATAATTCGGACTCAAACCGGAAGAAAGCCCAGCCCTTTTTCGAGAAGGGGAAGGTGGTCTTCGACACCGGCAACTACGAGTACGGCATCGAGATGTACATCCAGGGTCTGCGCTTCGACCCGGAGAATATCGAGGCCCATCAATATCTGCGCGACATGTCGCTGCGGCGCAAGGCGTCCGGCGGCAAGGACCTGGGCATGATGGAGAAGATGAAGCTGCGCAAGACCGGCAAGGACCACAAAGAGAACATGCTCAATGCCGAGAAGATGATGTCCTACGATCCGGGCAACACCGACACCATCAAGCAGATGGTGGAGTCGGCCTACAAGGCGACGTTCTATAAGACCACGCTGTGGGTCGGCCCCATCCTGCTGCGGGCCAACATCGACACTCCCAAGTCCGACTTCAACAAGTTCATCTTTCTGAAGGATACGTACAAGCTGCTGGAGGAGTGGAAGCTGGCGACCGAGGCGTGCAACTACGCGGTGCGGATGCGGCCGGAGGACATGGACCTGCTGAAGGAATTGAAGGACCTGGGGGCCCAGGAGACGATGAAGAAGGGGAAATACGAATCCGGCGGCAGCTTCGTGGAGAGCGTCAAGAACATGGATGCGCAGACGAAGCTGATGGAGGATGACAAGGACATCCGCAGCGATGAGCAGTTGCTGCGGAGCGTGCGCGAGGCGGAAGGGGAATGGTCGGGCGACCCCAACGACCGCGGCAAGCTGATGAAGCTGGTGCATGCCCTGGCCCGCACCGAGCACATGGAGCACGAAAACCGCGGCATCGAGCTGCTCATGGATGCGTTTGCCAAGACCAAACAGTTCGCCTACCGCCAGGAGATCGGGCGGATCAAGATCAAGCAGATGAACCGGATGGAGCGCTCGCTGCGTGAAGAATTGAAGGCCAAGCCGACCGATGAGAGCCTCAAGCGGCAGTACATTCACCTGGTCCGCGACCAGTTGAAGGAAGAGCTGGCCGAGTACACCTTATGGTCGGAGAACTACCCGACCGAGATGAGCTACCGCTACGAGATGGCGGTGCGGATGTTCAAGCTCGAGCAGTATTCCGATGTCATCCCGGTGCTGCAGCAGGTGCGGATGGACCCGAAGTTCCGGGTGGAGGCGGCGGTCTATCTGGGGCGGGCGTTTCTGCAGACGGGATTCACCGATGAGGCGGTGGATACGCTAAAGGGGGTCATCGACGAGTATCCCCTGCGCGGGGATAAGAAGTCTCTGGAGATGCATTATTATTACGGCCGGGCCCTGGAGGAGCACAAGGACATCCCGGCCGCCATCAAGGCCTACAGCCAGGTGGCGATGTGGGATTTCAATCACAAGGATGTGCAGTCCCGCATCAAGAAGCTGCGCGGACAGGTGCAGGATGAGAAGGATCAACGGAAGGAATGAAGAGGACAACGTGAGCAAAGGCACGAAGGCACGAAGGGGAGCGACGAAGCGACGAAGGGGGGCCGAAATGACTCTTGACCCTCTGGGCCTCGCCTTGACCCTCTGGGCTTCGCCGAATTGTGGTAAAGTACCAGCCCCTTGCCACAGGAACCTGAAATTCTCGATTACGCTTCTAAGCAACCGGCAAAAAAGAAGCTGCGAAAGGGATGGAGTCCGGAGAAATTGATCCTTGCCGTACTTGGAACAATAGTTGGTCTACTGCTGGCGTACTTCCTTGTCTGCTGCTTGCTCGCTGAGATGGGAGTGCTTGACCCAGCGGGATAACGTAATGCCGTTGAGCGGCCGCGGCGGCGCACGCGCGACGTTCGACCGCGAAACAAGTATACCGCCGCCGCGGTCCGCTCCAGCGGCGGGTTATGCATCGCCGAGCTGCCGCAGCAGATCACGTGCATGATTCGCTAGGTCATCGTTCGTCTCCTGACCCTTGACCGTGGCCCGAAGGAACGGGATGGCCTCCTGCGACCGCCCCATCTTGATTAGCAAGTCGCCAAGCGCCCCGTTCGCCGATGCCTCAAGCTGCTGTTCGGCGGACAAGGCGGCGTCCGCTACCACCTCACGGAGCATCGCCTCGGCCTGCGGATAGTTGGCATCGTTTGCGAATCCTAAGGCCGTCCGGAAATGTTGTAACAAGCGGTGCATAACTACCATTATACGGCGCGCGCCATTTAACATCCCGATCACGGTACGCGCTAACTCGCGACAGCATACCGGGTAGCGCTCATTTTTGGCAAATAATGGCGGGACGAATACCGGACCGGCGCGGGGCGCAGCTCCGTACGCCCTTGGCAGATGGCCAGAGGGTCAGATGGCCAGAAGGTCAAGAGTCCTTTCGCGGAATCAATCGCTCCCTCGCCAACGCAGGAGGAAGAGGCGGAACAGATCAGGGCCCATTGGTTCCGCCGGCTGCCGTCTGCAAGACCCTCCCGCACCCACCCGCGACTGCCGTCGGCACGACTGCCGTCGGCACGACTGCCGTCGGCACGACCCTCCCTTCCCCCCTCCCGCCGCGCGCAGGCTTTCGCCCATCAGAGAAGGTTGTTGCTCGGAGCGGTGTGTGGACGGCCCGTCGGAGGGTGGCGGCTTTGTCCGCCTACTCTTGCGGATTGGGATTGGTCGCGGGTGTGGATGCGAATCATGTCACCTTATTACCCCCCCGCGCCCTCTGACCCTTTATCCGCGCCCTGCGGTGCGGTCACCACTTCGAAGCCCTGCTCCGAACCGCGACCGCGCAGGATGCGTTCAGTCTGAACCATGTAGACCGACACTGAGATCAATCCAACGGGCAGCGCGATCGACGCTACGAGCGAGGCAGCCTCGAAAACGTGCATGACTGTGCCGGAAAAGAGCCTATAAAAGGTGCTTCCCGGTGCAACCGGTTGAGGATTTAGATAGAACCTCGAGATGAACGAGACCACTGCGATGCAGATTGCAGTGAGCACGAATGAAACAACCGAGATCCAGAGTGCGCAGCGACGCATAACTACCATTCTTCGGCGCATACGCCGATTGGACGATCCAAGAGGATCAGACGATCCAAGAGGGTCAGACGATCCAAGAGGGTCAGGTACGAATGCCATTTCCTTAAGCCTCTTTAGAGCGGGTTGCAATTGAATGTACACACTACCTGTGCCCACAATGCTCGAAG
>DAIOHQ010000312.1:0-4933 GCA_036744635.1 Tepidisphaeraceae bacterium | reverse complement strand
GCAGATGAATTCAGGTCTTTTCTTATCTGCGAGCATCTGCGCAATCAGTGGTTAAAAATTCTTCTCTGCGATTTCCTCTGTGTTCTCTGTGCCCTCTGTGGTTAATTCTTTTTCAGCAATTTAAGCTGCAAAACGCTTCGACCTAAGACAGCAGCAGCTCCAGATCCTCCCGGCCAAGTTTGCCAATCAAACTGTTATCAGCGCCGATGATGGCGTCGGCCAGGTCGCGCTTGGTTTGCTGGAGCTGGAGCACTTTTTCCTCCACCGTGTCCTTGGCAATCAGGCGATAGGCGAACACCTGGCGGGTTTGGCCGATGCGGTGGGCGCGGTCGATGGCCTGGGCTTCGACAGCCGGGTTCCACCACGGGTCGAGCAGGAAGACGTACTCCGCGGCGGTCAGGTTCAGGCCCAGGCCGCCGGCTTTGAGGCTGATGAGAAACAGCTTGCAGTCCGGATCGTTTTGGAACCGATCCACCACGCTCTGGCGGTCTTTCGTCCGGCCATCAAGATACGCATATCGAATCTGATCTTTATCGAGCCGCTGGCGAACGATCGCCAGGAAGCTGGTGAACTGCGAGAACACCAGCACCTTATGCCCCTCGTCCATCACCTCGGCGATCTGCGGAAGCAGGGCATCGAGCTTGGCGCTGCCCATGGACACCTTGGATTTGTCGATCAATCCCGGATGGCACGCCGCCTGGCGGAGGCGGAGCAGCGCCTCGAGAATCTGGATCTTGGCTTTCTTGATGCCTTCGGTCGCGATGCGCGACAGCAGCGAGACGCGGTAGTGTTCTTTAAGCTCGGTGTAGAGCTTGCGCTGCTCGACATCGAGCTCGCAATGGATGGTTTGCTCGACGCGCTGCGGCAGGTCCTTGGCCACCTGCTGCTTGGTCCGACGAAGAATAAATGGCCGCAGGGCGCGGGAAAGCATCTGTCGCGTTTGCTCCTCCACCACGCGGGCGCTCCCGGCCGTGGCCTGGAAGGCGCGCGATGTTCCGAGCATGCCAGGGTTCAAAAACTCGAACAGGCTCCACAATTCGCCCAGATGATTCTGCACCGGCGTACCCGAAAGCGCCAGCCGATGCCGGCCATGAAGCAGGCGGGTCGCCTTGGCCGCTTCGCTTTGCGCGTTTTTGATGGCCTGGGCTTCGTCGATTACCACGTAATCGAATGGGACATCCTTGAGAAACACCGCATCATTTCGAAGCGTGCCGTAGGTCGTGAGAATCAAGTCGTAGTCTTTGAATGCTTCAGGCGACTTGGCGCGCCCAATGCCCGTGTGATCCAGCACCCGAAGCTTGGGCGCGAATTTCCCGGCCTCTTCCCGCCAGTTAAAAATAAGAGATCGCGGCGCGACGACTAATGATGGCCCCTTCACCACATCGTTCAACGCATCGCCCGCCTGTATTGCCCCCTCTCCCTGCGGCCTGCCCTGAGCGCCGTCGAAGGGGCCTGCACTGAGCTTGTCGAACGGGAGAGGGTTGGGGTGAGGGCGGTTATCGGCAGACTCCGAATTCTCAACAATCTTCCCATTTCCATTGGCAGCCTCCTCCCGCATCTGCCTTCTGCTCTCAAGCAGCGCCAGCACCTGCACCGTTTTACCAAGCCCCATGTCATCCGCCAGACATCCGCCGAAGCTGAAATCGCGGAGAAACTGCATCCACCCCAGTCCTTCTTCCTGATAAGGCCGGAGGGTTCCGACGAAATGCTCGGGAGCTTGTGCGGCGGTGACTCCGGTAAAATTCCGCAGGCGTTCCCGCGCCAATTCGAAGACCGCATCGCACGTCGCATCCGGCTGCGAAGCCAGCAGCGCATCGAGCACGCCCACCTGCGCCCGGCCAAATCGGATGTGGCCTTCGGTGGCGGTGCCCATGTCGGCCAGGAGGCCATACTTGGCCAGCCACTGCTCAGGGAGCACGCCAAACGTGCCATCGTCGAGCCGGACCATCTTCTCGCCCCGGCGCAGGGCCGAGAGCAGCTCCGGAAGCTTAACGCTCTGGCCGCCGAAATCGGCGGTGCCGTGCAGCTCAAACCAGTCGATTCCGCTGGTGACTTCAACCTTCATCTGCCCCGGCTGGCGATACAGCTTTCCATCGGCTTCGATGTACCAGCTTTGGGCGGTCAACGTGCGGATGACCATCGGCAGATTGTTGGGCGTGAGCTCATACGAGGCTTGCTGAGACCCATACCCCTGCGGCCTGCGGAAGCCCAGCGCGCGCATGCGTGCCGCCGCATCGCGCTCAAAATCCTGATCGCGCAGAATCACGCGTTTAAGTTCCGGCTGGTAAATGCCCCGGCTCGGCTCATCATCGGGAATGATTAGCCCACCATAATCAAACGCCAGATCGCCCATCAGCCGTTCGTTGTTGTAATAACTTTTCCCGGGCTTGCGCAGCGTCAGTCGCGGCTGCGGCGTCATGCGGATTTCCTCGACCCGCAAATCCTCCGGCAGATCGAGCCGGGGAACGCGCGGAAGGCTCAGCATCTGCTGAAGCAGTTCTTCGCGATCCTTGGCCGGGATTTCCAGCTCTTCTTCCTCGCGAAGCGTGGCGACCCACGGAAATGCCCCGCCTTCATCCAGCGGCGCGACCGATGACGATGTGAAAACAAGTCCCCCGGCAACCAGCATGGCCGGCTCGGTCAGGGCCATGCGCTGCTCGCCGCGACGCAGCTCGCCACTGAGGACAAACCGCTCCTTGACATCATCTTTTCGAGCGACCACCCACAATTCCCAGGGCCCCGCGTCGTCCCAGACGATCGGCGTCGGTTCCAGCCCGTCTTCGACGCGGATCGTGCATCGCCCTGTCTGGCACATGCGCTCGAGCAACGGCCGCTGCATCCCCTCGCCCAGGCGGAACATGCTGGTTGAACCGCCGTAATCGTAGCTGGAGTAGTAGTAGGACGAATACGAATCGCGCGCCGATTTAGCCCCCATCAGCAGCGACATGATCTCGCGGTCCTGCGGTTCGGGCAGGCCGGCGATTTCTTCGAAACGGATGGCCTGGCGCTTGGGCTTGCCCCAGTTGCCGTCCTTTTTGCGTTCGCGCTGATCGACCTCGATGACCAGCCCGCCGCCCTCGAGCGTCCGTTCCACATCGACGACATACAACAACTCTCGCCCCGCGGGCCAAGTGGACGCCGCGACCGCTTGCTCCTTCACCTTCATCGCCTCGCGAAGCTGCGAGAGCGTTTGCTTCCACGCCGCCGCACTGCGATGCGCCTTGCGGCCCGATCGCATGCGCTGAAGCCGGGCCAACGCCTGGGCCGCGTGCCCGCTTCCGCCAGGAACCGCCAAAACATCCGTCGCGTCGCCGCGCTCGTCGGTGAACAGCTCTTCATCTTCGGGCAGGAAATCCAAGACGCGATTGGTTTCCCATTGCTCGGTCAAACCCCTGCGATCTGCCAGCAACAACGCCGCCCAGACGTGCTTGCACGGCGCGCCAGCGCGTAAATACTGCTCGCATTCGCAGGCATACTTCACGGCCCCCTTCTCCCGGCCCAGGTAAGTCGTATAAGCCGGCGCCGCGGTAAAGCTCGCCCATTCCGGCTCGCTGTCATCCAACTCGATATTGCCCCCATTGAATATCTTCTCCCCTTCTTCCCGCGCCCGATGCGTGAATTCTTCTTCAAATTTCGTCGAAAGTGCCATGCTTCAGCCCGCTCACATCGTCAACTTCAAGCAACAACCCGCGCACCCGCCGCGCGCGAATCGCGAGAGTCTACCCGGTTGGGGGGCATCGCACTATGGGTAAGGGCGGAGTTTTCGAACGGACCCTAAACGACCTCGGAAACTGCGTTCCTATTCCGGATCACACGTTAATTGTGTGTGAGGTCAACATGAAAAAGGCACAATTCGATCCGACACATGTTCAGGATTGTACCAATCGATCGGCGGCGGCCACTTGCAAAGCTTCGGCAAGAAACGCCGCGAGTTTCTCTCGATATTGGTTGGGATCAGCGACCATCGCCATCAGATGGTCCGCTCCATCCACCGTCCACATCTCCGCTTTGTGGCCACGCGGCTTTTCGACTGCTTCTTTGAGCCGCGCCCGATCTTCCGTTGAAAGTGACCAGTCATTCCCGGCCTCGATGACCATGACCGGGCACTTGATCGCGGCGATCTGATTGACCGGCGCAACCGCATCGACATCCGCCCCGGTGATCCATTCCGCCAGGCCGATCGCCAAAGTTTGCAGCCACCGGCCCGGCAGCCCCACCCATTGCATATGCCGCATGGCCGCGTGGCGGAAATGGGCGTAGGGGCTATCGAGGACGACCGCCGCCAGATCGGTGCGCAAAGCAGCGGCGGCCGCGACCACCGCAGCGCCCATGCTCAGGCCGAACAGCATGATCTGCCGCGTGTCGGCGGGCCGGGTGGTTTGGAATTCGTTGATGATCTGGCTGAGATCGTGCCGCTCAAAATACCCGGCGGTGCACATCGTCCCGCCGCTCTCGCCATGGGCGCGCATATCGGGAACCAGCAGGTTGAACCCCAGCGAATACCAAAGCGGCGCCCACGCGATCGCCCCGACCTTGGCATCGGCGTACCCATGAACCAGAACCGCACACCGGCCCTGGGCCGCGGGATTGGCAATCCACCAGGCCGAGATGCTCAGGGACTTCCCATGCTCGTCGCGAATCGCAATCTTCACATCCTCAAACCCCATCCCCAGATCCGCCGGCGAAAGCCGCCGCAGCACCCACATGGCCTTGCCGTCCGTCATTCGCGGCGGATGGACCAGTGACCACGCCATCAGCCCCGCCGCACAGGCGCACAGCAGCGCCCCGCCGGCCAGCAGAATAATCAACAACATGAAAAGCCCGAAACCCATTTCAAGATCATAAGCTAAATGACCGTGCGCGATTCCGCGCCATTATTTTTAAGTGGCACGGCCTTCCCCTTCGGGTCTGAGCCTCAGGGTCGAAGACAGGC
>DAIOHQ010000311.1:0-4968 GCA_036744635.1 Tepidisphaeraceae bacterium | reverse complement strand
GCGCCGGCAACGGCCAGGCCGCTCCTAAACCACCGCGCCACGTCTCGACTCTACCGACGTGGAAAATCAGGGTATTCCCGCTTGCAAAGTTCGGGTTGCATGGCATGATGATGGCAGAAATGCGGCCGGTTTTCCCGCCCGTCAGCGAGCGGGATAAGCAAGAGCGGCATTTCTCCAGTTCGCAAAAGAACTTAAGGTTGGGAAAAACGTCCTAATAGGACAGGTCTGGCGGTGGGCGTGTGCCCGCGGGACCACTGGTTTTTAGGAGATCACGACAATTTCTACGAATTTTCGCCACAACGATCAGATTCGCATCTCCCCGATCTTTCTGATCGACGAGCATGACAATAAAGTGGGTTCCACCTCGACCGCAGAGGCCCTGCGCCGGGCCCGGGACGCGGGTCTTGACCTGGTCGAAGTCGCGCCGACGGCACGTCCTCCGGTTTGCCGGATCATGGATTACGGCAAATATCGCTACCAGCAGCAGAAGAAAGAGGACAAGTCGCGCGCCAGCTCCAAGGCCGGGCAGCTCAAAGAGCTGAAGATGAAGACGGTGAAGATCGGCGATCATGATCTGATGATCAAGATCAACCACGCCCGCGCCTTTCTGGCCGATGGCAACAAAGTGCAATTTACCCTCCAGTTCCGCGGCCGCGAGATGGCCCATCTGGATCTCGGCCGGGATATCTTCCGCAAGATCGAGAAGGAACTCTGGGCGGTCAGCAAGATCGAGCGCGCCGCCAAGATGGAAGGCCGGCGCATGACGCTGGTCCTTCAACCGGAAAAGAAGACCCCCGAGCAGCTTAAGCAGCAGGCCGCCAACACCGGCGGCGGCAGCAAACCCGCCATGGCCGCCGGCGCCAGCCTGAATATTCCCCAGCGCCCCGCCGCCGGCGCTCCGGTGGCCGGTGGGCCCAGACCCGCGCCGGTTGCCCCCGTTGCTGCGGCAGCGCCAAAGCCCGCGCCGGTCGCTGCGGTCGCCCAGCCCGCCGGTGCGCCGGCAGGAGGGTAGGGCGGACCGTGCCTGAGAGGCAGCCCGCCGGATCTTCCGGCGCTGGCACGCTTCGGCGTCGCAAATGGCGCTCTGGACTTGTCGCGTGACGCTTGATACTATTCCCGCCCCTCGAATTCGAGGGGCTTTTTATTTCGCTGAGGAGTTCATGGCCTACAAATTCAAGCCCAATAAGAGCGCTGCCAAGCGCTTCAAGGTCACCAAGACCGGCAAGCTCAAGCGGCATCACTCCCTGACGTCGCACCTGCGCAGCGCCCGCACCAGCAAGAAGAAGCGCGAGCTGCGCCGGCCGGAGGTTCTGTTTGAAGGCCATGCCCGCAACATGCGCAAGCTGCTGGGCATCTCCGGCAAGCATCCGAACAAGACCGCGGCCGAACGGGCGCTGAAGGCAAAGGCCGGCGAGAGCGCGGCCGCCGCGGCTGAAAGCAAGTGAACCCAGACGGGCCAATGAGTACATTGTCCCGTGGCAGACAGGAATGTCTGCCCCACCAGGAGAGACAAGCTCGTGGCAGACAGGAATGCCTGCCCCACCAAACAAGCATCGGCGCGTTGCCGATGCAGCCATGCCACCCGGATCGGGAAGTGCCTCTGGCTCACTTTTTTGAAAGGATCATCCCATGCCACGTTCATCAGGCGGACCGACCCACGCCCGCAAACGCAAACGCATTCTCAAGCGGGCCAGCGGGTTCCGCGCATCCCCCGGCGTGCAGTATCGCCAGGCGCTGGAATTCACCCGCCGGGCCGATCGCTACGCCTATCGCGACCGCCGCCAGAAGAAGCGGCATTTCCGCCAGCTCTGGATCACCCGGTTGAACGCCGCCCTCAAGCAGCGCGGCATCGCGTACAGCCGCTTCATCCCCGCGCTCATCCGCGCCGGCATCGAGCTCAATCGCAAGATGCTCAGCGAGCTGGCCATCCTTGATGTCGCCACCTTCGACGCGGTCGTAGAACAGGTCCGCCCCCACCTGCAGACCGCCAAGGCGGCATAGGGGCGCCAGAGATCGACACACACCCAGGAAGGCGGCAGGATTTTCCTGCCGCCTTTCTTGGGTAATGGCGGAAAGAGCGGCGGCGCCTCCGCAAGCTACCGGCAAGACTCCGTGGCCGCTGGACATGGGTGCGTGACATTTTAGTCGGATTGGGAAAATATGGCTGGATTCGGGCAGGTGAGTACACCTACCACTCATCCGGCCATGACAGACAGGAATGTCTGCCCCACCAAAGCAAAGGTAAAGCCGCCTAAAGTGTCACGCACCCGCTGGACATCGACCTTTTGTTGCTTGTCATGCGGCGCGGGCGCGGCTATCACTCGTGCCATGCAATACACCAAACTTGGACGCATCGGCTTGAAGGTGTCGCGCTTGTGCCTGGGTACGATGAACTTCGGACCGCAGGCCAGCGAATCCGACAGCCACGCGATCATGGACCGGGCGCTGGAGTTGGGGATCAATTTCTTCGACACCGCGGATGTCTACGGCTGGAAAAAATGGGAGGGATGGACGGAGCAGATCATCGGCCGCTGGTTGGCCGGGGGCGGCGGGCGACGCGAGAAAATCGTGCTGGCGACGAAGCTCTTTGGCCAGATGGGCGATTCGCCCAACAGCATGCGCCTGTCGGCGCTGCACATCCGCCAGGCGTGCGAGGCGAGCCTGCGGCGGCTGAACACGGACTGGATCGACCTGTACCAGATGCACCATATCGACCGCGAGACGCCGTGGGAGGAGGTGTGGCAGGCGATGGAATTGCTGGTGCAGCAGGGGAAGGTGCTCTACGTGGGATCGAGCAACTTCGCCGGCTGGAACATCGCGCAGGCCAACGAGGCCGCGCGGCGGCGGCATTTTCTGGGGCTGGTTTCGGAGCAGAGCAAGTACAGCCTGATGGATCGGATGCTCGAGCTGGAAGTGATCCCGGCCTGCCGGGAATACGGCCTGGGCCTGCTGCCGTACAGCCCCCTGGGCGGCGGGGCGCTGGGCGGAATCCTGCAGCGCTCCTCCGAAGGCCGGCGCGGCACGCAGGGGATGCAGGATCTGCTGAACAGCAAACGGCCGCAGATCGAGCGTTGGGAAGGGCTGTGCGCTGAGCTGCAGGAAAAGCCGGCCGACGTGGCGCTGGCGTGGCTGCTGCACAATCCGGTGGTGACCGCCCCGATCATTGGCCCGCGCACGATGGCGCAGTTGAACGAGTCGATTCGCGCCACCGAGATCGTCCTGTCGGAGGAAACCCGCAAGCGGCTGGATGAGATTTTTCCGGGCTACCGCACTGCGCCGGAACATTACGCATGGTGAGAGCTCGATGGTGTAGCGCTCGAATGTGGCGATTGTGGAATGACCCCCACCCCAACCCTCCCCCGGAGTAGGGCCTGTCGATTTATCCGCCGCGCCGGAGTTTAGCGTGTGGTTCTTGGTGCGATGGATCTCGTCGAGCGGCGATCTTTTGTTTTTGTGCTTACGCCATGGAACTTTCACCTTCCCGTTTGTTTCCGGGCCATAAGAGCTCGGGCCCGAGCTCTTATTCCACTTATCCGCTTGCAGCGGCGGTACCCATTGCCGCGGCGGCTTTGAGGCGGATCAGCTTGACCAAGTTGTACGCCGTCGCCGCCCAGCGCAGTTCCAGACCGACTTTTTCCAGCCCGCGGTGCAGGAACTGCCGCAGGTTCATCCTCGACTTGAGGACCGCGAACGGCGTCTCCGCCGTGTGGCTGCGGCGTTGGTACTGCGCTTTGCCTTCGTCGCTTTTCATCCGCTGTGCCATCTCTTCACGACGCTCTTCATGTTCGTCGCGACTGACCCTCCGGGCGGTTGCGTTTTTCGGCAGGCAGCGGCTGGCCAGCGGGCAGCCGGCGCAGGCGCCGCATTCATAGATGCGGTAAGTCCCTTTGCTTCCGTTGCGATTGTAAGGTTTGTCTTCTTCGTAGCTCAGCACCCGGCCCATCGGGCAATGATAGCGCGTGCCCGCCGGTCTTGTTGGGCAACACCCGGCTGTCGGGATCCGACAGCGGCACTGCCGGGCCTTTGGGCGAAAGGTCCTTGCGTCCGGCCCGCGCCGCCTCGATCGCCGTCAGCTTCTCCATCGCCGCCTTCAGCTTCAGATGACGTTTCTTCAAGTCCTTCAGTTCCCGCGGCAATTGAGTCGGCGAAGTCTCCGGGCCATAGAGCAGGTCCTCCGCCTGGTCCTGCTCCGCCGCCGCCTGCATCATCTGTTCGACCTGCTCATCCAGCTTCGCCAGCTTTTCCGCCAAACTCGCCCGACGGGCGGTGTTATACCGGCTGTTGTTGCCGCGGGTGTCGGTCCCGTCCAGCGTCACCTGATTCAGCGTCAGCAAACCCATCTCGATCCCCACCCGACCGATGCGGCGGAACAGTTCTTTGAGCTGCGGGGCGAACTGCGTGCGGAACTTGCAGATCGTCGCGTGATCCGGCGCACGCCCCTGCATCAGCCACATGAAGTCCACGCGGTTGACGCACGCATCCTCCAACCGCCGGCTGGAACGAATCCCCAGCGACAATCCATATAAAATCTCCGCCGCCATCACCCGCGGATGAATCGGCGGCTGGCCCACGAACCGCACGTACATGGATTCCCAATCACCAAAGTCGATGCTGCCAGGGACTTCATCAAACAGCCGCACCGGGTGTTCGGCCGCGATGCCGTCATCCAGAGTCGGAGCAAAAAGCGTGACTTGAAGCCGATCCAGCGGCGCCGTCGCCCAGTGAGACATCAAAACCTCCGTGTCGTTCACCCCGACAATCATTTCAGCGCGGGCCGTTCCCGGATGCAAGAGGTGTTCCAGATAAATCGACAGGCCCTACTCCGGGAGAGGGGACCAGAAGGCCACTCGCCACAAAGAAGAATTACACCCAAAACATCAGCAATCAATGGGCATTATCGGCGGGTGTTTCAATTCATCCCGCGAAACGATGTTCCAGGACTCATCCTCCTCATCGAAGATGATGGCC
>DAIOHQ010000310.1:0-4977 GCA_036744635.1 Tepidisphaeraceae bacterium | reverse complement strand
GAAACCGGACACTTCAACTTGGTTAAGACCGGACATTACAACTTTGGTATGACATGAGGAAACCAAGAAACCAGTTTCAGGGCCGTCAAAACTGTGAAATTGACAGCCGTCGCTCTCCCGTGCGATACTCCTATGAACCACACTCATGCTATGTGGTGGGACCGGTTAATAGGAGGTTATCCCGCCTATGGACCTCGATAGCGGTTTCAAAATCGAAGACCCCCCGATCACGGTTCCGTTTCTCATCGGCGAAGACGAGCTGCGGAAACTCGTCGGGTCGCGCTTGCGACACGTCACGACCGGCTACTTTACCGTCTCGTGCTGCTCGCTCGGTGGACTCGAGCATGAATTGGGCTTCCACTTTGAACCTCGAAGCGGCGGGCGGTTGGTCGAACTCGAATTCTTCCGGCGAGCGTACCCCGATCAAGCCCAATCCTTCGCAGAGTTCCAGAAGCATTTCGAGCGTGAGTTTGGCGAGCCGGCACGGACGGTTGATGGCCCAGAAGGTCTACCGAGCCATGTTTGGGAACTGGGGAGGTTTGCCATTGTCCACTGCGTGTATGATCGTTTCGGTCCGGAAGAACACATGCGCATTCGGATTGATCCGTTGCCGCAATACATTGGCTGGTACGGCCGTGCGGCGGCGGGATAACCCCGCACTGCAACGGACCGGCCGGGCGGAACGGTCCTTGTGATTCCAGCGCGGCTCGGTGCCCGGCCGGCCGTTGAATGCTGGTCCGTTATGCAACCCGAAGCGAGTCAACCTGCGATCGCTGCGGATGATGTTGGCATCCACTTTCTGCGAAGTGGTCGCGACGACATCGTCGTGGACTGGGGCGAGATCGAAAGCGTGGACGCCGCTCGTTGTGACTCGACCGACGGCTCGTCATTCCTTGAGGTCTACATCAACCACATCTCCGGGGTCGATTTCCGTTTCCACGATGTCGAAGCGGGTTATGAACAGGTAATGGCATCGATGGAGCAGCACCTGACCGGGTTCTCGCGTGTGAAAGCCGAAGCGGCGGGTACGTGGGAACAGAAGCTTGATACGCCGCCCGTGTGGCAACGCGACGAAGCGGTTCAGCCGTTCCAATTGCGGCCACCGGTCATCGATCCGCGCGACCCGACCCCGCAGGAGCTCGCTCAGATGGAGGCCGCGCATCGTGCGTCAATCGCTACTTGCGAAAGAATCCTCGGTCGTCCGCTGCAGCCTGGCGAGATGGCGTGCGTGCACACAGGTTTCGAGAATGGCCGTATCACGGGGAGCATCGCTCCTCCACTCTGCCACCTCTTGGTCGAACGGCAAGGTGGCGAGTGAGCGTGGCCGTCCGGCGGGTTGCATAACCAGCGCGGAGCCAGGAGTTCCTATGGGAAAGATTCAAGACCTCTACAGCACCCGCGTGCGGCCTATGCTTCCGGCCGAGGGCCTGCAACTGGTTCGGCTGATCCTTGACGATCTTGCGGCGACCGAACAGCCCGTCGACATCAGCGACGAATGGACCGACGACGACCTCGCGGACGCCGCCTCCGCTTCTGCGCGTCAAGCTGATCGATCAATGAAGGGCAACGGAGCCGGCGATGAATCCAGGTGAGGTGACGGTGGTGTAATGTGGGGATCGATTTCCCCCTCACCCCAGCCCTCTCCCACGCGTACATGGGCGAGGGGGCCAGAAAAAGACGGTTGCCAAAAACATGCGCTACTCCCCCGGGTGTAGCGCTGGACTGTGGCGATTGTGGCAGGGCCCCGACGCCATCCCTCCCCCGGATAAGGGGAAGTCGTCTTTGGCCCATGCCGGGGCGATGGTTGTCTTTCTCCTGCCTCCCATGGCGGCGACCGAGTACGGGCTTGGCATGGGCTTCAGGCTGCGGCCCTTGCCGGGGCCGTAGCTCCATGTGGGGAATTCGGCCGGTATTGCGCGGGCGGGCGTCCGATAAATCGTGATGTCCAATAATAGCGTCGATGCCCGTCAGGCCGGTTGTTCCGGCTGCGTAATATGGGTAAAATGTAGGAGATGGGTAATATTTGGAGGCGAAAAATTCGCATGTCATTTGGAAGAATTTTGCCGGTGCGTATGCGCTTATACGCTTAACCTATTGTATTATAAGCACCTACATTTATTTTAGGCAAGTCCATCACCTATCAAGATCGGCCGAAGTCTGCGTCGATACCCATAACATCGACGGAAGCAACGTCGTGGCGAGGCGATGGAGTCGCCTGCCTTTTTAAGTCCGCCCGCCTGGGTTTAACTTGCTGGGGTTCAGCATGAGCAGCATCAATAGCGTAGGAAACAGCAATCCCGTTCAGAAGGCCGTCAGCCAACCGGTGCAGAAGCAGGTCCCTGCCGATGCACCAAAACAACTCCCGGTTACCGATCGGCTTGAGCTGTCCGGCATGACCCATCTGCTCAAGACCCTCAAGCAGAATGATGTGCGCACGGAAAAGGTGGCCGCCCTCAAGGCCCAAATTGAAGCCGGCACCTACGAAGATGACCATAAACTAAACGTTGTCGCCGATCGGCTGCTGGATGATTTGCTGAAGTAATCTGCCGCACCTGCATTGGTCGATCCGATCTTCCCGTCTTGTTGAACCAGCAGGTGTCATCGCCCCAGCAGTGCGACGAACTGCTCGACGGTCAGACCGGCATCCGCAACGATGCGGCGGAGCGTCCCCGGGCGCATCTGCTTGTGATCTGGGACAACCGCTCGAGCATACGGTTGATCGCGGCGAAGAATCATGTGGCTGCTGCTTTGGCGTCGAAAGACGAAGCCGGCGCGCTCCAGCGCTGCTCGCACTTCGCGGCCGGAAAGGTCTGTGGGGAGTTTGGCCGCCATGAGCTTGCCACTAAGCCGCTTCGACTTCGACAAATTCCTTGCCAGCCTCGGTAGGGATGGGATCGCCGGCATCGCGGCAGTCTTCGAGATATAGATCGATTGCCTCGCGAATGTTGGCGAGGGCGTCGGGCCGCGTGTCGCCCTGGCTCACGCAGCCGGGCAGAGCAGGGACGCTGGCGACATAGCCGCCATCAGGTTCCTGTTCGAGGATGACGGTATAGCGCATCAAAGCTCCTGTGAGTTACCGAAGCACATTATAGGATTGCTTGCAGCAATAGCACGTGCTTTTAGGGCTGGAAAGCCTGCACCTCAAGAAGCGGCACTTTACTTCCCACCTGCCTGCGTTACGTTCCTTGGCCATGGCTGAATTGCATCTATTATCACCGGCGGGATTTCGGGCGTCCGGGGTGTACGCAGGGATCAAGAGCAAACACGCGCCCGATGTCGGATTGCTGCTGTGCCAGACGCCGGCGACGGCGGCGGCGGTGTTTACCACCAACCGGGTGTTCGCGGCGCCGGTGAAGGTGGGTCGGGAGCACATCGCCGGCGGAAAACTGCGCGGCGTGGTGGTCAATTCCGGAAACGCCAACGCCTGCACCGGCCGGCGGGGAGAAAAAGACGCCCGCACCATGTGCGCCCTGGCCGGCAAAGTGGCCGGCTGCGACCCGACGGAGATTCTGCCCTCCTCCACCGGCATCATCGGCCATCTGCTGCCGATGGAGAAGGTCTCGGCCGGCATTCGCGACGCCGGGCAATACCTCGGCAATTCGCTGGAGCACGCGCTGCTCTTCGCCGATGCGATCCTTACCACCGACACCAGGCGCAAGGCCGCCGCCGTCCAATTCAAGATCGGCCGCCAGCCCGTCCGCCTGGCCGGCGTGTGCAAAGGCTCGGGCATGATCGGCCCGCGGATGACCATCAAAGGCCCGCCGCACGCGACCATGCTGGCGTATCTCACCACCGACGTGCAGATCGCGCCGGCCGCGCTGCGCAAGCTGCTGCAGTCGGCCACCGATCGCAGTTTCAACGCGGTGACGGTGGATGATCACATGTCCACCAACGACACTGCTTGTCTGCTGGCGTCCGGAGCATCTGGGGTGAAGGTCGCGACGGCGGGCGAGCTGCGGGCTTTCGAAAGTGCGCTCGATGACGTCTGCCAGTCGCTCGCCTACCAGATCGCCGCCGACGGCGAGGGGGCGACAAAAGTGGTGAAGATCACCGTCGAAGGCGCTGCCAGCGACTCCGACGCCGCCGCGATCGCCCGTGCCATCGCCAACTCGCCGCTGGTGAAATGCGCCATGCACGGCAACGATCCCAACTGGGGCCGGATCGTGTCGGCCGCGGGATTGGCCGGCGTGCGCTTCAACCCGAATCTTGCCGCGCTGACGCTGCAGGGAACGGTGGTCTTCCGCAATGGCCAGCCGGTGGCGTTTGACGCGGAGAAGGTGAGCAAGGCCCTCAATGTAAAAGAAGTCATCGTGCGCCTCTCCTGCCGGCTCGGGAAATCAGCGGCGACGTGCTGGACCTGCGACCTGTCAAAGGAATACGTCACCATCAACGCCGACTATCACACCTGAGCGCGCCGGACCGCCGGCGCCGCCAATAAAAAAGGCCGCCGGAGAAAATCCGACGGCGTGATTGCATTACCTATTCCGACGTTCATTCGCTCTTGTCGAGCGCTTCCTTGAAATCCCGTTCCTGCCGCAGGCCGACGAATTTCTGCGCCACCTGGCCATTGCGGAAGAGGATCACGGTCGGAATGGCGCTGATGCCGTACTTGATCGACACATCGCGGTTGGCATCGGTATCCAGCTTGCCGACCTTCACTTTGCCGGCGTAGTCCTTGGCGATCTTCTCAATCGTGGGAGCGAGCATCCGGCAGGGCATGCACCACTCGGCCCAGAAATCGACCAGCACCGGGTCCTTGCTCTGCAGCACTTCCTGCTCGAAATTTGCATCGGTGAATTCGGTAACGTTCTGAGAGGCCATGTTCGCTCCTGTTGGTAAGATCTTCCGCGGGATGATAGGAATCGGCGGGAAGTCGGTCAATGATGCAAACGTGTCGTGCGGGCAATGGCATGGGTCGGACGTAAGTCACGTTTTTGGCACATGCTGGCCAGGAGTTGGTGGGGCAGACATTCTTGT
>DAIOHQ010000309.1:0-4980 GCA_036744635.1 Tepidisphaeraceae bacterium | reverse complement strand
CCCGTGCTACGGCAGAGCGCTGCGCTTCTTGCGCACGGGCTGGTAGCCCCGTGCCACAATTGGGATGCCTGCTTCGAGCTCTACACTCCCCCGCCCGCAGCACCGGCGGAAATTGATTGCCAAGCCACCATTGCCTTCGATATCGTTGCAATAGACGCAGGAGCGAAAGGTATGAAGAAGCTCGCGCTCCTGGTAGGCGTGGACAACTACCAGGACAAGTCAATTTCGCCGCTAAGATTTGCCGGTGCCGACGTCAAAGCACTGGCGGATCGGCTGCTTAACCGTTGCGGGTTCGATCAGGCCCGCGTGCTCAGCGGCGCGCGCGGTGCGAACGCTCCGACGCTCGGCAATCTGCTCGACGCCCTAGGCGATGCAGCCAGCGAAGTGCGGGCAGAAGACCTGTTTCTGTTTTGCTTTTCCGGGCACGGCGTTGAGGTTGGAGAGCAAAGTTATCTTCTGACGCAGGATAGTCGCCAAGCCCGTCCCGAGCTGTTGAGCCTTGCGGTGAGCATGATGAGCGAGGTCATGGCAAAGGACATCGCCGCCCTGGCAAAAGCGCCGGCTCGCGGGACCGGCGTGAGCGCATCTCTGTCCGCATGCGGGCCAGGCCAGCGTGCTTACGAATGGCACAACAAAGGCCATGGGGCCTTCACCCATTATCTGCTTGAGGGACTCGATGATGCGGCATGGGATGGGGAATTGTTGACATTCCGCCGGCTCGCCGACCATACCATAAAAGAGGTTGCGCGCTGGTCGGAAAGCACGCATGGCATCTCCGATCTGCAGGTGCCCTGGTATGAAGTATCTGGGGGTGCCGACGACATTGTGCTGGGAAGCCGAGGGACTCGCACCGCCGCGCCGCCGTCTCATGAAGCTGCGGCGAGTGACGCGCCGGCGCACGAGGAGCAGGCCGCGAGGAAGACAGCGGGCGGAACCAGATTCGCGCCGGCGCGCCAGCGAAGCAGAGCAATTGAAAGAGCAGGAGCAGTTGGTGCGCGCCGAGGTCGCTGCGCAACAACGTGCCCAAGCCGAATCCCAAAAGCGCGAACGCCTCGAAGCCGACCACACCAGACAGCTCGAAGCGGTGAAGATGGCGCAGCAGGAAGTCGAGCGCCGCGAACGAGAAGAAGAAACCGGCCGCCGATTGCGTATGCGGAAGCCGCCACCCCTTCCCCCTCCTCCGCCGAGCGAATTTTTGAAGCAAGTCGAGCGCATATTGCTGGCGCCTCAGCCACCGCCACAAATGCCGCTGCTTCGGCCACCTCCAACGCCGCCCGCGACCCCCAATATCACGTATCGACAAATTACCCCGCCGGTGGTTGTTATACTGGCGCTCGTCTTTTTCTTCCCCGTCGGTCTTTATCTTCTGTGGACGCATTCGGGATGGACTCAGCAACAGAAGTGGAAGTACACGATTATCTGGCTGGCCGCTTTTGGTGGCCTTGTCATTTTCGATCTCTTGATGGCGGCTACTGGATCACTCTAATGGCCATGCGTCGCCAAGGGCCAGGAGTTATTCGCCGCCACGATTTGAATAACACGATGTCAATGCGCCGCGAACTTGTCAGAGCATGGGATTGGAAATGACTTCCAAGTCTTCACTGTCTCCGTACCAGCCCGCCAACGACCCCGGGCGGCGAATGCCGCGGACCCCTCCGCACAGTCCAAGATAACGCCGGGAAAATACATGGCGAGGCGAGGAAAATGCATTTTGCCGAGCCGGCAATGCCTTTTCAGCGCAAGAAAATGCACTGCCGTATGAGCAACCAACAGTCCCATTGCCGTACGGTGTGCAATGCCGGCCTCCCCCTGACCTGATTCCCCGCCAAAGCGCCTTTTCCTGGAACCACTCCTGCGTATCGCCGGCACCGCAGGTGGAGGGGAGATCCTCTTTCAAGGCGGCATTCCCTAGCCCCCGCGCCCCCCGCGCGGGAAGGATAATTTTCCGGGGTGTCGCACATCCCAACCGGCGCGTATGATGGCATCTCCAATTGATCGGGAGCAGACATGAGCGTTGAGACCGTTACCGAGCAGCCTTTCAAGCGCGCCACCCTGGCCGTCAACAAGATGATGGAGCAGATGCAGAAAGGCTATTACAACTTCTGTCCCAGCGAAACCTGGACCCCCAACGTCAACCTCTACGAAACCGAAGGCAACTACCTTATCTGCGTCGATCTGGCCGGCGTGGACAAGGAGAAGATCGACGTCGAGGTGGCTCACCAGACCGTCACCCTGCGCGGACACCGCTCCGTGCCCGCCCACGACGAAGGCGAGGTTCCCGAGATCGCCGGCGGCAAGCTGCGCGTACACCTGATGGAGATCGACCACGGCGCATTCAGCCGCGAGGTCGAGCTTCCCGAAGACATCGAACGCGACAAGATCGTCGCCACCTATCGCAGCGGAATGCTCTGGGTGGCGCTGCCGAAGAAGTAGCGCGATTCTGCGCTTCGAGCGCCAACGGCGCGATACGTCGCACCCGAGAAAGCTGAGATAGTTGCCAATTGCCAGTGAATTTCCTGCTGGCAACTAACAACTGGCAACTGGCAACTTTTTCGAGCCAACTGAAGGAACCGAACATGGCAGAAACGCAGATTGTCGAAAGGCTCGCGGAAGGAACCACCATACGCACCGGGGGCAATGGCCAGCGCTTCACCATTCCCAACCTGCTGCCGGTTCTTCCCATTCGCAACATCGTCGTCTTTCCCGGCACGGTGATGCCGCTGAACGTCGGCCGGCCCAAGAGCAAGGCGTTGCTGGATGAGGTAATGCCCGCGGAAAAAATCATCGGCGTGCTCACCCAGAAAAATCCGGATGTCGAGGACCCCAAGTATCCCGATCTCCACACCGTCGGCTCGGCCGCGATGATCCTCAAGCTCTTCAAGCTGCCCGATGGCAATCAGTCGATCATCGTCCACGGCCTGACCCGCTTTCGGCTGCTGGAACTGATCCAGTCCGAGCCTTTCTCCATGGCGCGGGTGGAAGTGCTCGAAGATATCCTGCCGGAAGGCGCTGCCCTCGACGCCCTGGTTGCCAGCGTGCGCCAGCAGGCCAACCGCGTCATCGAGCTCTCCCCCAACACGCCCGATGAAGCCGCCCAGGTGCTCAACAGCATCTCCAACCCGTCAGCGCTGGCGGATTTCCTGGCCGCCAATCTGCAGGCGGAGGCCACCGAAAAGCAGCGCATGCTCGAAGAACTGGACGTTGAGAAGCGCCTGCGCATGATCGCCGCCCGACTCGCCACCCAGCTCGACGTGCTGGAACTGCAGAGCAAGATCCAGTCCCAGGTCAAGGAGAACATCGACAAGTCCCAGCGCCGCTATTACCTGCAGGAGCAGATGAAGGCGATCCGCAAGGAGCTCGGCGAGCAGGATGCCGCCGGCGGGGGCGGGAGCGAAGTCGAGCAGCTCCGCCAGAAGCTGGACGCCGCCAAGCTTCCCGAAAACGTGATGAAGGAGGCCAACCGCGAGCTCAATCGCCTGGAAGCGATCCCCAGCGCCTCGCCCGAATATGGCGTCATCCGCACCTATCTGCAGATCCTCAGCGAGCTTCCCTGGGCGCTGACCACCGAGGACAAGCTCGATCTCCCCGAGGCCCGGCGCATCCTCGACCGCGACCACTTCGATCTCGACAAAGTCAAACGCCGGATCATCGAATACCTCGCCGTGCGCAAGCTCAAGCCCGATGGCGGCGGCGCCATCCTCTGCTTTGTCGGCCCGCCCGGCGTCGGCAAGACTTCCCTGGGCAAATCCATCGCCGAGGCCATGGGCCGGCAGTTCATCCGCGTTTCCCTGGGCGGCGTGCGCGATGAGGCCGACATCCGCGGCCATCGCCGCACCTACATCGGCTCCATGCCCGGCCGCATCATCGCCGAGCTGCGCAAGGCCGGCACCCGCAACCCGGTGATGATGCTGGATGAGATCGACAAGCTGGGCGCCGATTTCCGCGGCGACCCCGCCTCCGCCCTACTGGAAGTGCTCGATCCGGCGCAGAACCACACCTTCACCGACCACTATCTCGACGTCCCCTTCGATCTCAGCAAAGTCCTGTTCATCGCCACCGCCAACACCATGGACACCGTGCCCGGTCCCCTCCGCGACCGCATGGAAGTGATCGAAATCCCCGGCTATACCGAAAGCGACAAGCTCAACATCGCCAAGCGCTATCTCGTCCCCCGCCAGCTCGAAGCCAACGGCCTGAGCACCAAGCACGCCAAATTCCTCGATGCCGCCCTCAAGCTCATCATCGGAGCCTACACCCGCGAGGCCGGCGTGCGCAACCTCGAGCGCAACATCGGCTCCGTCGCCCGCGCCATCGCCGCCGACATCGTCGGCGGCAAGACCGAAAAGGTCACCGTCGACCGCCCCATGATCGGCAAAGTCCTCGGCCCCCACCGCTTCGAACCCGAGCTCGCCCAGCGCACCAGCGTCCCCGGCGTCGCCACCGGCATGGCCTACACCCCCTACGGCGGCGAAATCCTCTTCATCGAAGCCAGCCGCGTTCCCGGCAAAGGCATGATCACCCTCACCGGGCAGATCGGCGATGTGATGAAGGAATCCGCGACGGCCGCCTTCACCCTCGTCCGCTCCCGCGCTGAGGCCATGGGCATCGATGCCAAGATGCTGGCCGAGAGCGATATCCACATTCACGTCCCGGCCGGCGCCGTCCCCAAGGATGGCCCCAGCGCCGGCACCGCCATGTTCACCGCCCTGGCCTCGCTGCTGCTCAACAAGCCCGTCCGCGCTGACATCGCCATGACCGGCGAGATCACCCTGCGCGGCCTGGTCCTTCCCATCGGCGGGTTGAAGGAAAAAACCCTCGCCGCCAAACGCGCTGGCATCAAGCAGGTGATCGTCCCCAAGCGCAACGAAAAAGACATGCCCGACGTCCCCGACGAGGTCAAGAAAACCCTCAAATTCCACTTCGTGGAAAACGTAGATCAGGTCCTGGAACTCGCCATCGGCTTCACCCCCCCTTCCCCCC
>DAIOHQ010000308.1:0-4987 GCA_036744635.1 Tepidisphaeraceae bacterium | reverse complement strand
GGGCCAATGAGTACATTGTCCCGTGGCAGACAAGAATGTCTGCCCCACCGAAGAGATTTTTGAAACACCCCTCAACCCGAGGCAGATTTCACGTCCACAGAGCAAACCGGGCACTCCGGCAGGGAACGGTTTTCGCGCAGGCCTGATCCGTTGCTGGCGGCGGGATATTTCGCGCCTTAAGATGTGCTTTAGAAGGTGTTGAAGTCGCCGTGGTTGATTGAATATCCCAATGCCGCGAAAGCTTTATCTGGAAACATTCGGCTGCCAGATGAACGTGCTCGACAGCGAGCTGGTTCTGGGGCAGTTGCGCGCCCACGGATATGAGTCGGTGGAGGATCGGGACGCGGCCGACATCATCATTTACAACACCTGTTCGGTGCGCGAGCACGCGGAAAACAAGGTGTGGTCGCGGCTGGGAGAATTGCGCGATCGGAAGAAGTGCGAGCCGGGGCTGGTGATCGGCGTGATCGGGTGCATGGCCGAGCGCGATGGGGTGAACATATTCAAGCGGCATCCGCAGGTGGATATTCTTTGCGGGCCGGGCGAGCTGGATAAGCTGGCGGGGATGGTTCATAACGCTGTGGTCACGGGGGAGAGAAACGCACAACACAAAACGCAAAATGCAGAACAACGGACAACGGACAACGGACAACGGACAGGCAATCAGGACTTGATCCGAAAGCTCCCGCGGCAGGTCGCGCTGATGGGGGCGAACGTGCGGCGGTCTTCCACGCTGGTGGCGGCGGAGGATCATCTGGAATTGCTGGATTTATCGCGGTCGATCTCGGCCAGCGATGAGGTTTCGCAGGCGTACGTGCGGATCACGCGGGGGTGCAACAAGTTTTGCACCTATTGCGTGGTGCCCTATACGCGCGGGCCGGAGGTGCATCGGCCGCCGCAGAACATCATTGAGGAAGTGCGCAAGCTGACCGATGCGGGGGCGCGCGAGGTGACGCTGCTGGGGCAGACGATCAATCACTATGCCTTTGAACATGGCGACGGGCGGACGACCACGTTTGCAGACTTGCTCTATCAGATTCATGAGGGCGTGCCGGAGCTGCCGCGGCTGCGCTTTGTCACCAGCTTTCCGCGCGACTTCAGCGATGAGGCGCTGGCGGCGATGCGCGACTGTTCGCGCATCTGCCGGTATCTGCACGTGCCGGCGCAGCACGGCAGCGATCGGATTTTGAAGCTGATGAACCGGGGGTACACGTCCGGGCAGTACATCGACCTGATCGACCGCGCCCGGGCGATGATGCCGGATATCTGCATCGCCAGCGATTTCATCGTGGGATTTCCGACCGAGACCGAGGAGGAATTTCAGCAGACGGTAGAGTTGCTGAAGTATTGCCGGTTCAAGAACAGCTTTATCTTCAAGTATTCACCGCGGCCGGGAACGGTGGCGATCGAGCGGTTCAGCGACGACGTGCCCGAGGACGTCAAGCGGCGGCGCAACAATGAGCTGCTGGCGGTGCAGCAGGAAGTTGGCGAGGCCAACAACCGGGAGATGATCGGCAGGACGGTGGAGGTGATGGTGGAGGGGGAGAGCAAGCTGGGAGGAGGGCGCGCGGTTGCGGCCGCCGCCGGCGCTGTGGAATTGGGATGGGAAAGGCGCGGGCAAGCGGCGGCGAAGCGCACGCAGCTTGTCGGCCGGACGCGCGGCGATCAGGTCGTCTGTTTCGACGGGGAGCTGTCGATAAAGGGAGAGTTGGTGGAGGTGGAGATCATTGCGGCGAAGAATCTGACGCTGTTTGCGCGGTTGGTGGAGGCTGCGGTGAGCAGATAAGAAAAACATGGAGACGTGGAGGGATAGATTTGTAGGGTGGGCGTACTCGCCCACCGTTTGCGGATGGTGGGCGGGTACGCCCACCCTACAAGAACTGAACGTAGGGTCCGCTTCAGCGGACGGAAGATTGCGTCCGCTGAAGCGGACCCTACGAAATTCAGTATGACAGTTGTTCAAACGGATTTGCGAATGGGCGCTATTGGGCACGGGTTGAAAACCCGTGCTACGGAAGAGTTACACGATGAAACCACTTCGTTTTGGAATGGTCGGCTGCGGTGGGATCGCGGGATTGCATGCGCCGATCCTCAAGCAGCTTGAGAAAGAGAACCTCGTGCAGTTCGTGGCCGGCGCTGAGCCGCATCCGGGGCGGCGCGAAGCGTATGCGAAAAAGTGGGAGATTCCCGTTCATGAATCTCTCGGGGAGCTGCTGAAGCGCAAGGATCTGGATGTGGTCACGGTGGCCAGCCCGTCGGGCATGCACGGCAAGCACGTGGCCGAGATCGCGCGCAGCGGGCGGCACATTCTGTGCGAGAAGCCGCTGGACACGCGCGTCGAGCGCGCGGATATGGCGATCGAGGCGGCCAGGCAGGCGGGCGTTGTTCTCGGCGGCATCTTCCAGCAGCGTTTCGCGCCCGGGCCGATGCTGGTGCGGCGGGCGGTGCAGGAGGGATATTTCGGGCAGATCGTTTTCGTGCATTGCGAGACGCCGTGGTATCGCACGCAGGAATATTACGACTCGGGCGATTGGCGCGGCACGTGGAACCTGGATGGCGGGGTGCTGTCGAACCAGTGCCCGCACATGATCGACCGACTGATCTGGCTGGGCGGGGACGTGAAGGAAGTGATCAGCGCAACCTGCGATGCGGGGCGCGATCGCAAGATCGAGGCCGAGACGCTGGCGGTGGCGACGCTGCGGCTGGAGAACGGGGCACTGGGCACCATCACCGGCACGACGCTGGCGTACGATGGCATGGCGCAGCGCGTGTTGATCTGCGGGACCGATGGATCGGCCGGGTTTGTCGGCGATGAGTTGAGCTATTTCAAGACAAAGCAGGCGTTCGATGGCGCGCCGAGCGCGGCGGCGGAAGGGGGATTGGGCGGGGCGAGCAATCCGCTGGCGATCGCGACGAATTCTCATGAGTTGAATATCCGCGACTTCGTCGATGCCGTGCAGCACGGCCGCCGGCCGCTGGTGACGGGGGAAGAGGAGCGCAAGGTGGTGCGGGTGCTGAACATGATCTATGAAAAGGCGGGGGTGGGGCCGTATGCGGGAAAGGGGAAGTAGAACTTCAATCGCGACGTTCAATAATTGAAAGGTGTCATCCTGAACCCGTCATGGGCCTTCAGCTCACCAGCATGGGACGAACATGCAAACGTAGGGTCCGCTTCAGCGGACGCATTTGTCCCGTCCGCTAAAGCGGACCCTACGTTGAGAGGACTTTCAGCGCAACTGTATTCGGTGAAGGATCTGGCTTGGAAGGTTCGATCCCAGATTCTTCGCGGAGTACCGCTCAGATTGACAGCTTTTGACCACCGCAGGGTGGCTGACCGTGATTGTTTTTTCCAGAATCGCGCTGCATGTCACCCCTTCACCGCGCCGGAGGTGAGGCCGGCGACGAACTCTTTTTGCAGGGCGAAAAAGAGGATGACAACCGGGAGGATGCTCAGCAGGGTGCCGGCCATGAGCACGCCGTAGTGGGATTGATATTCCGGCAGGCCCATCATGTTGGCCAGGCCGATGGGGAGGGTATATTTTCGCTCATTTTGCAGGATGATCTGCGGCCAGATGAAGCTGTTCCAGCTCGCCAGGAAGCTGAGGAGCGTGTAGGCGCCGATCATGGGGCGGACGATCGGCAGCGCGACTTCCCACCACAGCCGCAATTCGCTGCAGCCATCGACGCGGGCGGCATCGAGCAATTCATCGGGGACGCCGAGCATCGCCTGGCGGAAAAGGAAGATGCCGAAGACATTGACCGCGCCGGGCACGAGGATGGCCGCGTAGGAATCCAGCCAGCCGAAGCGATACATCAGATCGTAGCTGCCGGGGAGCAGCACCTGCGCCGGCAGGAGCATGGTGGCGAGCATTACCGTCATAATCGCGCGCTCGCCGGCGAAGCGGTACTTGGCCAGGGCAAAGCCGCCCATGCTGCTGAGGATGACCACGCAGGCGGTGTTGAGTCCGGCCAGAAAAAGTGAATTCACCAGCCACGCCCCGAAGGGCTGTTCGGCGAAGAGGGCGCGAAAATTGTCCAGGGTCAGGCGATTCAGATGCCCCCACGGCAGGAACAGCGAGGAAAACAAATCCTCTCCGCCCTTGAAGGCGGCGCAGAGCAGCCAGAAAAAAGGGCCGAGGCTGAGCAGCGCAAGGCCAGCAAGCGCCGCATGGAGGGCAAACGCGGCCGTTGCGTTTCGCCTGCGAACCGTTCGCTCGGCCGGTGGTCGTGCACCAGCGCGGGCCGAGACTGCGGAAGCGGATTCGCGTGTCATGGCCGTGGGCCAATCTTTTCCTGTGGTCCTGGCACCAGACTCCATCGCGGGGAGAAATACCGGCTTACACGTCTGGTTGAAAACCCAGGCAGTTGGCCAGCCGGTCCAGAACATCTGATCGGAGGGTTCTCTCGCCGGTCAGGAACTCATCGAGCGCCAGGGGCGGGATTCCCGCTTTGCCCGCGAGGTCGGCAAGCGACAACCGGCTGCCATGGATTGCCCGCCGCAGCTCGCCACTCAGCGTTTGTTCATCGCGGGCTTCTTTGCGCATCTGGTCGCGCTGTGCCAAGTCCGGCAGTTCCGCAGCGATCCGGCGCCGGTTGCGCTCGAGCCGGGCGCGCTGCTGCTGCTGGGTAAGCGTTCGAGCAACGCGCCTTGGTTTGGTATTTTCCATAATTCACCCACTTAACGGGGCAATTTGTAGGGTGGGCGCACTCGCCCACCATCACCGCTGAACGGCAGTGGGTCAGTTTGGGTGCCACAGGTCGGCGTACTCGCAGACCTGT
This sequence comes from Tepidisphaeraceae bacterium, assembly GCA_036744635.1. Classification (GTDB taxonomy): domain Bacteria; phylum Planctomycetota; class Phycisphaerae; order Tepidisphaerales; family Tepidisphaeraceae; genus DAIOHQ01. The sequence continues at coordinate 208 of DAIOHQ010000308.1, read as the reverse complement.
GTCTTACCGCGTCGCTACGCGGCACAGGTCTCGGAGTACCGCGACCCGTGGCACCCGGAAATTTCAAACTGACCCATTGCCCGCTGAACGGTGGGCGGGTACGCCCACCCTACATAAGAGTATCATCTGTCCAAATGAAATCGAGGTGTTGCATGTGACCTTCCCCACAAATGGTGGGCGCGCCGGAAGGAGAGCATAATGCTCTTCA
>DAIOHQ010000307.1:0-5022 GCA_036744635.1 Tepidisphaeraceae bacterium | reverse complement strand
CAGCGCCGATACACGGTTTGTAAAATGCCTCGTCATTTACGCCTCCTTGCGACGCCGCAGCGCCAGCGATGCCACACCGATCAGCACGATAGTCATCCCGGCCGGTTCCGGTGCAGGCACAATCGCGAAGAATTCCGGCGAGCTGAATGACCCATCATTGACAACCAGCGCCCCGGTATCGCCCGGCGTGTTGGCCCGGAACAATCCGCCGGCGTAGGAGATATCCGCGAGGAAACCTCCGCCGGTGCCGAAGGCGCTGAGGGTGGGCGACGTGTCGTCGATGCCGGCGACTTTGGTGATCGATCCGCCGGTGGTGACATACGCCGTCGTGCCGGGGTTGGGCTCGAAGGCGATTCCATACGCGCCGAAGGCATTGGGGTCGCTGTCGAACAGGGAGACTACTTTGGTCAATGCACTGGCGCCGAAATAGCGGAGGTTGCCGTCGCTGTCAAGTTGGATATTCGATCCGCCGTTGCTGGCGCCCGTCCCGCCGGGATAGCCAGAGCCCGAGCCGTTGTTGCCGGTATTGTCGAACGTGCTGACGGCGTTGTTGGAGAGCACCAGCTTCTTGAGATAGAGCACGGGGTTGCTGTTGATATCGAACGTGTCGCCGGAGACGAGAACCGCGGACTTGTCGGCGGTCAGTCCCAGGCCCTGGACGGACGGGAAGGTATTGTTGGTCGCCAAAGGAGCGCCAAAGGCAGGATTGGCCGCGCTGAAGTCGATGGAATAAATGGTTCCGGTGACGCCGTTGTCCCCCACAATCACCGTGTTGTCGTCGACAAACACCGGCGTGCTGGAAAAGGGCGTGCCGCCGCCCGGCGTAAACGTGGCGCTCTTCAGCAGCGTGCGGCCATTTTGCCAGGTGTCATACAGCTTCACCTGCAGCGAATTGCTGCCGAAATCCGTGTCCACCGTCACCAGCCGGCCGGTGCTGCTGACGGCCATGGCGCCGCTCGTAATATTCAACGGCACTTTGGTGTACCCCGCCGGCGCCTGATACGACGCCTGGCAAACGGCGGGAATGGCCGCCGCCAATAGCAATACTTTCACCCCTTGACCGATGGAACGCATACCTTCTCCTTGCGGCATTGCCGCGGGGCCAATCGCGGGCCCCAAAAGAAAACCCTCGGCCGCGCGGGGCACAAAATTGTGCCGGGCAAGGCCGAGGGTCTTTGAACAATGCTCGAAAGAAGGGCGCTTCCGCGTCGCGAAAGCCGCCGTTCCCGCAGGTTGTCAAAATCCCGGCCGTCCCATCTCGCGAGGACGAATCCGAAAAGCTCAACACGTTGTCGAGCCTGACACCCTGCAGGCCGGTCTTCTGACTCAGGACGATCCCCGCTTCGCCTTCCCACCGGCCATCGCCGGCAGTGGCACTGAAGCGAGTCACAAATGTCCTTTACAGCGGCGCGTCCGTGGCGGGTTTTCACCGCCTTCCCATTGGCCGAGCTTTCGCTCAACCTGGCTTTGCAGCCGCCCGAGGGCTGAACAAACCATACCACTCCCCTCCTGAATTGCAAGCCCCTTCGGAGAATTTTGTCCGATTTCCTGCGCCGGGGGCATTCACCCATCTGGCGAAGCAAACCCAACCCGCTACGATAGTCCGCGTCGCCCTGATATGCCCCGCGTACCCAGCGCGCATGGAGAAGATCGATGGCAACGCGACCGAACATACTCTTGGTGACAGTCGATCAGCAGCGGCACGATACCTGCGGGCCAATGCAGCCCCCTTTTCTGCGCACGCCCCACTTCGACGCCCTGTGTACCCGCGGGATTCGCTTTTCCTCGGCCTACACCGCCTGCCCGACCTGCGTGCCGGCGCGGATCTCCATGCTTACCGGCCGCAGCACCTTCGCCGGCCGCGGGGGAATCCTCTCGCGCCAACCCACGGTGCGGCCGGACGAGGTGACCATGCCGGGCGTGCTCGGAGGATTGGGTTACCAAACCGCCCTGATCGGAAAATTTCACGTCGGCCAGGCGCAGGTGCGCTACGGCTTCGATGAGATCACCACTCCGGATGTCTATTACCGCCAGATGGAGCGCTCCGGCCATCCCCTGCAGCCCATGCGCCACGGCCTTGGCCAGAATGAGCTGGTACCCGGCATGTCCACCGTCCCCGAGGCGCTGACGCTCACCAGTTGGATCGCCGAGCGCTGCGTCGACTTCATCCGCTACCGCAGGGACCCTTCAACGCCATTTTTCCTCTGGTGCAGCTTCCCCAAGCCCCATCCCCCGCTGGACCCGCCCGAGCCTTATTACTCGATGTACCGCAACTGCGCCATCCCCGAGCCGGTGATGGGGGACTGGGCCAGGGGAGAAAACGTCCCCCACGCCTTCGCCCGCTTCGCCAGGATGCAGGGATATGGCCGCCTCACCCCAGAGGTCATCCGCGAAGCCCGCTCCGCCTACTACGGCCTGATCACCCAGAATGACTTCAACATGGGCAGAATCCTCGCGATCCTCACCGACCTGGATCTGCTGAAAGACACCCTGATCGTCTACACCTCCGACCACGGCGAATATTTGGGCGACCACGGCGCCGGGGCCAAAAGCTTCTTCCACGAGCCTTCCGCGCACGTGCCGCTGGTGGTCTGCCCGCCGCGAAGCTGGCAGGAGCAAAAGATGCTGGTGGGCACGGTCTGCCCGACCGCCGTCACCCACATAGACCTGATGCCGACATTCATCCGCGCCGCCGGCGGCGAGCCGCCCGCCCCTTGCGAGGGAATCGACCTGCTCGCCCTCGCCTCCGGCCAGATCCCAAATCCAAGGAAATACGTCGAGGGCATGGAAGCCCAGAACCAATACTGGTTCGGCAACTTCGCCCCCTGCGACTATCTCGCCCTCACCGATGGGCGCTGGAAGTACATCTATTACGTCGAGGCCGGCCAGGAGCAACTCTTCGACCTGCAGGCAGACCCGACCGAATTGCACGACCTGGCCAATGTTCCCGAACACGCCGCCCGCCGGCAGGAACTGCGGGCGGAGCTGACCCGCCGCCAGATCGAGCGCAAGACCGATGCCGTGAAGGATGGAAATCTCGTGGCCGTCAAGCCGCTCGAGGTGGACGATCGCGTGGTGCGCAGCATGTCCTGGATGGGCTGGCACAGCGAAGTAGCCATCGGCGATATCAGGCACTGAGAAGCGGCGCTGACCATTTGGTGTTCACGCCTTTCATTCATTCGCCTGAGTTGTGGATGCACTCCGCTCCAGCTTCGCCTGAGCCTCCGCCAGACCCTCCCGCGCATCACTCGCCCCGCTATCCCCGCCGGAAGGCTTCATCGCCTGCTCAAAAACATCCACGGCCTCCCGATATCGCCCGGCCGCCATGTACTGTCTGCCAAGGAAATTCAGCATCGGCACATAGCTTCGCTGAAACTCCGGCGGCAGCGCAAACCCCAGCTCCAATGCATGTCTTTCATACTCAATCGCCCTGGCATGGTCGCCCAGATGCGCATAGATCCGCGCGGCATTGTCATATGGTTTGTCCCAGTTCGGGTTGCCGGCAATCGCAGCTTCGAAGTGTCCCAGCGCCTCGTGCAGGCGGGCCTCGGCTTCCGGTTTCCTCAGCAGCATCTCCAGCCGCTCGGCATCATGCGTGATCGCCAGCCCATAGTTGTTATGCGCCAGAAAACTGCCTGGATTCACGTCCAGAACGTGCTCGAAGATGGCGGTGTCATCCTCCCAATAGCGCACCTGCAAACCGCTGCGAACCGCCAGCACGACAACGAGCACCCCCGCCGCCGCGATCACCGATCGCCTTGGCCAGCGGTCGATCAGCCATGCCACCGCCACCGCCACCCCCAGCATCGACAGATAGACATACCGGTCGCAAACCGTCGAATAAAACTGGAACACGAAGGTGACCAATCCCAGCACCGGAAGCAGCGGAATGACAAACAGCATCGCCCCCGCCAGCAGATGCCGGCTGCGCGCCGCCAGCAATCCCAGGCACAGCGCCGTCGGAACGATCCAGGTCCAGTAGAGATCATGATGGCGCAGCACGTATGCCGGAGAACGGCCGTAATCGATGCACAATTGCGCCGGCCAGAGGAGTTTGAAAAGATAGAACGCCAGTGAATCCAGCGCGATCAGCGGCCTGCTCCACAGCGGCGGGGCCATGAACTCCGCGGCCGGCTGGGCCAGCTTCGTCCACACCACGCACGGAATCGCCAGCAGCGCCCACAAGGCCAGATCGCGCGCCACCGCTCCCGGCCGACGCCGCACCACCAGCCAGTCAAGCACCGCCGCCAACGCCGGCAGCACCACCGCCGTCGGCTTGGCCAGCATTGACAGGACGAACAGGGCAGTGGCGATCCAGTAATGCCCGCGACGCGCCGAGCTCTTTGCACCCGTTTCTCCTGCTTCAGCAAAAAGCAGATATTGCCACAGTGCCCCCAGCGCCAGCGCACCCGACAGCGTATCTTTCAACCCCGTCGCCCAAGCCACCGGCTCCACCTGCAATGGATGCAATCCAAACACCAGCGCCCCCAGCGCCGCGGCCAGCGGCCCCCCCTGGCGCCGCACGATCCTGCGCAGAATCGCAAAAACCAGCAGCACATTCACCACGTGCAGCACTACCACCGCCGTGTGAAACAGCCACGGGTTGAGCAGATTCCCGTTCAGGTCCGGCGCATCCAGTCTTCCCACATGCGCCAGGCCCCACCACGCCGAATAGGTCAGCGGGATATACATGCGCACGTACGGCTGCCGCCAGAAATGCGCGAGGCCCTGCCACGTCGGCGGATTGAGGAACTGATTGCCGGTGATGTTGTACAGATCATCCCAGACGCTGAATTCCCCGCTGCAGGCGCGCAAGAACACCAACAGCACGATGCCCGCCAGCGCCCCGGCCAATACTCGCGGGCCCAGCAGCACCATAGGGCGCAACAGCAACTCATCGGCCCCCGCAAGATTTTGCTTTCGATTCAGCGCCATCGTCGGCACAGTAACACAGAATCCTTTGGGTCTAACTCTTGTTTGTGGCGGCCCCACCTTCTACTCCCTCTCCCGGTACTCCGGGGG
>DAIOHQ010000306.1:0-5051 GCA_036744635.1 Tepidisphaeraceae bacterium | reverse complement strand
CCATCCGTCCGATCCACGCAGCACCCCCGCGGCGCTGTTCCCATGCCTGCCAGGATCGGCTGCGGGTTCAACATGTGCTGCACGACATCCGGCTTAGGGAAGATCGGCTCGAGGGGCTTCATCGACGAATATCGTACACTTGCAAGGCGATTTCCAGAAGCCTGAAAATTTTCTGCCATAAGTTATTGCAAATAAGTTGGTTATAAGATGATCGAAAATTTATAGTTTTTGATCGAAAATTACATTCCCGGTTTCAGGGCGGTTTGATACGACAGCATCGGGCGATACTTTCGTGGAGCACTTATGAGCACGATTTTGATCATCGACGATGAGCCGGCCACCTTGGAACTGACCGCGCGCATTTTGCGCGGGCGCGGCTTTGATGTCTTCACCGCATCGGGCGGGATGGCCGCGCTGCCGATCCTTCGCCGTGAGCCGATCGACCTGGTGCTGCTCGACCTGATGATGCCGCACATGGATGGCATCGAATTCATCCGCCTGCTGCGCAGCATCCCCGGATGCGGCGGAGTTCCGGTGGTGGTGGTCAGCGGCATTTCCGATCCCACCTTCGGCCGCCGGGTGTGCGCGTTCGGCGCTGACGACTTTCTGCTCAAAGGCGCTTACACCGCCGACGAATTCCTCAAGAAGATTACCGGGCGCATCGGCGCCTTCGGCTGCTCATCAGACACGCAGCGCAACCACGCCAGCATCGATCTGGATTGCTCGCTGGCGGTGTGATGGGCTTTGCGGTTGATCCATGCACATATCGAACGAGCTGGCCCCGCATGGTAGATGCGTGGCATTTTTATGAATGCGCATACTGAGTGGATTGTCGTGCGCGCGTTTGCACGCACTCCCGCGCGCAGCAAAAAGCCCGGCGGTGGGCGCCGCCGGGCTAAAGGGAAGGGAAGGGCACATTAAATCACGAATTATGCGACATAGTTGAGAGTACCGCTGCCGATGGACGTTGTGCCAAATACCTGCGATGTGTAAATAAATTTGATCACGAGCGCATCGGTCGGTCCCGCGGGGATGGAATAGTTACGCGTTGCTAAGCTAGCCACGCCATTGCTGGGATCAGGGAAGTCAGCAGCGCTCCAACCTGACCGAGTAATGCTGTTGCCGGTTGAAGTAACATCCCATCGGTAATGTCCGGAAAATGCAGTGCTGTCGGCATATCCATCTCGATTGGCGTCCGGTCCGATAGTCAAAGTCACGTCCACATAGGAACCCGGTGCGGCACTCAGGCCCAACGTGAGATCGCCGACGGCCGCCACGGGTCCCATTCCCGCCGTGCTGTCCATCGCGGTTCCGCCAAAACTCGCATTCACCGTGCTCCCGGAGATGTCAGATTGCGCAGACGCGGCGGCACGGGCCGTTTCTGCGGTGACGGAGTTCGTACTGCTGCTCGTGCCAGAACTACCGGCGGGTACCGTGCCGTCGGTGGAGATAGCGGCGACGGCCGCGCCACCGACGGTAATAGTGGCCGAATTGTTCGCATTCAGAGCGGTGCTTCCCGCAGATGGCCCGCCGGCAGCGCTTTGCGAGGCAATAGTGGCGGTCCGCGAGGAAGATGCCCCGTTGAGGTTCAATGTTGTGGTCGCGGATGTATTTTGGACCGGGGCGGTGGACGTGGATAAGCTCCCGCTGACGTTGACATACGAAGGAATTGCCGTCACTACTGGCGCTGACCCAGAGAACGTGATCGCACCATTGCCGCCGCGTGCGCTGCTGAGGCTTCCCTGATTGGAAACTGTTCCGGCCGTTGCGATCGCGGAAGCGGACATCCGTCCCTCAGAATGCTGCTGGGATGCATCGGTTGATGGAGAGGTGCCCGTGATGCCGAGGTTGAAGATGGAGGAGCAGCTGGCGGCAGGGCCAGCCAATAAATTGTTATTGTCGGAAGTCATCGTACCGGTGGCGCTGTCAAAATCGGTGACACTGCCATAGACGTCATAGCCCGTCGCAATCGCATCATTGCGAGCCATCCCATTGATTGACGCAAAGGCGTTGTCGCGCGCTGTAGCATTTGAGAGGCCGATCGTGGAATTGCTGACTCCATTTCCGGTACCACCTGCTGCCGCGCCAGTGGCACCAAACAGGGAAGATGCATCGGGAACCTCAAGAGAGTTTTGCCCAACAGCATACCGAGGTCCGACGGCTTGGAGGGTGCTCTTGCCCAACACCGTGAGGCCACCCGTTCCTCCAGCGGCTGCAAGGGGGTTGGTTCCTGCCGTGATTGTACCTGTAAGAAATCCATACTGAGCGTGCGTATATCCATAGCCGCCGTCGTAGGTTGTGGAGTTGAGATCAATAGTAGATGGCGCGGAGGGTGCGCCCCTGAGATCAGCGCTCGCAGAATCTGCTTGACTACCTGAAGATCGTGAATACAAGCTGCCCTGTACCTCAAGTGGGCCTCCTCCTAAAATTGGACCATACCAGGCGAACTCGCCAGCGCCGGTGGTAGCGCCGTTGCCTTGAGATTGAATATTAAAATGCGCGTAACTTGGGCCGACGACGGGGGCGTAGTCCATGCCGCCGGTCGCAGAACTATTCGATGCCGTACCCACTGGGATGACACCACCTAGCGAAAATGACCCGGCAGTACCAATCCCCACTGCCGACGCCCGGGCGGACGCGCCGCCGCTGCCTGACATGGCAGTAGATCCTTGGACGTTTACACCGTCAGTTTGTACGTTTGCCGTCGCCGAGGTGCCATCGGGAGCGCTTGCCGAACTAAAATATCCAGGAACTGCGTCATTTCCGGGTGTGCCTCCAGCGTCTGCATCCGCAGTGACACTAAACCAGAATCCAATCCCATTTCCTGATGCATCAGGTGAGGCGGAGGTGCGAAAGCCTGAAACAATTGCGGCCGGCCCAAGGAGTTGCGAGATCGCATCATCCGTCAGGAACATTGGTTGAAGGCCGTTCAGAAGATTGATGGCAAAGGGAGAGTTTAGGAATACGCGAGGCTCAAGATTTTCTAGCTTGATGCATGGTGGCTTCTGATTACGAACGGGAGAATTTGAAGCAAACATAAGATTTCCTCCTTCCAAAGAGGTTAAAAAAGCCCGGCGGTGGGCGCCGCCGGGCTAAAGGGAAGGGAAGGGCCCGGTTACTCGACTTTACGAGTCGATGAAAAATCAAAATTCCACTGGGCCACTATCCTGTATCACCATTCGCCCCAAGTTGGGTTCGGTGGGCTGAACTTGGCATTGAACATTGCCTTGTCATTGGCGGTGTTTGTGATGATGTCGCCGTCGATTGTTTTCCATCTGCCAGCGCTGGAGCCGAGAGCGTGCGGGGGCTGGCGAAGGGTCGAGACGTGCCCATCGAAAAACAGATAGTTCATCCCTGCGTGCGAGTATGCTGGCACAGATGCCAAGTTGTCGAGCGGAGGTGAATATCCCTTACCATAGTTGGGAGGTAAGCATCGCAAGTCGCTCTCCTTGGCATTGCACTTTCCATAGACAAAGCTCTGTCCACCTTCTGTGAGCATGCAAAGCTCCTGCGCATTGCGGACCCTGGCGAAGTTGTTGATCGGACCAGCCATGTTAGCGCCGGTCGTCACGTTGAACCCCACGGCAGTGCTGGTGGGCATGCCGTAGGTGGTCGCCCAGCAGTAAACGGACAGGCCCGGATACGGATTCTCCTGCTGGGTATCGGCCGGGCACCACAATATCTGGGTGCGCTCTCGAAATTCAGCGGATTGGCTCGTGACGGAACTTGGGCTGGCATTCAGTACATCATAGTTGCGAGCAGCCCGGCCCTGGAGTGTCTTAGCCATATCGGGAAAACCTTGAACCCGACTCTTACGAATACCGTTTTGCCAGGCGACCGCGTCAAACCATTGCATGAAGGCAAATATTGAACGCGAGGGTCCCAGGTCGAATTTGGCGTCAAGGACAAGCGGAGAATAACTGGGATCCGTAGGCATGCCGACGACAGTGTTCGTTTGGAGATCCCCTTCCCCGCAGGCGGAGGACCAAACCGGTAGCTTGCCTTTGTTTTCAGACATATACCCAATCAGGCTCAGACCGACTTGCCTTAGGTTGGAAGCGCACATTACAGTCTTCGCCGCACGTCTTGCCCGGTTTAACGACGGCAGGAGGATGGAAATGAGCAGGGCGATGATCCCGATCACCACCAGCAGCTCTACGAGTGTGAACGCCCTTTCCCTTCGCTTCATATGATGCTCCTCAGAAACAACCAGTCGAACACGCGACACGCGTCGCAACGGTTCCATTGATAAGCCGTGGGCGAAATTAAAAGAATTCAATTTTCGATCAAAAACTTTCGATTTTCGATCATTATTATTTGCAGATTGTTGCTCAGCGATGGATCAAGGTGCGCGTATTTGCAGGCTCGTGCGGCGACGAAATGCTTGCTGGAATGTGCGTAAAGGAAGGAAATATCGTGCTACACCGCGAGGGCGTTTTCCTGCTGCAGGATGATGTCGAAAATTTCCTGCGCCGTGTGGGCGGCGGCCAGCGCCTGACGGAATTTGTCGATGGTCATCAGGCGGCTGATCTTCGCCAGGGCGTGGATGTGCGGGCCGGTTTTGTCGGGTGGGGATGTGAGCAGCCAGATCAGCGTGACCGGCCGGCCGTCAATGGATTGAAAATCGATCGGCGTCACGGCCTTGCCCACCGCCATCACCAGGTGGTCGGTGCCGTTGCACTTGCCGTGGGGGATGGCCAGGCCGTTGCCGATGCCGGTGGTGCGGGTGGACTCGCGCTCGAGCACCGCATCCAGCACTTTCTTGGCGTCGGCCACTTCGTTGTTGGCGGCCAGCAGCGCAACCAGCTCGCCGATGGCTTCGGTCTTGGTCTTGGCCGCCAGCGGCGCCTTGATGTTTTGGGGCTTAAGGATGTCAGTCAGACGCATGATTCACAACTCCGACTCTCAAATGCGTTTGGTTCAGGGTAAAGAGTCAATGGTAATCATTCCCGGCTTTGCGGGCAAATGTTGGGTGTTGCGAATTGCGGAGGATTGATTGCTGTGGTGGGGTGAGGAGGTATGGCTGGATTCGGACAGGTGAGTACACCTGC
>DAIOHQ010000305.1:0-5088 GCA_036744635.1 Tepidisphaeraceae bacterium | reverse complement strand
CGTCGCTAGGCGGCACAGGTCTCGGAGTACCGCGACCTGTGGCACCCGGAAATTTGAACCTGACCCAATACCAACTTTTCCTATCGCCGCTAGGGCAGCTTCGGGATTCTCGGCGGCAACTCGCTCAACATGTTGTGTTCAAGATCAAAGCCTGACGCGGATCGCCGGATGACGCGCTCATCGCGTCAATCCATCGCGGATATCCGACTCAGCCCATCTTGTTTCCGCACTGGCACACGAAGGGCTTGAGCTGATGCGGGCGGATCGGGGAGGGCTTCTCCACCTTGATGGCGCAGCCACAGCGCGGGCATTGGAAGCGGTCTCCGGCTTGCGTGGCCAGTGGCGCGGGAGCATCCACCGAATTCACCGCATCCTCATCGGCATCGGTCACATCCGCCTTGCGATCCATCGCCAGATTCGCCAGCTTGTCGGCCAATTCGTTCTTGTGCCGCAGGTTGTGCTCGATCCTGGCCTCGTCGAACTGATGAAGCAGAAACTGCGCCTCATCGAACAGCTTACGCATATCCGGGTGCTTGACGCGATATTCCCCGCGCATCTGCTTGATGATCAGCTCACTGTCGCCGCGAATCAGAATCTTGCGCGCCCCCAGTTTCTTCGCCTCCTGCATCGCGGTGATCAGAGCCCGATATTCCGCCACGTTGCTCGTCGCCCGGCCGATGCACCGCCCCAGCATCACCAGCGGCGTCTTGTCCGCCGCCCGCACCACCAGCCCGATCCCCGCCGGCCCGGGATTGCCGCGGCTGCCTCCGTCGAACTCTAGCGTCACCCATTCATCCATCCCCGCCTTGTACCAAGAATCCCCGCCAAATCCACCGCCCTACAGTTTCCCGCCCCTCCCAGCCGATAGATTATCGGACCATGCGCCTTTTTCCGCTCATTCTTCTGCTGGTCGCCGCCGTCGCCCCCGCTCAGCCGCCGGAGGTGGACCGGACACTGCGCACGCTGGACTTTGAGGAGCGCCGGCTCGGCAATGCTGAAGACATTCCCATGCACTGGACCAAGGCGACCGGCGCCGGCCTGCCGCATTACGTCAACGGCCGGCTTTCCGACGACCGCCACCGCAGCGGGCAATTCAGCTTCAAATTCGATCTGAACGGCGGGTCGCTCATCTATCGCTACGAAGCCGGCCGGATCCCCGTGCAGCGCGGCGCCCATTATCACATTGAGACCTTCGTGCAGACGACCGTGCTCGCCAACGCCCGTGCTCGTCTTACGGCGTCTCTGGCCGATGTCGATGGCCGGATCATTGCCAACACCACCAGACATTCCGAAGCCTATTCCGCCAGGACCGACGACGAACCGTGGCACAAGCTGGAAATCGAGCTCGCCGCTGACAGCAGCGATGCTTCCTCGCTGATTCTGGAACTCGAGCTTCTGCAACCCCACCTTTACTCCCCCACCACACTCGGTGAGCGGGCACTCTGGCCGCAGGACATCCACGGCAGTGCCTGGTTCGATGATGTCTCCGTCTCGCAGGTGCCGCAGGTGAAGATGACGACCGACCGGCCCGGAAACATCTTCCGCAAGGGGGACACGCCGCGCCTGCAGGTCGTGGTCAACGACCGCTGCACCGACGATCTGGCGGTCCAGCTTGTGGTGCGCAATGCCCGGGGAAAATCCGTCTATCAGCGCAGCGGGGCGCTGGACATGACCACCGCTGAAGACCTTGGCCCCGGGCGAAAGAAAATGGCTCTGCTGCTTCCCGAACTCCCGCCAGGCTGGTACGAAGCCGCCCTGGTCATGAGCAGCCAGGGGCAGTTCGTCGGCGAACAGACGCTCGATCTCGTGCTGCTTGCCGACCGAGGCATCACCCGGCCGGACAGCCGCTTCGGGGTTGACGCGACGCAGCTTCCCTTCGACGGCTGGAACGAGCTCCCCGACATCCTTCCCTTTCTCGCCGCCGGGCGGGTCAAGCTGGCAGTCTGGAGTTCCGCCGGGGACATCGAACAGCTCGATTCCGCATCCTTTGACCATCTGCTGGAACGGCTTGGGGAACTTGGCATCACTCCGACCGCTTGCCTGCTCGATCTTCCGCCGAGCGTCACCGACAAGCTCAAACCGGAAGAGGACAAATCGAAGGAAACGTCGGCCGCCGTTGGCGCTTCCGCCGCCGCAAAGCCTTCCTGGCCGCGGATTCTCAAGGCCGATCCCAAAGATTGGCAACCGCAGCTCGCCGGGCTGATCGCCCGCCATGCCAATCACCTTGACCGCTGGCAGCTCGGCGCGGATGGCTCCGATGCGTTTGTCACCAACAAGGACATGCGCACGGTCTACGCCGCCGTCTACAAGCAATTTTCTTCGCTGATGCAGAAGCCTGACCTGGCGATGCCCTGGCCGGCCTGGTATGAGCTGGAAGGCGAGCTGCCGGCCACCGTCGCCCTTTCCGTGCCGTCGTCGGTTCTGCCCAGCCAGATGCCGCTGTACATGCAGGACCTCAAGTCGCGCGATGGCCACAATCTGTCGCTTAGCCTGCAGCTTCTCGACGAAGCGAAGTACACCCCCGACCTGCAAATTCGCGATCTCGCCCAGCGCGTCATCTACGCCCTGGCGGCCGACGCCAGGCGCATCGATCTTCCCCTTCCCTTTACCGTCAGGAAAAGCGGGGATGACGTGGTCAAGCAGCCGCAGGAAATGCTGCTGATCCTGCACACGCTGATCTCCACCCTCAGCAACACCACCTTCCGCGGCAAGGTGCCGATCGCCGAAGGCGTCGAGGCGTTTCTCTTCGACCGCGCCGGCCAGGGAATTCTCGTGCTGTGGGATCGGGGCAGCGGAGGGGGCGGAGGGGGCGGAGGGGGAACCAAGCATCTGCCGGTCAACCTCGGCGAGCGCCCGCTGAAGATGGACCTGTGGGGCAACGTTTCGCCCCTGCTCAATCCGGCCGACACGCGGGATTCCGGGCAGCTTCAGCTCGACATCGGCCCGATGCCGATTTTTCTGATCGATATCGACGGCCCGCTGGCCCAGCTTCGGGCCAGCGTCAACTTCGACCGGCCGCTGGTGGAATCCAGCTTCCAGTCGCATACCCGCCACCTGCGGTTCAATAATCCGTACAAGCAGGCGATCAGCGGCTCGCTGCGCCTCAAAGGGCCGGCGGGGTGGAGCCTGAATCCGCCAAGCCATTCTTTCTCGCTCAATCCCGGCGAAACCTTTGACCGGGAGATCACCATCGAGTTTCCCTACAACTCCTTCGCCGGGCCCAAGACGATCAACGTGGAATTTCTCATCCAGGCCGACAAGAACACGTCGATCAACGTGCCGCTGACGCTGACGCTCGGGCTGTCGGATGTGGGGATGTCGTCGATGGCGTTGCGCGATGGCAAGGACGTGGTGGTGCAGCAGATCATCACCAACTACGGCGACAAGCCGATCGACTACACCGCGTTCGCCATCTTCCCGGGCCAGGCCCGCCAGGAACGGCTGGTCAGCAACCTCGGCCCGGGCAACTCGACGATCAAGCGCTACCGCTTCCAGGCCCCGCCTACCTCGGCTACCCCGCCTGCCCCCCCTGCCCCAGCAATCAAAGTCCGCGCCGGCATAAAAGAACTGGACGGCACACGAATCCTCAACGAGGAACTGCCGGTGCAGTGAGCCGAGGCATCGATTGCGTGAAGAGCGCCGCGTCTTTTCCGAACAACAAAATACTGCCATTGCAACCCCCTGATGTTGGATGATCGAGGATGTATGTTAGGGTTTTGTTTAGATTTTGTCAAGTTAAATTTCAGAAAATTTTTTGCTTGCGTTGCCGATTTTTGCCGCTATATTTCTCGCGTCAACCAGGGCTATCGAGGGAAGGAAAATCTTGAACACATATCATCGGCTCTCTTTAATTGTCGGCTGCGGCTTGCTGTTGTCTTGCGCGGTCGCTGGGGCTTCTACAACGGTGACCGTTCCCTCGGATTACAGCTCCGGGACGAATTCGTTGGCGGCCTCGACGCCCTTCTTGTCCTCCGCGAAAACGATTCAATACGTGTACAAGAATACAGATGTCTCCGCACTGGCCGGCGGCCAGCAGATAACCCAAATTGGGTTTTTCGTGCTCGGGACGGGGCCGACGCATTTCACCAACTGGGACATTCAGTTTTCGCGAACGACGGCGGCGACGACGCCGGGGGGGCTGAGCACCACCTTCGCCAGCAACTTCGACGGCACCGACACCCATGCCGTCACCGGGCGCAGCGGTTTGTTGACCATCAGCCCGGTGGCGAACCAGTGGCTGATGATCAGCCTGACCACCCCTTATGTGTACACCAGTGGGAACCTGCTGATCACCATCCGCCACAGCGGCGGCCTCGACGCCGGAAATAACGCGGCCAGCTTGAGCGTGGACGGGATCGATCCCAGCCTCGATCCCTCGACCAAGACCAACGCCGTCTCCGCCGGCGGTTACATCGCCGCCAGCGGCAGCGTGCTGAATTATTCGCCGCGCATGCGCCTGGTGGGCAACCCGGTGCCCGAGCCGGCGGGAGCGGGCTTGCTGGTCGGCCTGGCGACAATCGGTCTGCGGCGGCGGGCGCGGGCGCGGGCGGCACGGCTTTGAGGGCTAGGTTCCACTCCGCAGGTGCCGCCGCAGAAAGCCGGCGGTGCGGGTGATCGAATCCACCGCCGCGGCGCCGGTGAAGGCGTGGCCGACGCCCCGATAGATCCTGATCTCGTACTCCACTCCCCGCGCCCGCAGCAGATCCTCAAGCTTGTACGCCTCGCTCACCGGCACCACCGCATCGGCATCGCCGTGCAGGATCAGCGTCGGCGGCAGGCGTTGGAGATTTTCGGCAATCCGGTCGGGCATTCCCCCGAAGCATTCCACCACCGCCCCCACCCGCGGGTCCTGCGCCGCCACCGACATCGCCAGATAAGCGCCCAGGGAAAACCCCACCAGGCCGATCCGCGCCGGGTCCACCTCCGGCCGGCTCTGGGCATGGGAGATCGCGGCGGCCACCGCCTCCATCCACGCCGGAAAATGCCGCTCGTAAACCGAAGGATCGGCCCAGGCACTGTCGGTGCGATCAAAGTAACACTACAGCGCTACGTCCGCTCAACGCGGACCTTCCTTCAGCGGTAATAGCT
>DAIOHQ010000304.1:0-5108 GCA_036744635.1 Tepidisphaeraceae bacterium | reverse complement strand
TAGAGCGCGTCCCTGATAAGGACGAGGTCGGACGTTCGAATCGTCTCGGGCCCATTGAAGTAAACCCTGCCGCATACGCGATGAAGCCATCCGCAAAATACTCCGCGATCATTCATCGAATCGGACAACGTGGGCATTTGAGGCCCGCGCGATCGGTCTCAAATCTGAACGTCGGCTGACCGCACCGCAAACAGGCAATGGCCTCCATCGAATTGGAAAGCGGATCCCAGGTCGCTTCCAGAGGAGCGGCCATCGGCATCCGACCTGGAGTTGCCGCCTTCAGAGATATCACGAGCTTGGGTTGCTGGACAATCATCAGACGTGAGAGCTTGACTTGAACGCGCAACGCTGACTTTCGACGCAATTCGGCAATCCGCAATCGTTCTTCCCGGTCGATCGTCTCGCGCCGAGACTGTCTGCGAGCTTCGGCAACGGCAGCATCTGTCGATCGGACCATTTGTTCGGCAGCTTCCTGCCGGAGTTGGGCGTAGTAGCCGCTCATGCGGGCGATTTGCTTCTGGATCATTCCCGACCAGTCACGCCGCCGGGCGTTCGCCAGGGAGGCGACGCTTCGTGCCGCGTGCCGCCGCGCGGTTTCATATCCGCTCGCCAGGCCGACATGCGGCGCTTCAGGCAAGGGCACTTCGGGCGCTTCCGACAATCGATTGAACGCCAGCAGTGCATCCAATTGCCGAACTTCTCTGCCGTAGTGCAGATCGAGCCCAACCCGGAGGATCTCTTGTTCTTTTTGATCGCTGGTGAACGTGGCCGTGAACCAGAAGATCGCCTGCGGGCAATTCATGGCACGCACCCGCTCAATTTCGGCGGCCCAATTGGCCGGAAGCGTGATTGCCCGGCGAAGTTGCGATGACAGATGCTGTGGCTGGAGGTTCAATCCAACGCGATAAAATCTGGCCGAACTCCATCGGTCGGCGGCGTCGGAGAGCAGGTGGTCGAACAACGGCGAACCGAGACTTGCCAACTGTGCCCGTGGATGCTCGGGCAACGCTTCGGGATCAAATGCAACTTGAATGATGTCGGGCCCAACCAGCGCCTCGTATACTTTCGGCTCGATCTCATCCCAGATTCCATCTCGCGCCTCGACGTAGTCGCGGAGGAAACGTTCCAAAGGGGAGAGCGATTCTTCGATGGTGCGTGACATACTCGTTTGCGATCTCCGCGGCGCGATCGCCCCTCGCCGGAACATTATCCTTCCGGAGTGAACCGATTGCCAAACAGTTTATTGTCCTGCGCCTGCTGTCGGAAATATGCGGTTTTGGCGGCCAGCAGACGGGTGCCAAGGACTTCCATCCGCGCCGCGAATTCGTCGGAATCAACCGAGGCTGCCCACTCCTGGGCGATCACCTCCTCGAATTCCCGCTCGTCTTCCAAATTGCCGAGGATCATGTCCACTTCGCCGATCACCAATTCAAACATGTTGAGCTTTGCTTCGAGCAGATGAAGGACCGCCGCTTCAATCGTCCCCGCGGCGACGAGATTGAACACGTGTACATCACGCGTCTGACCGATGCGGCTGAGCCGGCCCACGCGCTGCTCGATTTTCATGGGATTCCACGGAAGATCAAAGTTGCACAGGCCGTGGGCGAACTGCAAATTCCGCCCTTCGCTTCCCGACTCGGTGCAAAGCAGCAGTCGGGCCGGACCGCGGAACTGCTCGATGGACGACTCCTTTTCCATGCGCGACAATCCACCATGAAAAACCGCCACGTCATGCCCGGCCCCGTTGAGAGTCCGCCGCAGCATTTCCTGCGTCGCGCGAAATTGAGTGAACACCACCAGCTTATCCGGAAATTCTTCCACCAATCCCAGCAGCCGCTGCGCCTTGGCGCCGCCGTTTGGCTGACTCGCCGCCTGCGCGCAAAGCTCTCGAACCGACTCGCGCTGCGCCGCGGGCCCGATGGGCTTGTCGAGCAGATTGGCCAGCATCGCCGCCGCCGCCGCGGCGGAACTGCCCAGGGCCATCTGCAACATGATCAGCGTCATGCGGCTCAGCCCCGGCGAATTGTTTTCCGGCCGAAGCCGCTCGCGAATCACCGCCGCCGCCGCGTCGTAAAGCGACCGCTCCGGCGCCGACAACGCAACCGCTTCGGTTCGGGCGAATCGTCGCGTAAATTGCAGCCCCACCGTATTGCGGCGGTTGCGCACCATCACTTCGCCCAGAAGCGCGTGAAGCTCGTCCACGTTTTTTGGAGTCATCTTGTCGCCTTTGGAAACAAAACGACGCGAAAAGTCCTTGCGCGTGCTCAGCAGGCCGGGCTCCAACAGGGTCACGAGATTGAACAATTCTTCAAGATTGTTCTGCACCGGGGTGGCGGTCAGAAGAAGAATGAATTGCTTGTCAATCTCGCTTGCAAACTTCCACGCCTCGGTCGCACGATTTCGAAGGTGGTGCGCTTCATCCACGATCACCATATCCCATTTGCGCTTGAGAATTGCCGAGCGATGCGGCTCGCGCTTGGCGGTGTGGATTGAAACGATCACTCGATCGTGGATTTCCCACGCCGACGATCCGCCTTCGCGAAAGGCCGGGTCATCCTGGCTTGTCAGCTCGATGCTGAACTTGCGGCGCATTTCCCCTTGCCACTGGGTCATCAGAGAAGGCGGAGTCAGGATGAGCACCGACCGCGCCAAGCCGCGCATCAGCAACTCTGACAAAATCAGCCCCGCCTCAACCGTTTTTCCCAGACCCACTTCATCGCAAAGCAGCGCCCGCCCGCGCAGCTTTCGCAGCACGGTCGTCGCCGTTCGGGTCTGATGCTCAAGCAGTTCCATCTCCCGGACCATCGGCAGTGAGATCAGCCGCTCAAAGCCGGGATGCGTCGCCAGTTGTGCCGCGCGCATGCCCAGCTCGAACTCCATCGCTTCGTTGCAAGTCGCCGGACGGCGCAAGAGTTGAATATCCGCCGGATCAAAATCCAGCGTGGTCGGAGCAATGTCCCCGCTGTTCGAATGACCGCCGGCAGCCTCCTTCGCCGGCGCCGGACCATTGCCAATCGAATCCGGCCGGCGCCGCCCGGCAATGAGGCAATACCGGCCAGGAGAACGGTATTCCAGCCAGATCGCCTCAACATCCGGCGCCGCCAGCACACCAGCAGCGGCCGCAGGCAACGTTAACGCATAGCGATCCTTTTTCTGAACCAATGCGATCCGCGCCCCATTCTCGTCTTCAATGATCTTCGGAGTTGGGTCCAGCTCGGAAATTTCCGGCGGGAGGCTGATTTGGACCGACCCGTCAGCCAGAAGCTGCCCCCGAACCTCAAATCGGTCGCCAGGCTCGAATTCGGCAGAGACGCGAATTGAACTGATGGCCTGTGTGGCAGCCAAAACATCCTCCTTGAACTTCCCTCGGCGCGTTCGCCGCGTCCTCAAACTCCTTGCCGCGTCCAGGAGTATAGCCGCGCCCCGCACACATCAAAAAGATCCGGGATTCGCCAACAGCGTTTGCCGACGCGCATCTTCACCGATTCTCCCTCCTTGGCCTTGAGCTGATCGACCCCTTCATGTGGAATCAGAAATCCCAGGCTGTTGCCCCAACGTGCAACTTTGCTCACCTGTTCGATGGTACCCGATGCCATGGCATCTCCTGCAGGACATGCCTATGAATAGACTTCCATCGCAAAAAAGTCCAGCGGGGTTAAGCCCAGGGATTTGAGCTAAGATGTGAGTGCGTGCTGGCGGTGATCCCGCGACTTCTTGCATTACACGCGGACAGATCGAGTTGCAGACCCCGCATCGCGGCAAACATCCCCGCCCGCCCTCACGCCACCGCCGCGACAACTCTCCTCAACCGTCGGCTCGTGCTTCGCCGGATCGCATCCAGCATCGTCAGGATTTCCCGCGGCCGCTCGCTCAATTGGACGCTCCACGCATCGCAATATCGCGCCAGTTTGGCCGCCAGTTGCCCCTGTCGGCGCTGCGGGTGCAACTCGACCATCGGCCACGATTGCCGCAGCGCGGTTGCCGCCACCTGCGGGTCCACCTGGTTCAGGCTGGAACGCGGCCGCCGGCCCCGCTCCACCCGCACCACCACGTCGCAAAATGCATGGTTCCGCTGCGCCCCCAAATATTCCCCCATCAAATCCACCCAGCCTGCCTCGGCATTCGCCGAAGCGAGCATGCCAGGCAGCGCAATCGAATCATCCGCCCACTGCCGACTGCCCACCGGGTGCCCGCACGCGGGCGTCTGCTGACTATTCCTTCGCACCTCCCCCGGCACGTGCAGCATCGCCATCCGCCCCTCTTCCTCACGGATCGCCGTCCACCGCTGGCCAACAATTTTGTATCCCGTCCCCACCAGCGCCGCCAATTCCTCTTCCAGCCCGAACGGAGATATCAGCAGCACGCCCCACCCATCGCGCACCACCGACACCGCCGGCATCAAATACAATCCCTTCGACCGCAGAATCTGCGCCAAGGGCCACAGAATCGCCATCTCCTCCACCTCGACCGCATCCACCGTCGGCCACGGAAGCACCCAGCTTCGCCACTGCGACTTCAGCAAGTTGATCTCCGCCAGCCCCCAGCGATCATCCACCAGCCAGAAGCGCTCATCCTCCTCATACAATTCCAGCAAATTCCCCGGCGTTGTTACACGCGTCGCCGTCGGCGAAAGATGCCGCAGCACGTCAGTCTGTTGATACCGCGACACCACCCCGCTGCTAAGGGAAAAACCTTCCGGAAACCCCGTCACCGCGAACGATCCCAGCAAATGCTCAACCCGCGCCGAAAGCGTCGGCACATCGCACGCCAATTCGATGGCCAGCCCGTGCAGCGCGAACTGTCGAACTCCCATGCTCATCGCGTCCACAAATGCTCCTTATCGCCACACGCCCCACCTGCCGCCGCGCCCCTTCGCCCCCGCCGGCGCATCGACAGACTGCAACACATATCGGACGCCCCAACCCCTTCTCTGCAACCGATGCTGGCGATCTGGATAAATTAGGCACCTTGGCCCCCCGGCATGACAAGGTGAGGGGGTGACAAGGTGACAAGGTGAAATTGGTCCGTTGTCCGTGGTCCGTTGTCCGTTGCATTTTGACCTTCCCCACAAATGGTGGGCGCGCCGGAAGGAGAGCATAATGCTCTTC
>DAIOHQ010000303.1:0-5127 GCA_036744635.1 Tepidisphaeraceae bacterium | reverse complement strand
CAAGAACTCACGACTTCGCTCCTATCCGATGCGGACGTAGCGCTGTAGTGTTAAGTGCATACGCCTTCAAGCTCGCAGCCTGGCCCGAAGACGTTTTGCCGCGAGGGGGTTACGCTGTCCTCTTTGGTCTGGGCTTCGCTGCGGCGGCGGGGTTATTCCTGGGCTTTTCTTATTGGTGTGGCCGAAAAGTTTTCCCATGAGACAGCCGGAGGGCCCGTATCCTTCGTACAGTCTTTCGCGCAGGAACGCGCAGCGACGTATTGGCCGCGTACCCGCGGAACTGCTCGCCGCAGGCGTGTTTGACAGGTTCTGGGGGTGCCGGTATTGTCGCGCGGCAGGTTGGAGGTGGGGGATCTCGCATCCCGTGAGGACTGTATCTTGCCTGCGACTGTTGTCATTCCCGCCCGTTTTGCATCCAGCCGGTTTCCCGCCAAGATGATCGCCGATGAGACCGGGCGGCCGCTGGTGCAGCATGTGGCCGATCAAGTGTTGAAGTGCCGGCGGGTGGGGCGGGTAATCGTGGCGGCGGATGATAAGCGGATCGTCGAGGCGCTGCGGCCGTTTCGGACGGAATGCGTGATGACGGCCGCGAGCCATCAGAGCGGGACGGATCGGATTGCCGAAGTCGTGCGGGGGATGGAGGATGGGATCATCGTCAACGTGCAGGGGGATGAGCCGGAGATCGAGCCGGAGGTGGTGGATGGACTGATCGCGGCGATGGAGGATGGCGCGTGGGATATGGCCACGGCGGCGACGGAGTTTCCTTTGGGGGCGGATGCCGGCGATCCGAATCTGGTGAAGGTGGTGATGGGGATGGATGGGCGGGCGCTGTACTTCTCGCGCTCGGCCATTCCGTTTCACCGGGATGTGGTGTTGTCAGGAACTGATGGCGCATCCCGTAGCACGGGCGTCTCGCCCGTGGTGATGGCAGCAAACACGGGCGAGACGCCCGTGCTACGAACCCCCCCTAAGACCTCCGCGGGCGGGCTGGCGTACTACTTACATCTGGGGATTTATGCCTATCGGCGGGCGTTTCTGCTGGAATTTGCTGCGTGGGCGCCGACGCCGCTGGAGTCGGCGGAAAAGCTGGAGCAGTTGCGGGTTTTGGAGCACGGCCGGCCGATTTTTGTGCTCAAGGTGAAGCGGGCGAGCCACGGAATTGACACGCCGGGGCAGTATGCCGATTTTGTGCGGCGGCATCGCGCTGGCGCGGGCCCGGCGCGGGCGCGATCGGAGCTGCGATGAGTATTATTGTCCGGTTGAGGAGATATGGCTGGAATCGGGCGGGCGAGTACACCCGCCGCTCATTCAGCCATGGCGGACTGGAATGTCCGCCCCACCGGAGTGGGTACGTTGAGGCGCCGGCGGAGAGGCCATGAAGCCGCTGTTGCGGCGGCTGCGGATCGTGGTGGCGGTGGCGCTGCTGGTCATTACCATGGTGGTGGCTTGGCCGCTGTGGAAGTTGGGGGGGTGGGATAGTCCGCTGCGCTGGTTTATTGTGCTGATGATGCTGGGAGCGGTCGGGACGGCGGCGGGGACGATCTGGATGGCGAGGGGGATGCGCGGGGACGGGTAGATGCGTCGCAAGTGTTGAAGGAATTTTATGAGCAATGAAGAGCTGCTGACCAAGATCGGCCAATCCCAGGAGGAGACGGAGTTTTATACTCCGATGCCGCCGGGTTATCGCAAGGGGTTCCACAAGTACGTGGTGGTGGTGGGCACGGTCATGTCCGGGCTGGGCAAGGGGATTTTCTCCTCCTCGCTGGCCAAGCTGATCCAGGATAAGGGACTGCGCGTCGCTCCGATCAAGATGGAGGGATATCTCAACATCGACTCCGGCACCCTCAACCCCTATCGCCACGGCGAGGTGTTCGTGCTGGATGATGGGATGGAGACGGACATGGACCTGGGGACCTACGAGCGCCTGCTCGACCAGGACCTGACGGCCGCCAACTTCACCACCAACGGGCAGATTCTGTCGGCGGTGTTGAAGAAGGAGCGCGAGGGAGGCTACCTGGGGCGCGATGTGCAGGTGATTCCGCATGTGACCGGGGAGATCAAGCTCAAGCTGCGCGAGCTGGCGGCCAAGAGCGATGCCGATGTGGTGTTCATCGAGGTGGGCGGGACGGTCGGGGATTACGAGAACTCGTTCTATCTGGAGGCCTGCCGGCAGTTGGCCTATGAAGAAGGTGAGGGCGCGGTGATCTACGTCGCCCTGACCTACGTGCTGGAGCCCGGGACGTTGGGGGAGCAGAAATCCAAGGCCGCCCAGCTTGGCATCAAGCGGCTGATGGAGATGGGGATCATGCCCAGCATCATCGCCTGCCGGGCGACCAATCCGGTAAACGAGAAGGTGCGGCAGAAAATCTCGATGTACACGAACGTGCCGATGCGGCGGGTCTTTTCGATGCACGATGTCAGCAGCATCTATTTGATTCCCGAGTCGCTGCACGAGGAGAACATGGACCGGGAGGTGCTGACCCTGCTGGATCTGCACGACCGGGTTGACCAGCGCGCCGAGGAGCGCAACCATCGGCAATGGCGGGGATTCGTGGACAAGATCGGCAAGGCCCGCAAGGAGGTCACCATCGCGGTGACCGGGAAGTACACTTCGCTGCGCGATGCCTATGCCAGCGTGATCAAGGCGTGCGAGCACTCCGGCGTCCACAACAATGTGGAGGTCAAGATCAAGTGGCTCGACACCACCTTGATCGACCACCGCAACGTCGGCCGGGAACTGGCCGACTGCCACGGGATCATCGTTCCCGGCGGCTTCGGCGTGCGCGGCACCGAGGGAAAGATCGAGTGCATCCGCCACGCCCGCGAGCACAAGATCCCCTATCTGGGGTTGTGCCTCGGTTTCCAGATGGCGGTGATCGAATACGCCCGCAACGTCTGCGGCATCGCCGGGGCCAACAGCACGGAATTCGAGCGCAACGCGAGCGAGCCGGTGATCGACATCCTGCCCGAGCAGAAGGCGATCGAAGGGCTGGGCGGCAACATGCGGCTGGGGGGCAAAGAAGTGGAGATCAAAGCCGGCACGCTGGCGAGCCGGCTGTTCGATAACGCTGGGCGCATCCGCCTGCGCTTCCGCCACCGCTACGAAGTCGATCCCCGCTACATCGCCACGCTGGAAGAGCATGGCATGATCTTCAGCGGCAAGCACCCCAGCCAGCCGATCATGCAGATTCTCGAGCTGTCTCAGGATGTACACCCCTACTTTATCGGCACCCAGGCCCATCCCGAGCTGACCAGCCGGCCACTGCGCCCGCAGCCGCTGTTCATGGGGTTGATCAAGTCGGCCGTCGAGTTCTCCCAAAGCCATAAGCGGCAGGCGCAGACGGTGTGACCGCGCGGGGACGCGGGGACGCGGGGACGCGGGCGGCTCGGGCGTTCTTGACCGCCGCCGCCGGTTGGCTTAGCTTCGCCGCCGTGGCAAGAAATTTCACGCGGAAAATTTTCACCGCAGAGACGCAGAGATCGCAGAGAGGTTCAGCAATGAACATGAAGAGGCGCTAGTTAGCTGCTCTTGATGTTTCATTCTCCGCGTCCTCTGCGTCTCTGCGGTGAATCCCGAATTTTCCCGCTAACCGAGCAAAAGGCCTATGAAGTTTGCATTCAGCACGATCAGTTGCCCGACTTGGGATGTGCCGACGATCCTCTCCCGGGCGCGGGAGTACGGGTACGACGGCGTTGAGATCCGCGGCTTTCTGGATGAGCCCAACCTCACCCGCGTCAACCTCTTCAGCGAGACCGATGCCATCCGCGACGCATTTGCGCAGGCGGGGGTGCAGATTGCGTGTCTGGCCAGTTCCGTCGCCATGACCGCCAACAAGCGCCGCAACAAGCTGCTGGCCGATGAGGTGCGGACGTATGTCGACACCGCGGTGCAGGTTGGCTGCCCGATGGTGAAGATCTTCGACACCCAGGTCTGGCCGGGGCAGAGCCGGGCGTCGGCGGGCGTGATCCTGGGCGACTGGCTGGTGCCGCTGGGGGATTACGCGGCCGAGCGCGATGTGCTGATCGTGGTGGAAAACCAGCTTTCGTTTCGGTCGGCCAAGGAGATGTGGGCGATTCTCGATCGGTTGAGTCATCCATCGATTGCCGCGGCATGGGATGTCTTCAACGCCGCGACCATCGGCGAATCTCCCTACCTGAGCGTGCCGACGCTGAACAGCCGGATTCAATATACGCAGGTGAAGGATGCCAAGCTTGGCTCGCTGGGGGCGACCTATTGCAAGCTGGGCGAGGGGGATGTGCCGGTGAAGAAATTCCTGCTGCGGCTGCGCGGGATTGGGTACACGGGTTGGATCACGGTGGAGTGGGAAAAAGCCTGGTTGCCGGGGCTGGCCGAGCCGGAGGAGATTCTTCCCGATGCACTGAAGAAGCTGAAGGAATGGATGAAACTGGGGGTCGAGGAAGAAGCCGAAGCCGCGCCGGCGGCGGCCAAGAAGTAGGCGACGATCGAATTCCTCGTAGTACGGGCGTCTCGCCCGTGTTTCCGATCCAAAGGACACGGGCGAGACCCCCGTGCTACGGCGGAGCTTGAACGTCTCACTGGCCGACACGGTTCGGCAGTGCAATCCCGGCGCCGAGCAGGATCACCGTCTCGCCGAGATAGATCATCATCGAATATCCATGCCGGCGCTTGAACGATTCGCCATGCGTCTGTTCCTGCTGGCGCAACGCCTGCATCTGCGGGCCGATGAGCGTCGCTTCCGCCAGCGCCGCAGCCGTCGCGATTCCCAGCAGCAGCAGGAGGATGGCGTTCTGCCCGGTCTTGAGCATGCGCAGCCCCAGAGCGCAGAGCAGGCAGACGCCTCCGAGAATGAGTTGATAGCGCTCAAAGCGGTGAAAGATTCCCGCCGCGGCCGTCCCCGCGGTGGCAGGCTCGAAGGTTTTGAACAACGAGGTGACGGCGGTGAAGAGCATCACCAGCCCGCCGAACCACAAACCCCAGGCAAGCAGAAGCACTTTCGACAAGAGCATGCGCATGGCCGCATCATACGCTCCGTCCTTCGACAATGAAGGGATGAGCAGGTGAGCGTTTCCTGAATCACGTTGCAGAAATTCGGGTAGTGGGTCAGTTTGGGTGCCACAGGTCGGCGTACTCGCAGACCTGTGTCT
>DAIOHQ010000302.1:0-5127 GCA_036744635.1 Tepidisphaeraceae bacterium | reverse complement strand
AAGAGCATTATGCTCTCCTTCCGGCGCGCCCACCATTTGTGGGGAAGGTCAATCGTCGCGAAAAACCCATCCCGCTTTCCTTGCCTCCTCTCCGACCGCGGCACACCAGGGCCAATGCTGTGGCCAAAGCGAGTCGACGCCAGCGGAGGGAACAAAACTGACGAAGCATTCAGCGCATGTCATCCCGAGCAAAAAGTCTGCGAATGCACTATATGGATCATCATAGAATCCGGGGGGCGGCTCATGCTCGGCAATCTTACCCATCGATTCCATTATAGGCCCGGAGAGGATTGACAGTGCGCGGGGGCATTCGTACGCTCCGACGATGCGTTGGATTCTTCCGCTGCTGACCGCGTGTGTGCTGCTTGCGGCTGGGTGCGCCAATTCCGGACACTGGCGCACGGCTGAGGAGTCGGCGATGTTCGGGCCCGCTTCCATGCGGATTCATCCGATTTTCACGCGGGTCAAGGACTGGACCGGGGATGGCAAGCCGGATGGGATTGAGGCATTGCTGGAATTTCAGGACCGGTTTTCCGATCCAACCAAGGCGATGGGCTCGGTCATTTTTGAGCTGTTTGAATATCGGCCGGGATATCCGGATGATCGCGGGGACAGCGTCTGCAATCCCTGGATCGGATCACTGGCGACGCTGGAGGCGCAGCAGCAGCACTGGAACCGGACCAGCCGCACCTACAGTTTTCAACTGGCGTATGGGGGGATTCGGTTGGATCGCAATTACGTGCTCACCGCGATCTTTGAGCTAAACGGCGGGGGGCGATTCTTCGATCGCATGATCATCGAGAAGCAGCAGACGCGGAAACCGGCGACGCTTCCTGCGACATCGCCTTAGGTGATCTCAATTCACATGTTTGGGCGCCCGCAGCGTATCGAGCATGGTGGCGCGGGCGTCGGCCGGAAGCGTCGCCTGGCGCGACAATTCACCTTCGATCTCGGCCATCACGCGCTGCTGTTTGGGATAGCGCACCTCGCGATAACCAACCACTTCCTCCGGCGCCTTGAGAATCTTCATCGCCTGCTCGTAGCCGGCGTCGGTTGAGAGGTTCACGCGATCGAGCAGGGCGATGTACCACTCGCGGAACATCGTCTCGCGCTTGTGCCATCCGGGCAATTTGCGCCACCACTTCATGTGGCTGACCAGGCGAAGCTGCCAGTCGCTGGTGGTGATGCGCATGCGGATGCGGTGCTTGCCGATGTTGAATTCCGGGCTGGTGTGGTGTCGATAGACGATGCGGTCGCCGTTGGAGACGTCCACTCCGTACTTCACGATGTCGCGCTGCTTCTTTTCCGGGCGGGTCAACAGATAGGCCACGTACGGCTCATCCTTGATCAGCATCACCTTCGCCAGGTTCCAGATGGCGGCGATGGTGGCCTTGAATTCGCGGGCGGCGGAGTCGGTGCGATACAGGTCGCGCACGCGCTCGATGTAGCGCTTGGCCAGCTTGTCATTCTGATACTGCATCAGGTCGTAGATGCGCACGGTCAGGTCGAATTTGGCCTCTTCCGGCAGGTCGCGCATCTGCTTCATCGACCACTGCACGAGCTGCTCGAAGCGGTTGGCATGGGCCCGGCCAAAAAGCCGGCTCTTGCGCAGGATGCGGATCTTGTTGGTGACGAGCTGCTCCCAAGTCTCGGGGGCCGGCTTGTTCGGCAGGGCCCGCGGCTCCAGCGCCAATTTGCGGCCGATGTTGAACGCCTTGAGGTTCTTGCGATGATCGCGGCGGATCGAATCCTTGATCGCCCAGGCGATGCTCCAGGCCGTCACCGGAATCAGCCCAAGCTGAAAGGCCACGCCGAGCATCATGATGTTGGCGAACTGCTTGCTGCCGAGGCGCTGCTCGCACAGCTCGGAAAGGTTCTTCGCGAACGAGTGTTCCGCCTTGCAGTGGTCGTAGATTTCCTCGCGAAGCTGCTCGGGCGAAAAATCCTGCCGGCCAAGCAGCCCAAAAACGGTCGGCTGCTTGTGCATGTTCAGCACCGCCGCGGTGTGCTCCTTGGAGGCCACGCGGAACTGCTCGCGCGGATCGATGGCCCGGGCGGCTTCGAGGATGTCGATGCCGAGAAGCAGATCCGCCTTGCCGTAGGGGATGGAGCCGGTGGTCGGGGACTGTCCGTTATCCGTGGTCCGTTGTCCGTTGTTTGGGGTTTCCTGCGGCGTGTCGGAGACGAAAGTGATCTGCGCAAACACGCCGCCGTTGCGGATGGCCAGGCCTTTCTTGTCCTGGAACAGCACGCGATAGCCTTCCTTATGGCCGGCCCGCACGAGAATCGCGCCGACGACGCCGATGCCCATGCCGCCGACGCCGGACATGTGGACGCGCCAGATCGTTCCCTCCCGCTTCATGTCGTGGAAGTGCCCCGGCTCGGGCAACTTATCCAGCGCCATGTGCGGCAGGTTGTACTTGCGCCGGCGCTGCCGCACGATCGTCACCTGCTCGAAGCTCGGGCAGGGTTTGACGGTGGTGCCGGCGTCGTTGCTCACGCGCACGCGCTCGCAGGCGCCGTCGTTGACGCACCAGGTCAAGTCGGTGTCGATCTTCGGACCATAATCGGTCGGCAGGATTGTCAGGCCGGGGCAGGCGGTCTGCTTGGTGCATTCCAGGCAGTTTTCGCAGACCTCGGGCGTGATGTTCATGTGCGTCTTGCGCGGCAGGTACCCCTTGTCCTTGATGATCTGCCGCTCTTTTTTCTGCTCCTTGCGATGGTGGGTGATGCCACATTCCTTGTCGGCAATGATGATCTTCACGCCGTCACTCAGGATGGTCTTCTCGAGCACGCTCTTGTAGGCCGTCCGGTCGGCCGGGGAGAGCTTGGCCACCGTCAATGGGCTGGTGCCGGCCATGCCGCGGACGATCTCCTCGATATCCTGGATGTAGGAGCGGTTGCCCAGCATGTCCATCTCGGTGCCGGGATGCTCCTGATGGCCGGTCATCGCGGTGGTCTTGTTTTCCAGTATGATGTAGGTGATGTCCTGGTTGGCTTTGATCGAGTTGGAGATGGCGATCTGGCCGGAATGGAAAAACGTGCCATCGCCCATGAAGACGATCTGCTTGTTGGTAATGAAGGGGTCGATCCCCGAGCCGGTGCCGCCGCCGAGGCCCATGCCGCTGTAGTTGTGCATCAGCGACTCGGTGGGCGCGAACATCAACATCGTGTAGCAGCCGGTGTCGCCGTGGGCCACCATGTCCACCGGGCCCATGCCGTGATGGCGAAGCATGTATTCAGGATCGGAAAAATTCTTGCGCACCTCCAGCAACACCGAAGAACTGTCGCGATGCGGGCAGCCGGGGCAGAAGGTGGGCGTGCGCGGGACAATCGATTCTGCAATGACGTCCAACCGCGGCTTGCTTGCCTGCCGCAACCGGGCCATTTCCGCGGTCAGCCGGCCATTGCGCAACTCGGCGGGAATTTCTTCCGTCGCCTTGATGAGCGGGATCAGCACCTGTGCCAGGACGGAGTAATTGAGGCCGCGCGTGTCGGGAATTCCCGCCAAAGTTTGGCCGGGCACTTCCGGAAATTTCTTGCCATAGAGCGAAGCACCAATGCGGGCGGCATCGTCGTGGGGCAGAAATCGAAAGGCCGAGTCGCGAATGTTCTTTTCGAGGAAGCTGCGCCGTTCCTCGATCACGACCATGTTCTTGCAGAGCTTAGAGAAATCCCGCACCAGCTCGACGTCGGCCGGGTAACTCATCCCCATCTGCAAAATCGGAAATACCCCGCTGAGACCCAGATCGGCCAGCACATGCTGCAAATACGGCCCGCCCATGCCGGTGACGATAAATCCCAGCGGGGCGACCGTGGCATGGGCAACCTGCCCATGCGCTTCCGCGGAGCGGTCTTCGATTCTCTCGCTTCGCGATGGCTGCACGGGCTGGTAGCCCGTGCTACGGGCGGAGATGATCCGGTTGATCCCCAACTCCCGCGCCCGCGCCATCGTCGCGGCATAGCGCTCATCCGTCTGCAATTCCTTGCGCCAACTTCGCGGCGGGAGCAACACGGTCTTATCCACCGGAATCTTGCTGGTATCCAGCGCGATCTTCTGCTGGGTATTGACCGCCGGCCACTGGTTCGGCCGGCATTCAACCGTGCCGCCCCCATCCGCCTGCGCCACCGTCACCACGTATCCGATATACAGCCCCGCCGCCTGCGAGAGCTTGAACGACAGGTTGATCCAGTCCTTGAGCTGCTGCGAATCCCCCGGCTCGACCACCGGCATGCGCAGGTGCTCAAAGAGGAACCGGCTGTCGGCCGGCACCTGCGTGCTGTCGCACCATGGGTCTTCGCCGGAAATGACCACCGCCCCGCCCTGCGGATGCGATCCCGCCAGCGTCCCCAGCGCCAGCGCGTCGGCCGCAACGTGCGTTCCCACGCTCTTGAAGGCGACGATCGCCTTGCATGCCACCATCTGCGAGCCGTTCACGGCCGCCACTCCCAGCGCCTCATTATTCGCCTGAAACGCGCGAATCCCCTTTTCGTTGAGCAGCTTGCCCAGGTCCCCCAAGATGTCGAAGAAGCCGGCCACCGGGCTGCCGGGATAGCCGGTCATCAAGCTGACGCCGCCATCGGTTTCGAGGGCGCCTTTAACCAGCAGTTCGTTTCCGGTGAAGACTTCGCGGCCTGAATCGGCCAGAAAACGCGGATCGGTAGCCATAAGTCGATTCCTTGTGCGGGAAGACTCACTCTGACGCCGAACGCCGCATGCATTACTTCTGCATTCTGCGTTCTGACCTTTGAGTTCGTCTTTCAGCGTGGCTTTCGGCCGCCGGTTTCTAATCACCGCTTGCAGCCGCAGGGGACGCCGTTTTGCACCGCAGGTAAGAGACTCTTGGCAAGGTGCGGGAATTTATGGCCGCCCTCGCCGTCACTCATCGTGCAATCCATTCTATCGGGCATCGCCCGAAGAATGGTTCACCCATTGTAGCGATACGGCGGGGAAAAGGGAAAGTGCAGCAGAAATTCTCGCCGTGGGCGCCGGCGGATTAGTGGACATGCCGTGCGGCGGGGTGCGTGACGCTCCAGGCGAGCTTGCCTTGAATCGGTAGGGCCGACATTCTTGTCTGCCATGGCTGGATGAGCGGCAGGTGTACTCACCTGCCCGAATCCAGCCAT
>DAIOHQ010000301.1:0-5132 GCA_036744635.1 Tepidisphaeraceae bacterium | reverse complement strand
CTTGGCGCTATCGCCAGGGGCGTTTTGACACGCGAACTGCGGAAGTCGGGCTAGCAGTACCGTCACCTTGGTCTGCGTCGTCTTTTTGGCCATCAAATCACCTCTTTCGCACAACTACTCACTTATCGGATAATGCCGCACAAGTTCGCATTTGTCAGCGCTTGTTTGTACTCCTCCGCAGATCGCGCAGGATTTGCGCTCACTGGCACGCCCCATGCTCCACCTGAGATTGTCGCAATGGGTGCAATGGATTTCCCCAAATAACAACGTCACGGACGGCAAGACGTGACTATCTGTGGTCAACATGACACGAACCGCCACCAAATCGCGGCCGGGTGCGACATGCGCGCCCCGCCAGGGGGTGCAACCGATGCCGACGCGCATCGATCCGATGCTCGCCACGCTCTCGGCGCTGCCGGCGAATGAGTCGGCGTATGCGTTTGAGTTCAAGTGGGATGGCGTGCGGGCGATGGCGTTCTGCCAGGATGGTTCCATTCGATTGCTCAGCCGCAATCTGCTCGACATCACGATGCGGTATCCGGAGCTGCACGCGCTGGGGAGGGCGGTGGAGTCACACCGGGCAATTCTCGATGGGGAAGTGATCGCCCTGGACGAAATGGATCGGCCGAGTTTTCCGCTGCTGCAGCGGCGGATGCACGTGGGTGATCCCGCGGCGGTGGCGCGGCTCACCAAACAGGTGCCGGTGTTCTATTTCATATTCGACCTGCTGTATCTCGACGGCCAATCGCTGATGGATCGGCCCTTCACCAAGCGCCGCGAAAGGCTGGAGGAGCTGACGTTAATGGGGCCGAGCTGGCAGGTGTCGCCGGCGCATGTCGGCCAGGGCACGGCGATGTTGGATGCCGCTACTCGGACGGGCCTCGAAGGGATCGTCGCCAAGCGGCTGGATGGGATCTACGAGCCGGGCCGGCGCTCAGGGAATTGGCTGAAAATCAAAATCGTGCAGCGCCAGGAATTCGTCGTCGGCGGGTGGACGCCCGAAGAAAACCGCTCGCGCGGGCTCGGGTCGCTGCTGGTGGGATATTACGAATCACAGGTGCCTTCTCACGGCAACAAGCCACAGCTTCGCTTCGCCGGGGGTGTCGGCACCGGTTTTTCCCAATCCACCGCGGCCGAAATCCTCACTTTGCTGCGGCAGCACGTCCGGCCGGACAGTCCTTTCGTCGACCGCATCGCCAGGAAAAATGTAACGTGGGTCGATCCGAAGATCGTCATCGAAGTCGAATACCGGCGCTGGCCGGAGGGCGGGCAGATTCAGCAGACGGCGTTCAAGGGATTGCGCACGGACAAGAACCCGCGGGCGGTGGTCCGGGAAACGATCAGGAAAATTTCCGCATAGAGGTGACTTATGGCACGCAGATCCATGTGGTCCGGCTCGTTGTCGTTTGGGCTGGTGAATATTCCGGTGAAGCTTTATACAGCGGTGAAAGAAGAGCGCGTCGCGTTTCACATGCTGCACGACCAGGACCATGTGCGCCTGCAGCGCAAGATGGTCTGCCCGGCCGACGGCAAGGAAATACACCCCGAGCACATCGTCAAAGGATACGAGGTCGCTCCAGACCAGTATGTCATCGTCAGCGCCGAAGAGCTGGAAGCTCTGGCGCCGGAGAAGAGCCGCAACATCGACATCACCGACTTCGTCGACCTGACGGATATCGATCCGATGTATTACGACCGGCCATATTATCTGCTGCCCGGCCCCAACGCGGCCAGGCCGTATCGGCTGCTGGTGGAGGCGATGACCAAGAGCGGCAAGGTTGGCATCGCCCGCTTCGTGATGCGCGACAAGGAATATCTGGCCGCGATCCGGCCGGTGGAGGATGTGCTGTGCCTGGAGACCATGCACTTCGGCAACGAGGTGCTGCCGGCGGAAGAGATCGATGATGAGGCGCCCAGCAAGGTCCACGTTGGCGAGCGCGAGCTGAAGGTCGCCCAGCAGTTCATAGAATCCCTCTCGACAGAATTCCAGCCGAAGAAGTATCACGATGATTACCAGGAGCGCGTGAAGGCGATGCTGGCGAAGAAAGCGAAAGGCGAGGATGTGGTGACGCCACCGCCGGTGGAGCGCAAGGCGGGCAAGGCGGTCGACCTCATGGCCGCATTGGAAGCCAGTCTGGCCCAGGCCCGCGGAAAGGCCGGCGTCGCGACCGCGCACGC
The DNA here is from genome assembly GCA_036744635.1 of Tepidisphaeraceae bacterium. Taxonomy (GTDB): domain Bacteria; phylum Planctomycetota; class Phycisphaerae; order Tepidisphaerales; family Tepidisphaeraceae; genus DAIOHQ01. Next base: position 2,954 of record DAIOHQ010000301.1, on the reverse strand, counting down.
CCCGGTCCGCCAGCACCACCATCACGAGCGCCGCCGCCGCAAGTCGGCGTGATTATCGTGATGTGCGTCTGAGCTCCTGTGCTGGCAGATGTGTAGTTGTAGTTTGTAGGGTGGGCGTAGCCGCCCACCATTTTGCTTCGGCCGCACTGTACGCGAACGCAACATGCCCACGGCTTCCAAAACCTCTCGCACGCCCAAACGCGCTGCGTCATCGAAACCGGTCAATGCCCCCGCTCCCCCCGGCGCCACGCCCGTGCAAATCGGCAACAAGACCCTCTACGTCAAGAACCTCACGAAAATCCTCTACCCCAAGACCGGCTTTACCAAGGGCGATGTCATCGACTACTACCTGAAGATCGCCCCCACGGTCCTGCCGTATCTCAAAGGCCGGCCGCTGACGCTTAAGCGCTATCCCAACGGCGTCACCGGCATGTTCTTCTACGAAAAACGCTGCCCCTCGCACCGGCCGGAATGGATCGAGACGATTGAGGTCTGGTCCGAAGGGAATAACGAGCACCTGAACTATTGCGCCATCGACAACACTGCATCGCTGATCTGGGTGGCAAATCTCGCCTCACTGGAGCTGCATACGCTGCTCTCCCGCGGCGATCACATCGACCGGCCGACGATGATGGTCTTCGATCTTGATCCCGGCGCGCCCGCCAGCATCATCGACTGCTGCCGGGTCGGTTTGCTGATGCGCGACCTGTTTGCCGAGCTTGGCCTGCAGAGCTTCCCCAAGACCTCAGGCTCCAAAGGACTGCATTTTTATGTCCCGTTGAACACGCCGGTGACATTCGATCAGACCAAGGAGTGCGCCCACGCCATTGCCCGCCTCTTCGAGCGCCAGCATCCCGACCAGGTCATCTCCAGCATGAGCAAGTCCCTGCGCGCTGGTAAAGTCTTTGTCGACTGGAGCCAGAACGATTCCCACAAGACCACTGTCTGTCCCTATTCCCTGCGCGCCCGCGAAACTCCCACCGTCTCCACTCCGATCACCTGGGATGAGTGCAAGCGTACACTCAAGAAAGGCGATCCCGGCCTGCTCCATTTTGAAGCCGCCGACGTCCTACGCCGGGTGAAAGCCAAGGGCGATCTCTTTGAACCGGTTCTAAAGCTCAGGCAGCGGCTTCCGACGGCCAAATCGCTCTGATCTCCCAGCTCAGCCTGTCACTTTCCTAGATTGACATTGCCTTTGAGCACCGATTTGGCGATAATCTATCCGGGTTAGGCATCTGTACGCGGAGCGGCAATTTCCACTTTCTGTTTCGGATGCTCCGCGGCCTGGCAATTGGAGCGATGCGCATGGCGACTGTGGTCATTTGTCCGGACTGCGGTGGGGCGATCGGCGGCGATCCTTCGGATCCGTCGATGAGGAAGTGCAAATGTCCCCCTGCGCGCGTCTCCTCGAACGGTTCCGACACCATCAACTCCTCTTCAGCCATGATGAATACTTCCACCGCAACCGCGCCCGAGACCACCAGTACGAAGAAGACCTGCTGCATCTGCGGCAAGGATGTCACCGGCCGCAAACGGATGAAGGACCGCGAAGGCAAATATTTCTGCATCGAGTGCGGCACGGCCGACTCGGCCAAGAAGCGCATCACCCGCACCCCCTGCGGCGGCTGCGAAAAGCACTTCCCGATCTCGGATATGTACAAGATGGGCGGCGTTTATCTGTGCAACAATTGCCGTGTCGCAAAACTGGAGCACGCCGCGAAAAAGCGGAACTTAATCGGCGGCATAGGCTCCGCGTTTCGCTCCCATGAAATGGGCCGGGTGAAAGTGCTCCTCCTCATCGCGGCAGTCCTGCTCCTCATTGCCTGGTGGGCGAATCGGCATTGAACGACGTCAAATCTCAAGTAAATACCGCCGGAGCGCTTTCCCCCCGATTCCATTTCGCCAGCTTCCATGCTGCGGAAAGACGCCAAAGCCTCTCGCGGATTGCGATCGTCACATTCCGCTTGGACGCATCATATTCCGCCGACTCCAGCTTCTTCAGCACTCCAAGCCCCATCGCGGTCAGGTTGGCAACCATCAGCCGCGAGCCGTCGCCGGCCAGCCAAAGGATGGCCTGTGCCCCCTCGCGATACAGCTCCCGCGCCCGCTGCACCTCAAACTCCATGAGCTTCCGATATCGCGCATCAGTTGTGCCCTCTCCCAGCTCGCGCTCGGAATATCCGAACCGGGCCAGGTCCTCCAGCGGCAGATAGATGTGGTCCCGTTGCCAGTCGCTCTTGATTCGAACCAGTAAACGGGTGAACTGCATCGCGACGGCGAGGCGGCCCAGCTTGTTCGCGGCATCGCTGTGGGTCACGCCCAGAATTCCCGCCAGGGCCATGCCCAGCGAACCGCCGTGCTGCCAGCAATATTTTTCCAGGCGCGACCAGGTTGCATAGCGCCGATTGGCCGCATCGACACGAAAGCCGGCGGCGAAATCGATCAGATATTGGGCGGGAATCTGGCAGCGCCGCACCGTCTCCGCCAGCGCCGCCAGCACGTGCTGCGATGCATCTCGCTGCGCCACCGCGGGCAGTTTCAGCGCCCCGGCCTGCATCTGCTCGATGCGCCCGGCAAACGTGGCCAGCAGCTCATCAATCCCGCTGGTGGAGCAACAGGAACCGCCGGCCGGGGCTGGCTCTCCTGGCGCGCTTTCGCAGGATTTCTCCATCGCCTCGCGCGTCAGCTCGGCAAACGCCATCAGCGCATAAACGGCCTGTCGCTTCTCGCGAGGCAGATGCACGGCCGCGTTATAGACCGCTGGCACGGATCGGCGCACGATCTCCCGCGCTGCCGCGTAGTCTTCTGGCGCCACAGTGAATGAAGTGTTCGACGTCACCGCCCCCATTTTTGGCAGGAGTCGACAATTAGCAACTGCCCCCGTGGAGGCGGGGTCGCCCCGGGTGTAGCGCTCATTTTTGGCGATGCCACTCCCGGTCCCCTCGCCCACGTAC
>DAIOHQ010000300.1:0-5134 GCA_036744635.1 Tepidisphaeraceae bacterium | reverse complement strand
TGGAGTGGGAGGGTGCGGGAGGGAGAGGCGGAACTCCCTTGGGCCCTTATGGGTGCCGCCTCTCCCTCCTGCGTTTGCCAATGATTCCTGACGCTGTAAGATGTGCCCGAGGAATAATGGTTATGCGTCGCTGCGCACTCTGGATTTCGGTTGTTTCATTCGTGCTCACGGCGATCTGCATCGCAGTGGTCTCGTTCATCGAGAGGTTCTATCTAAATCCTCAACCGGCTACACCGGGAAGCAACGTTTATAAGCTCTTTTCCGGCACGGTCTCGCAGATTTTCGAGGCTGCCTCGCTGGTAGTGTCGATCGCGCTGCCCGTTGGATTGATCTCAGTGTCGGTTTACATGCTTCAGACTGAACGCATCCTGCGCGCTCTCGGTTCGGGGCAGGGCTTCGAAGTGGTGACCGCACCGCAAACCCGTCGCGACGCATAACCCACCGTGGCGCGGACCGCGGCGGCCGTGTGCTTCTCTTGCGGTCGGACAATGCAAAGGGGCCCGCTACATTCCCCGTGATCGTGGCCGCCGCTGCCAGGAATCCCAATCCGCAAAGTGCGCGGACAAAGCCGCGACCCCCCGACGGGCCGTCACACAGCCCCCCGAGCAACAACCTTCTCTGATGGGCGAATGCCAGCGCGCCCTCGTCGCCCCCGGCCGGTTTCCGTCCGTCCATTATTTGCCGAATTTGCGCGTTAGATGGTATGCTGTATTAAGTGAGCGGCCGCGCGGACGCGGATGTTAATCGGCGTAAACGCCGAAGAATAGTAGTTATCCCGCCATGCGTTTCGTGAAATCGAATCGCCGTCTCGTACTCGATGTCTCCGGCCGGCAGGTCGAGGCTATCGTTCTCACTGCTGTTCGCGTCATCGTGCCTCGCTACACCCGGAAACTCTATTTCCTTGGTGAGGTCGAGCGCGTCTATCCGGAATTGGAACGGCTTGCCAAGGAACGTGCTGGATTTACGGTTGTACGCGATAAGTCGGAACCGTCCAATCTGCTCAATAGCTTCCGCATAGTTCATCGCGAGATGGAACTGTTCATTGTGCCTGGACGTAACTCCCGCCTCGCGCCCGAAGATTGGGAAAGCATCCTTGGGCAGCTTGAGAAGGCGGCGGACAATGCAAAGGGGTCCGGTACATCTTCCATAATCGTGGCCGCCGCCGCCAGGAATCCCAATCCGCAAAGTGCGCGGACAAAGCCGCGACCCCCCGACGGGCCGTCCACACAGCCCCCCGAGCAACAACCTTCTCTGATGGACGAAGTGCGCTGGCGAAGATACAATACCGGCTGAGATGGACCTGACCCTTTCCGGGTGCCTGACCCTTTCCGGGTGCCGGGGAATAATGGTTAGCCGCAAAGCGTTGCCCTCCGATGACGTTCGACCCTGAAGAAATCCTGTCCGTTCTTGATCGTTGCTGCGAGGCGTTCACATTTCCAATGCTCGACAATGGATACGTATACCTTGCCGCGACGCGGCTCTCCCTTTACCGGTCGGCAACGGACTGGGCAATGGCGATCGAGGTGTTCGGGTTCTCGCCCCGGGCAGGTTTACCCGACACCAATATTCAGACTTTCGCGAGCCGACTGCACGACCGCGATCCCCCGGAACGTTACGTCAGTCGACAGGCCTACGAGACGTACCTTGCCGACAACCCGCACAACGAATATCGCTCTGTCTTACCTATTCACGAGGGGTCGTGGCAAAATGCGGAGGAAATGGAGTACGTTGCCGCAGACGCGGATGCGGTGCTCGTGCGCGACGAAGCCATAGCGCTGCCATCGGTAGGCGACTACGCGCGCCGCGGGATCGAACTTGAGCAGGCGCCACGCGTGCAGGTGTTTGAGCTGTGCCGGTTCCTCGCTGACATCGCGCGTGAACAAGTGTTGGCCACACCCGGAGAACGGCGTGTGAGCGTACTTCCGGAGCTGGAACAGATTCTGCAATTGGAAGAATGGAATCACCCGGACGTGGTTGATGAAGCGGAATGGCCCAGCGGTTCAGAGACGTTCCAGCAACTTGCCCGAGTACTCGCCACAGGGGACGTGAGGCTGTATCAACCGTCGCAACCGCCAAACACGCATTGGCGAAATTGGCCTGAAGGTGGTCGTCGTTGAGCCCTGCGTTGGGCGGCGGTAGCGGCTATTATTACCAAACGCTGCAGCGGTTGCGCCGTGAAAAGGAGGAAGTCTTCAGCGGGTTGCGAGACCCGCCCGGCAACTCTCTTCGCTCCAGCCGGTAGCAGTCGAAGCGGCGATGGAGGCAACGAAGCCGTCGGAGGACGCAAAGGGGTCAGGAGGACGCAAAGGGGTCAGGAGGACGCAAAGGGGTCAGGTACATTTCCCCCAGCCTTCCGCGAGCAACGCGAGCGTGCATTGGCCGGCTACTGCCGGAATTGCCCCACCGCAGGTGGTCAGGGGGTGAGGATGATCTTGCCGTGGGCGGATTCTTCCATCACCGCCACGTGTGCCCGCGGCGCTTCGGACAGCTTCATCACCTTGCCGATGATCGGGCGCAGCGTGCCGTTGCGCAGGCCGGCCGACAGTGCGGAGTGGATCATCAGCAGTTCCTCCTCCGATGCGTTCATCAACGTCATGCCGCGAACGTCCGCGTCGCGGCCCATGATCTCGCGCGGGGTGATCTCGACATTTCCCCGGCTGCCGATGACCACCACCCGCCCCCACTTGGAGAGGATGGTCAGGTCCTTGCCGAGATTCACGTTGGCCAGCATTTCCAGAATCAGATCGACGCCTTTACCTCCAGTGATTTTGGGTATCTCCGCAAGATACCCCTCCGATTTGTGATTGAGCACGTGCTGCGCCCCCTGTTCGCGGACCAGCTTCAGGCCGGCATCGGTGCCGGCGGTGCCGATGACGGTCAGGCCGGCCGCGACGGCGATCTGCACCGCGGCGGTGCCGACGCCGCCGCTGGCGCCATGGACCAGCACGGTCTCGCCCGGCCGGGCCCGCCCGCGCACCCAGAAGGCGCGATAGGCCGTCGCATAGGGCACCCCCATCGCCGCGCCTTGCTCGAAGGTGATATTGTCCGGCAGCGGATGGACGCGCCGGGCATCGCACAAGACCTTCTCGGCGTAGGCCCCGCTCAGTGCCCCGGCAACATAGACGCGCTGGCCGGGGCTGACGCGTGAGACGTCTTTTCCCACGCTTTCGACGATGCCGGCGGCATCCGATCCGGGGGTGTAGGGAAACTCCTTCGGCCCGTAGATTCCCTTGCGGATGTAGGTTTCCACCGGATTCACCCCGATCGCCTTGACCGCTACCACCACCTGCCCCCCCTGCCCGGCCGACGGCTTGGGATCCGGCACATCTTCCAGCTTCATCACTTCCGGCCCGCCAAACGCATGCACGCGAATCGCCTTCATGACTTGCTCCTTTGCGAAATAGGTACTGCGTGCCGCGTTAGAGGCTTTCTTACCCGGCGCGCAGGACCTATTATACCCACCAGTACGAATTATCCGCCGCTGGTGGCGGGAGACCCGGAGAGTCGGAGGAGATCCAAGACGTGTCGCGCATTCTGCTGTTGCTGTTATTTTCGATCTGGGAGCTCTGGACGAGCCTGCAGGATCCCGCGAACCCTCCGACGCCCGCTGTCTCCGATTTTCATTCCTCCTGGACGGTCGCCAGCCTCATCACGTTCCTGTCGATGTTCCTGATGCTGGTGGTGGTGATGGGGTTGTGGAGCCGCATGCTCGCCCGCCGGGTCACCGGGGCCAACCTGCACCGCAGCCTGCGCTATTTCAACAAGCTGATGTTCGCCGCGCGGCTGATGATCCCGCTCTGGTTCGCGTTCGGCCTGTTTGCCTTGCACTGGGGTTGGGTGGTGCGGCAGGCCCTGGGCCCGCTGGGAAATTACGAGACATTCAAAACGCCCTCAATCCTTCTCGGCACGCTGCCGCCGCTGCTGGCCTGGCTGGGGTTGATCTGGTCGCAATACCCGGCCGACCGGGCTTTGCGCGAGCAGAATATGCTGGCCCAACTTGACGAGGACCTGCCGATCCACGCCTCGCCCGGCTTCTGGAGCTATTTCGGGGTGCAGATGCGGCTGCAGGTGCTGTTCACGGTGATCCCGGTCCTGCTCATCATCGTGCTGTGGGATCTCTTCACGTTCGCCGTCGCCCGTATCGCTCACGAAGGGGGGGCGAAGCTCAGCGAGAATTCGGAGGGGCAGGATGCGATGGCGATGATCGTGGCGGTGGGCCTGGTGTTCATCTTCGCGCCGGAAATTCTGCGCCGCGTGCTCCAGACCGAGCCGCTCCCGGATGGGCCGTTGCGCCGGCGCCTGCTGCGCCTGGCCGGCCGCCAGGGCGTCCGCTGCCGGGACATCCTGCTCTGGCGGACGCAGCACAACATGGGCAACGCCGCCGTGATGGGCATCTTGCCAAAGGTGCGCTATGTGATGCTTTCCGACCTGCTCATCGAGACCATGAGCGATGAGCAGATCGAAGCCGTCTTCGCCCACGAGCTTGGCCACGTCGTTCACAGGCACATGACCTGGTTCATCATCTTCTTTGCGATCATCCTGCTGGCGGTGGAGGGACCGGGCCATCGCGTGGAGGCGCTGATCAACGCCACGCCATTTCCCGCCTGGCTTCCCGGCTGGGCGATCATCTCGGTGGCCGGCACCGCCGCGGGTCTGCTGCTGTTCGGGTTTCTCAGCCGGCGCTTCGAGCGCCAGGCAGACGTGTTTGCGGCGCGGACGATTCAGGAGTCCGCAGGCGGCAGTAGGCAACCGTCGGTCAGTGGATTCGCTGCCGACAGCCCACCGGGTGCCCCCTTGCGGGCGGCTGCCGACTGCTCTTATGTCGGCCCGCACGGCGCTGCCATCTTTGCCAGCGCCCTGCAGCGGGTGGCGATTGTCAACAACATTCCGCTGAGCGCTGGTGAATTCTTCCACGGCAGCATCTCCTCGCGCATGGCCTATCTGAAAAAGATCAGCGCGGACCCCCGCCACACCAGCAGCTTTGATAAGCTGATGTCCAAGCTCTACATGACGCTGCTGTGCCTGCTTTGTGCCTGCGCCGGCTGGATCCTGGTTCGCTAGCACCTGCGGACGGCAACACCTGCGGTGGGCAATTCCGCGCGTACGCGGCCATAAGCCGCACGCCGATCTTCCA
>DAIOHQ010000299.1:0-5202 GCA_036744635.1 Tepidisphaeraceae bacterium | reverse complement strand
CTTGAGGCGGAACGAATAAAGGAGCGACGACGCGTCGCGTAGTTCGCGGCGTTGCATGCCACGTTCAAAGCGGTGGCTCACATGCGCAGAGCGCTTCTCACCGCCGCCCAGCGCTCGCGCATTCCATCGCCATACGGGAAGGGCACGTAGCCGAGCTTCAGGTAGATACGGATGGCGGGGAGGCGGAAGTCGTCGGTGCGGAGGTAGATGTTTTCATAGCCGGCCGCAATCAGCCGCGCTGTCGCCGCGGCGCACACGGCCGCGCCCAGGCCTCTGCCCTTGTGGGCTGGATCTCCGGCCACCCATCCAAGCTCTCCGCCGAAGGGGTGCTGTTCGATGGGGTTGTGCGTGGCCTGGGCGGTGGCGGCCAGAGCCAGCGTGGCATGGTGTTCGATTTCGAAAAATCCGCGCGGCAGAATTCTACTCTGGGCTTCGCGGGTGCGGGCTTCGGTCCAGCCGTCGAAACCGGCGATCGCCATCAGGCGCTGATAGTCGGCAAAATCGGCTTCGGCAAACTGACGAATGACGTATCCATCCGGCACGACAACCGCGGGTGGCGCGGCGAGCAGATGCTCCGGCCAGACCATCTGCAATTGCGGCGGGGGAGGGGAAACGGGAGGGGCGACGGCATCAGTGCTCATCGACATGACTATGCATCATTGGGCGTAATCTGTCATCCTGAACCTGAAACGTAGGGTCCGCTTTAGCGGACGGAACAATCGCGTCCGCTAAAGCGGACCCTACGTTTGCGTGTTCATCCCATGCTGTTGAGCCGAAGGCCAGTGACTCGGAGTGAGAACGATTACGCCGCGCCCGGCCGGCGCTGGCGGCTGAGGCGGTGATACATGATCTCCAGCCTCGAGGTGAGTTCCTTCATGTCGTGCGGCCGCTTGTTGGGATTCGTGCGCACGCACTCCATCACCAGGTTGGAAAGATTTTCGGGAGTGGCCGGATTGATCGTGTGCGGGGCGGCCATCTGGTCGTCGACCAGAAAACTGTTCTCCGTCTTGCGCAGAGTGAAGAGCGTCGGCAGCTTCCGGCCGCACAGCGCCCAGTACATCGTCGCCCCGAAGTTGAACACATCCGTGCGCACCGTCACCGGCTCGCGCTTTACCTGCTCGGGCGCGATGTAGTCCGGCGTGCCCTGGATGCGCTCCTTGCAGGTGCCAACCTTGCACGCCTGCCCCAGGTCGATCACCTTCACCTGATTGCGGGCGTCCACCAGAATGTTGTTCGGCTTCAGGTCGCAATGCACGAATCCGGCCGCGTGCAGCGCCTCCAGTCCCTGCGCGGTCTGGATGAAAATATCCACCAGCGTCGCGTTGTCCTTGCGGTCCTGCATGTCCAGCGGCAGGCCGTCAAACATCTCCAGCAGCAGGCCGGCCTCGGTCACTTTGCGCAGCAGGGTGCGCTGTTCCTTCAGCGCGATGGCGCGGCGGAGATGGAGATGGTCGATCTGCCGGCCGATCTCATATTCGTTCTGCAACTGCTCGATAAAGCGGGCATCGCGATCGGTATGGCGGATGACGTGCTTGAGGGCATAGATCTGATTCGATTGCTCTTCGCTGACGACATAGATGAGGCTGCCGGCCCCTTCGCCGATGAAATCCAGCACCTCATAGCCGAACAAGGACTTGGGCATCGTGTCCGATGCGGCGTAGGCGTGCGATGCGGGCGCGGTGCTCATAGTCTTCCCTGCCGATAAAGGTAAACGCAACTCTCGCGCCAAAATTCCCGGCGCAACAAAGGCTCTACCACAGCTAACGGCGATCCGCGGGCGGGGATTCAGTTGCCGCCGCCGGGCAGGCCGGCGCGAGAAGGAAGCTCGAACTCCAACTGCCGTCGAAACTTGCGTTCGAGGCAGCACCCCGGTCCCCGGCTTGCCGCAAGTTATCGGAACCATCGGTTTGGATGCGCCAAGCGTCGTAAAGATCACAAAACTAATTTTTTTTTGATTGGCTGCAGATGCCGCGCCCGCGGACATACCGATGCGTTTGCCTCTTGGTGGGGCGGACATTCCTGTCTGCCGTGGCTGGAGGAGTGGTGGACGTACTCATCCACCCGAGTCCGGCCACATGCACTGCCGCAAACTTATGTCTGGATTCGGACAGGCGAGCACGCCTGGCGCTCATCCAGCCATTGCAGACAAGAATGTCCGCACCACCCATGCACGATGCGCTTGCCGGCCTTTCGCCCACGACTTTGGCGGCATCCGATGCGGCTTTACAATTCCCCCTTCACCGATAGCATTCCCTCGCCCATGCAGCCTCTCAGTTTCGACATCTCCGGACGCGTGGCTCTGCTGACCGGCGCGGGGCGCGGCATCGGCCTGGCGATCGCCCAGGCGCTGGCTGGCGCCGGGGCGGCCGTGGCGATTCAGGATGTCGATCTCGCCATTGCCGAGGCGGAGGCGGAAAAGATTAACCAGGCCGGCCGCCGGGCAATCGCTCTCGGCGGCGACGTCGCCGATTTGTCTTTGCCAGCGCGGCTGGTGCATGATGTTGTCACCCAACTCGGCGGCCTGCACATCCTCATCAACAACGCCTCCATTCAAAAACCCCAGCCCTGGCTGACGCTGGAGCCTCCGCAGATCGAGCGCGAGCTGCGCGCGGATTTGATAACACCGCTGCTGCTCTGCCAGCGGGCCGCCCCCATCTTCCAGCGCCAGCGCTGGGGAAGGATCATCAATATCGGCTCGATCCAGCAGCGCGGCGGCAACCCCAACATGCTCCCCTATTCGTTGAGCAAGCTGGCGCTGGATGGCCTCACCAAGGCCCTGGCCCGCGATCTGGCCAAAGACAATATCACCGTGAATCTTCTCGCCCCCGGTTGGTTCAACACCTATCGCAACCGCGGCGATTTCGAGTCGGAGCAGGACCTGATCGACAAGGGAAAACATGTCCCGCTGGGCCGGATCGGCGACCCGGCCGACTGTGCCGGCGCGGCCTTGCTCTTGTGCAGCGAGGCCGGCAGCTACATCACCGGCCAGAGCATCTTCATCGACGGCGGGATGAGTGCGCGATGACCGCAACCCCGTCCCCCCAATCTCGCCGGCCCTTCTGCAAGCTGGCCGATCCGAACACCTACGTCGCCTGCTCGTGGGATTTGACCGCCGACGAGATTGGCCGCCTGCACTGGGTGGAATTTTTCAAGCGGCATCTCAACACCATCCTGGGGCTGGGCATCGCGGCGCTGGAGGCGCGCGGGGAGAGGCTGGAGGTGGCGGTGGGGCGGGCGGATTTGTGCAAGGCGGAGTTTTTCGCCCGCTTTGACGCCTTCGCGAACAGGCCAAACGACTTTGGCCGGGTGACCATCCTGACCCTCGACGCCTGGCGTGATGAGTACCTGCGCAAGTACGGCTTTGACGATGCGTTTGTCGACCTGAAAAACCGCGAGAACGAAAAGATGCTGCCGCTGCTGCCGGTGGTCTGCCGGCAGCTTGATGCCCTCACCGGCCTCGATCAATTCCGCGCCCTGATCGAAGGTATCTTCGCCGGCAACATTTTCGATATGGGCGCGGATGCGACGGCCAGGGCGTTTCTGGGAACCAGCCCCGATTTCTTCACCACCCGTTCGACCCTGCGCCCCCGGCCATGGCTGATCGACGATTTCGACCCCTTCGCCTGCCGCATGATCGCCGGCCGGCGCCACCGCAAGGCGGTTTTCTTCATCGACAACGCCGGCAGCGACTTTCTGCTGGGGGCGCTGCCGATGATGCGCTGGCTGGCCATGCGCGGGACAAAGGTTGAGCTGGCCGCCAACGAGCGCCCCACCCTCAACGATATGACCATCCACGACGTCAACGCCTGGTGGCCGCGGATTCTGCAGGCCGAGCCATCGCTGAGCGGCCTGCCCATCGAGCGCATCAGCACCGGCACCGGCGAGCCGCTGATCGATTTGGCGGCGGTGTCGCAGGAGTTGAATCAAGCCGCCGCCGACGCCGACCTGGTCATCCTCGAAGGCATGGGCCGAGGCGTGGAAAGCAACCTCGACGCCCAGTTCACCTGCGATGCCATCAACATCGCGATGATCAAGGATGTCCAGGTGGCCCACAGGGTTCATGGGGCGATGTTCGATGTGGTGTTGCGATTTGTGGCGGGGGAAGAGGGGGCGGCGGGACATTGAATGGGGAACGGCTTTGACGCGGCGACCGAGGGCGGCGCTCCTCTCCCGTAGCATGGGTTTTCCTTAACCCATGCCGAGCATTTCGGCCAGAGCGGCAGACCTGATCTCTCCAACGATGTGCCGACTGAGGGTATTTACCATTGGGCACGGGTTAAGGAAAACCCGTGCTACGCTGAAGTGCTGGAGCTGAGCAAAATCCCGTCCGCTGAAGCGGACCCTACGCGATGCCACGAAGCCAGGCAGGGCGCAATTCATTGCACCATTCTCTCCCACTACTGCCTCACGGCACATACCGCGCCGAATTCCCCTCAGTCTCCCACACCTGCACGTGCTTCAACGCAACCCCCTCCGGCAACACCAGCGCCCGCCCCACATAAAACGCCACATTCTCCGCCGATGGGTTCATCTCCGCAAACGCCGCCAGCTCATTGAGATGCCGGTTGTGCATCGGCCCCACCAGCCCATCCACCAACCGCTCCAGCTCATGAAAATCCATCACCACCCCGATCCCATCCAGCCGCGCGCTCGCCACCCGCACCTCCATCCGCCAGTTATGCCCATGCACCGCCTCCAGCGACCCATCATAAAGCCGAAGCTGATGGGCGGCCGAAAAATGCCGCGTAGTTGCGATCTCAAAAGGCATGGAGCAAGTTTGGACGGAGCGGGGGGAATGTCAAGACTCCCAGCCCATTACCAATTCGGCCCTCAAAGGGCCCGGATATATCTTAAATATACGGCGCCCCACGATACCGCAGTTACAAACATTGACAGATGCGCAAATAATTTGTTGCACGGCTTTTGGCGCCATGCAATAATCCCTAACACGACCCCCACCACCGACAGTGGAAACGCCAGAATCACCGCGCAACCACCAACAAAGCCGAGTGCAAATAATCCCAGGAAAATGAGAAATGCTCCGCTACATCCAAAGCACAGACTCGCGATTGCAGTTCCAGAGTGCGCATTGGGCCTCGAATTTGAATTCTTCGGCAGTTCATAAGAGAGCATCATCGAAGCCGGCATTTGACCTTCCCCACAAATGGTGGGCGCGCCGGAAGGAGAGCATAATGCTCTTCA
>DAIOHQ010000298.1:0-5278 GCA_036744635.1 Tepidisphaeraceae bacterium | reverse complement strand
CAACTGCCGCATCCATGTCCCAACCAGCTTGGTTCGACGACCACTGAACGGTTACAATGTCAAGTGAAATTTTCGACAATTTGGCCGGAGTGGGAGGATTTTAGGAAATGACTCCTGACCCTATTTGCCCTCCTTGGCGTGCGTCTTCAACTGTTTATACTTCCGTTTCCAATTGTCCCGGCTGCGCCCCAGGAACCAGACTTGAACCCGCTGCACAGTCGTATGCTTTGGCTTATTGCCACCCGGACTCATCGCATCCATGCGAAACTCCATCAGAAGAAAAGCCCGATTCCGCGCAACAGATTGATGACTTCATAGAAGACGAAAATCCTCGGGAAATGTCGATGTTTTCATCAGCCCACCCCATCCCTCTCCCGGAGTACCGGGCGAGGGGGCCGGAAAAAGACGGTTGCCAAAAACATGCGCTACACCCGATGCATTTGGCTGGATTTGATGGGAAGAGCGTGAAGTTCTTGGACATCGGAGCGAAGTTTCTGGACAAGGAGGGGAGGCCGGCGAAGGAGAATTATCGGGACATGCTGCACCTGTCGGCCAAGGGATATGGGATTTGGGGGGAGGCGATTGAGCCGGTGGTGGGGGAGATGATGAAGGAGTGACTTCACGTAGCACGGGTTTCCAACCCGTGCCGGATGGGTCAGAGTAGTTTTCGTGACTGTCATTCTGAACCGTACTCGGTGAAGAATCTGGCACCGAACGTTTGAGGCCAGATCCTTCACCGGGTACGGTTCAGGATGACAGTTGTCGATATGGTACGTTGAGTTGAAAAGCGCTCTAACTGTGAGTTGAGGATCGATGCACTTTGGCACGGGTTGGAAACCCGTGCTACGGGGAAGGGACGAGGAATTTCATGGCGATGTTGGACACGATTTATCTGATTCACCACAGTCACACGGACATCGGTTTCACCCTGGATCAGCCGATTTTGTGGGAGATGCAGCGGCGATTCATCAACATGGCGATCGACGCGTGCGAGCAGTACGCCGACAGCGATGCGCCGCACGCATTCAAGTGGACGGTGGAGACCTTCGGCCCGCTGCTGCACTGGCTGGAGACGGCCGGCGGGCGGCAGGTTGAACGGTTCAAGAAGCTGGAGAAGGCCGGACGGATCGAGGTGACGGCGCAGTTCCTGCACATGACGCCGCTGGCGGATGTGGCCGACCTGATCGAGATCATTCAGCCGCTGCACCGGCTGCGCAAGGACTATGGCTTTACGATCACGCACTCGATGAGCGGCGACGTCAACGGGCACAACTGGGGGCTGGCGGATGTGCTGCTGGATGCGGGGGTGACGTCGATGTCGATGGCGATCAACGAGCATTTCGGCGGGGCGCCGTTTCATCGGCCGAATCTGTTTCGCTGGACTGCCCCCAGCGGGCGGACGATCGCGGCGTTCAACGGGTGGCATTACAACATCGGCAATTGGGTGGGGATCGGAAAGGATGCCGATGAAATTCAGAAGATGCGGCCGATCGTGCAGAAGAAGCTGGACGAGGCGGCGTGGCCGTTCAATTTTATCGCGATGCAGATGGTGGGCTATGGCGGCGACAACCAGACGGCGGATGTGAATCTGTCCAAGCTGGTGGAGACGTGGAACGCGCGCGGAGAGGGCTTGACGATCAAGTTCGCGACGTGGCGGGAGTTCTGGAAGGCGGTGGGGGAGAAGATCGGCCAGCAGCCGGCGGTGGCGGGGGATTGGACGGATTACTGGAATTTTGGAGCGCTGAGCAGCGCGAAAGAAACGACGATCGGGCGCACCAGCCGATCGCGGCTGCACGCGGCCGATACGCTGCTGGCGATTGATGGGGCGCTGGGAGCATCGGGCAATCCCGATGGCAGCGGGACGGGCGATTTGCCGGGGCGCGATCCGGGATTGCTGCTGGCCACTGCGGCGGAGATTCGCCGGCGCGGGTGGAAGAACCTGGAGACCTGGCAGGAGCATACGTGGGGCTGGTATGGCTTCGTGGCCGAGCCGGAGGATGAATATGCCTATGCGCAGTGGAGCCACAAGGCGGGGCTGGCATACACGGCGCGAAGCTGCAGCCTGATGCTGGCGCGTGATGGCGTGGCCGAGCTGGGCGTACGCGTGCCGGCGGCGGAAGATGATGCGCTGCTGGTGTTCAACCCGCTGCCGTGGAAGCGGACGGTCAGCGGCGATCTGCTCGGCGGCTACACGGCGACGCGGATCGCCCAGGACCCGACGTCATCGCGGCAGGGGCAGGATGCGCATGGCGTGGTGGCCCGGCTCAAGCCCACCGAAGTGCCGGCGCTCGGTTATGTGATGGTCAAGAAGGATGCGGTTGAGAAGATCGAGCAGGATGCGACGCATCGGGAGGATGCGACGGTCGAGACGGATCATCTGAAGGTGACATTCGATCGCGAGACCGGCGGGATCGTGTCGTGGCAGGATAAGGCGCTGAAGCGGGAACTGGTCGATGGAAAGGCGGGGTGGAAATTCGGCGCGGTGGCGTATGAGGCGGTGGCCGACCGGGAGGCGCGCTGGCCGCGGATGAAGATGTTCGGCCCGGTATTTTGGGACCTCGACCGGCACAAGCCCAACTGGCATCCGGGATTTCGGGCGGTGCGGCACGGGGCGAAAAAGCTGCTGACGCACAAGGTGTATGACACGGCGGCGGGGATCGAAGTGGTGCAGACGGTGGAGGTGGAAGGGCTGGCGTCGCCGGCGGTTTGCCGATTTCTCATGCCGACCCATGCGCCGCACGTTGAGCTGCGGGCGCAGTGGACGATGGGGCTGAGCAATCATCCGGAGGCGACGTACCTGACGATGCCGTTTGAAGTGCCAGGGGCGCGGGCGCGGTTCGATATTGGCGGGCAGGGAATCGAGCCGGGCAAGGAGCAGCTTCCCGGCACGTGCCGCGATTATTTCACGGTGCAGAACTGGGTGGATTTGTCGAACGAGGAATTCGGCGTAACCATCGCGACGCCGGAAAATCCGCTGGTGCAGCTTGGTGATTTCAACTTCGGGGCCAATCGCAAGACGTTTCATCTGCATCGCGCGATGTTTTTGGGATGGGTGACCAACACGTATTGGGATACCAACTTCCGCGGCAATCAGCCGGGGCGGGTGTGGGCGCGCTACGTGATGACGCCGCACAAGGGCGGATATGATGAGTCGGCCGCGCACCGGTTGGGGATGGAGGCGGCGCACGTTCCGCTGTTTCATCCGGCCAATGAGCTGCGCCGGCCGAATGCTGATTTGCCGCGGGAGGGGACGCTGCTGGAGCTTCCGGCGCCGCCGGTGGTGGTGCTGCACGTGCTGGGTGACGGGCCGGAGCACGTCATCGTGCGGCTGTTGAACGCCAGCGATAAGGCGCAGACAGCGCGGATTGGTTCGGGCATTCTCACCATCGAACGCGCCGAGCAGTGCGATTTGTTTGGACAAGTGCGGCAGGACATTGCGGTGTCGCGGGGCGCGGCAAGTGTTTCGCTTGAGTCGCGGAGGTTGGCGGTCGTGCGGTTGAAAGTGAAACCACGTTGACGGCCTCTTCGTGGCATGGGCTACCAGCCCATGCGCCCGAAGCGCAGCGCTCTTGCCTCCCGTCCGAAGTACCGGCGTTTCGCCCGTATCCGCCGAAAGAGACGCCCGTGCTACATAAAGATCGCTGCGCTTCTTGCGCACGGGCTGGTAGCGCTGGTAGCCCGTGCCACAGTGGTCAGGGGGCCGGCAGGTGGCTCACCAGTTGATTCGCCAGCGCGATCAGCCGGCCGAACTCAATGGTGTCGAAGGGCCGGGTGGAGAAATCCAGCAGCAGGATATTGCCGATCAGCAAGAGACCGACATCCGGCGGAAGCAGCGTGCGCAGGCCGGAATTGGCCAGCATCCGGGCGGGCGCGGAATCGGCGGCGTAGATGACGAAGCGCTCCGGGGCGAGCAGGGTGGGAAAGCTCGAAAGAGAAAAATGGTCGAGCAGGCTGGTGGAATGCTGCGCCGGGCGCATCCCCGTGGCCGGCCAGGTAGTCTCAATGTTCATCAGCAGCAGGTGCCAGCGGGCGCGCGGCGGAGATTGGGCATCGGCGCTTGACGAAGGCCCCAAGTCCGAAGGAGCCGGAACATCCGTCGAAATCCGCAGCAGCGAGATGGCGCCGTTGGTCAGCTCCAGCTCAACTCGCGGGTTCAGGTTGTGCAATGGCGCCAGCGCCGCCGGCAGCGCCGGGCGCGGTTGGCTCAGCACCTTGAATTGCCGGTCGGACGCCCAGTCTCCCAGTTCCACCCAGCGCCGGTGCGTCGTCGCCCGCAGCACCAGCGCCCAGAAAATCAACGAAGACGCCGCGAAAATCAGCGCCAGAAGCAGGAAGATGGTCCAGGAAAAGCCGGGCATTGACGACCAGTATATAAAAGCGCGTGAATCAGGTCAGTTGTAGCACGGGCGTCTCGCCCGTGTCTTGGTTTCAAACACGGCCGAGACGCCCGCGCTACGCGCCGCCCAACAGCCGTGCCACCAGCGCCGTCCAGCCGGTCTGGTGCGATGCTCCCAGGCCTTTGCCGTTGTCGCCGTCAAAATATTCGTGGAACAGCACGAGCTCTTTCCATTGCGGATCGTCGAAGCGGGCGATGCCGCCATTGTACGGCCGCCGCCCATGCTCATCCGGCAGAAACAGCCCCACCAGCCGCTGCGACAAATCCCGCGCCACCTGTTTCAATGTGCAGCGCTTCCCCGAGCCGGTCGGATATTCCACCTTCAGCGAATCGCCATAAAAATGGTGGTAGCGTTCCAGCGCCTCGATCAACAGATAATTCACCGGAAACCAGACCGGCCCGCGCCAGTTGGAATTTCCGCCGAACTGCTCGGTTCGCGATTCGCCCGGCGAATAATCGACGCGATATTCCTTGCCATCCGCCTGGCAGATGAACGGCCGCTGCCGATGCACCTGCGACAGCGATCGGATTCCGTACGGCGAAAGAAACTCCTTCTCATCCAGCAGATAGCTCAGCACGCGCTCCAGCCGCTCCTTCGACGGAATCGCCAGCAGATAATGCGAATGCTTCCCCCCATCCGTCTGCATGTAGGAAATATGCCGCGACAGATCCTGGCGATGCTGCAAAAACCAGTTCATCCGCTTGGTAAACCCCTTGAGCTGCCCGATGCTCTCGCGGTCGAGCACCTCCACCGCGAACAGCGGAATCAGCCCCACCATCGACCGCACCCGCATCGGGTGGTTGACCGCGTCGATTCGAAGCTGATCGTAGTAAAAGCCATCAGCTTCATCCCACAGCCCGGTCCCGCCCAGCGTGTTGATC
>DAIOHQ010000297.1:0-5294 GCA_036744635.1 Tepidisphaeraceae bacterium | reverse complement strand
AGGTCTCGGAGTACCGCGACCTGTGGCACCCAGAAATTTGAAACTGACCCAATACGTGAAATCACAACGTGATCCATGCGCTGACGGAGGGATCATCCAGGTCGCGCTGGACGGTGAAGCCGAGCTTTTCGCAGATGCGCTGCATCTCCAGGTTGTCGGGGAGAATGTCAGCAGTGATGCGGGCGAGTTTTTCGCCTTTGCCAACCTGCAGGAGGGTGGTGAGGAGTTGGGTGCCCAGGCCACGGCGCTGCCATTCATCGGAGATGAGGATGGCGAACTCGGCGTGGTTGCTCCAGGGCATCTTGCTGAGGCGGCCGACGCCGAGGATTTCGCGCTGGCCGGTTTTCTGGTCGTTGCGCTCGACGACGAGGGCCATTTCGCGGTCGTAGTCGATGCAGCAGACGCGGATAAGGCGCTCGTGGGCGACGCGCTGGGGAAGCTTCATGGGATGGAAATAGCGCAGGCGGACGCTGCGCTCGCTGAGGGTGTTGTGGAAGTTCACGAGCAGCGGCTCATCTTCCGGGCGGATCGGCCGGATGGTAACGGGGGTGCCGTCGGTGAGCGTCCATTGGGTGATGTATTGGGTGGGATAGGGGCGGATCGCGGAAGTCGGCAGGGCATCGGCAGCGATGCTGGAGTCGTGGACTACCACGCGGGCATCCAGGGCCAGCAGATGCTCGGGGGAGGCGAGCAGGGGGTTGATGTCGATTTCCTTGATCCACGGATGCTCGACGACGAGCTGGCTGAAGCGCACCATGAGCTGCTCGAGGGCGCCGATGTCGACCGGCTTGCGCCCGCGCACGCCGCGCAGGGCGGTGTAAATCTTCGTCTGCTCCATCATGCGCCTCGCCAGCGTGGCATTGAGCGGCGGCAGGCCAAGCACGTGGTCCTTGAAGACCTCGACGAGCTGGCCGCCGGTGCCGAACAGCAGCACCGGACCAAACTGCGGATCGATCGAGCTGCCGAGGATGACTTCGTAGCCGTCGAGCTTCACCATCGGCTGGACGGTGACGCCCTGAAAATGCTCGGTGCCGGCTTTCTCGGATACGGAATTCTTTATTTCTCGAAACGCCTTCTTCACCGCGTCGGCCGACGGCACATTCAGCTTGACGCCGCCCACGTCCGTCTTGTGCGTGATGGTGAGCGAATGCAGCTTCAGCACGACCGGATACCCCAGCCCGTCCGCGGCGGCGGCGGCTTCGGCCTCACTGGCGGCAATGATCGTTTCCACCGTGGGAATGCGGTAGGCAGACAGCAGCTTCTTGGATTCGTACTCGGTCAGGATCGTCCGCCCGGACTTGCGAACCGAATCGATGATCTCTCCTGCCAGCTTGCGATTGGGCGCCCCTTCGCCGCTGCCGGGCAGGGCGGGTGTCTCATAGATGCCGCGCAGGTTGTAGCTGTATTTCCACATGTAGTAGAAGGCGCGGGCGGCGGCGTCGGGATAGGCGAAGGTGGGAATGCCGGCGCGGGTGAGAATATCTTCGCCGGCCTTGATCGTCGGGCCGCCCATCCAGCTTGCGAGCACCGGCTTGTCGTCGATCCTGGCATAAGGCTTCAGCGCCTCGGCGGTCTGGGTGGGATCAGTCACCGATTGCGGGGTGAGGATCACCAGCAGGCCATCGCTGTTGGGGTCGTGGGCGGCCGCTTCCAGCGTCTTGGAATAGCGCTCGGGGCTGGCGTCGCCGAGAACGTCGATGGGATTGGAATGGCTCCAGCTATCGGGGAGAAACGCGTTGAGTTTCTCGATGGTCTCCTGGGAAATCTCCGCCAGCTTGCCGCCGCTGGTGATCAGCGCATCGGTCGCCAGCACGCCGGGCCCGCCGGCGTTGGTGAGGATCGTCAGCCGCGGTCCTTTGGGGCGAGGCTGCTTGGAGAGGATGTCGGCCATGTGGAAGACATCCGCGATTTCGTTGATGCGCAGGACGCCAACGCGTCGGAAGGCGGCGTCGAGAACGTCATCGGAGCCGGTGAGCGAGCCGGTGTGCGAGGCGGCGGCCTTGGCGGCGGCCTCGGTGCGCCCGGCCTTGATCACGATGATCGGCTTGGTCAGCGCCACCTCGCGGGCGGCGGAGAGGAATGAGCGGGCATCGCCGATCGATTCCATGTAGATGACGATGGCTTTGGTGCGCGGGTCGTTGCCCAGGTAGTCGATGAGATCGCCCCAATCCACGTCGAGCATCGATCCGATGGAGACGAAGGCGCTGAAGCCGACCATTTCCTGAAAGCTCCAGTCCAGCACGGCGGTGCCCAGGGCGCCGCTCTGGGAGAGGAATGCGATGTTGCCCGGCTTGGCCATGCCGGCCGCGAATGAGGCATTGATGCCGGTGAGGGGGCACATCAAACCCAGACAGTTCGGGCCGATGATCCGCATCTGGCCGCGGCGGGCCTCGGTCAGCAGTTGCCGCTCCAGTTCGATGCCGGGCGCGCCGAGTTCCTTGAACCCGGCGGAGATGACGATCGAGGCTTTTACGCCTGCATCGACGCAATCGTGAATGATTGCCGGCACGGTGGCGGCCGGGGTGATCACCACCGCCAGGTCCACCTTGTCGGGGATGTCGCTGATCGTCTTGTACGCCTTGATCCCCAGCACACTGGCGCGCTTGGGATTGACGGGATAGACGGTGCCGCCGAAGGGGTTGGAAATCATGTTCCAGAGGAGCGTACGGCCGACAGAATTGGGTGATTCGGTGGCCCCGATCACGGCCACGCTTTTTGGAGAAAAGAACGGTCCCAGCGGCTGGCGCTCCTCGCGCAGAACATCGTGGGCATGGTCGGTAATAAGGGCTGGCCTGTCTTTGCTAACTGGCATAAAGATACCTCTGGTATAAAGGGAGCGTAGTATCCTTAATATCGGGAGGCAAGGGGCAGGGGCATTGACGATTTTGTCCGGAGTATGACCACGCTGGTGAATTCGGCGCCGCAAGTACATGCTGGGTATGACGGGCTGGTCACGTGGTCGGGCGGAAGACCAGAAACTCCTGCGCCAGCACCGACAGCGAATGACACGGGTCGGTCTGCACGTCGGCATCTTCAACCGCGGCCTGCAGAATCCAGTCCCAGTCTTCGCGCTGGACGTCGATCTCATCCACCCAGCCGCGGAAGACGTTGAAGCTGTAGGCCAGCACGTAGACCCATCCTTTGCCCAGCGGATGCTTGTAATAGAGCGGCCAATAGTGGCTTTCGCCGGCGGAGGCGAAGGTCTCGCTGCCGAAGGCCTTCTCGTTGGCCGATGGATGCGGCACCGCCGCCTCGGCCAGCAGCTTGGCCTTTTTCGGCAGCTCCAGAAACTTGTAGTGCAGCCGCTTTTCCGCCTTCCCCGGCATCCAGCGACCCATGCGCACATCCCAGTGCTCCAGGAAATCTTCGCGCAGGCGCCAGCGCACCGATTTCCACCACTGGTTGTTGTGCTGGTGATTGGTGGCCAGCAGTTTGGGATTGCCGGTGAGGGCAGCGAGGTCGCGGCTGGCATATTCTTGCAGCGTGGCCGACAGCATTGCATCGGGCTTGCCCAGCGCCATTACGAGATGGCCTCCGCCTTCGACGTACTTGCGCAGCACCGGCGGGACGGATGGAAAATCCTTGCGATATTCATCCGCGCCGACCACGACCAATTTGTGCGGAGTGAGCTGTTCCAGTGGAATCCCCTCTTCGCCGCGGAAGTAGGTTGCCTTCACTTCCGGCGCGATCCCCAGCCGCGCCAGGGCGCTGGTCAGGCAGGCGACGGTGGTCAGGCCGTCGATGCGGTCGAGCCCCATCATGTGCGGGGTCGGCAACAGCAGCAGCACATCGGTCGACACCCGGGGAGCGATCGGTTTGCTGCGGGCATAGACCGCCGCCCGCCGCGCCACCGGCCGCCAATTGGCATGGAAGTCGATCATCCCCATCGTCTCCCCCTCGCGGTAGAAAAATTCCGGCTCCGGCCGCGAGGAAGTCTCATCGTCCGTCCAGCACCAGAACCCCAGCCCATCGGCCCCGGCCTCCAGGTAGGTGCGGTGCAGGCGCTCGAAGAGGACGCGCTGATCGTGCGCTGTCGGCGTCCAGCGCACCAGGCTGTCCAGCACCGTGCCATGATCCAGAATCATCGCGGTGTTCAAGCTGGCCGCCTTCAGGTAGCGCGCCCGCTCCCATGCCTCGGTGCAGACCGAGAGCATGTCGATGGATTTCTTGATCCCCACCGGCTCATGAAAATGCTTGCGCTCAAAGTCCGGATGGGTGTGCCCGCCATGAACCATGGTGAAGTTGAACGCCTCCACCCAGAGAAAGTCCACGTTGTTGATTCCCGGCACCAGGCATTCCATCGGCCCGCGCTCAAATTCGCACCCTTCGGCGCCGCCGGAGAGCAGAATATTGGGCGCAGTCTTCTTCACCCGGCGGTTGACCTCATTCTGATCGAGCGCTGACAGATGCGCCTGAAACGCCAGGAAATCGAACGTGCGCGAGTCATCCTCCGTGAACTGCCCCTCCACCTCCACCGGCAAGGCGACATCCTCCCAGCGGCGCGGATTCTCCGGCAGCCTGGGGTGCGATTTCACGAACGCATCAAAATCATCCTGATATTTCCTGCGCAGCCAGGCCTGCCAGTGCGGCTTGAATGGCAGCATTTCCTTGCCTTCGGGCTGATTGGGCGCATATCCGGCATACCCCGTCCACAGCCGCCCGCCGCCCGCCCCGGCCAGCAGGCCAAGCAGCGTGCCGTTGTCGCCATAGCGCTCGCCCCAGATCGTGGTCATGCGGATGAACCAGTCCTGCACCTGCTCATCCAGCGGGCTGCGCAAGACCGGCACTTCGACATCTCCCTGGTAGGGCCGGCCCATCACCTGCTTGAAATTGGTCGGCGGGCAGTTGGGAAATCCCAGCACGTACAGTCCATTGGCTTCCGCCACCTTCAGCAGGTAATCAAATCGCCTGAAGTATTTCTCCACCGGCTTTCCCTGCTGATAGAAGCTGGTGGTCTTCACGAACGGCACCACGAAGTTGCACCCCAGCTCGGCCATGCGGGGAAAATCCTTCTCCATCCACGCCTTGGCTTCCGGCCAGTATTGTTCATCGAAATAAGGCGCGCCGCAGGTTCCCGGCTTGCGGGCGAAATAGACCGGACCAAACGGCACCACGCGCTGCTTGCCGTCGGTAAACTGCCCGTTCTTCACCTTGAGCTTGGGGAGAGCCATATGCGGATTCCTTGTTGGATGACGTGCAAACGCTAATGGATCGCGCCCCCGCGCTCAAGCGATGCGTGGGTGGTGCGGACATTCTTGTCTGCAATGGCTGGATGAGCGGCAGGTGTACTCACC
>DAIOHQ010000296.1:0-5326 GCA_036744635.1 Tepidisphaeraceae bacterium | reverse complement strand
GACAGGTCTTACTGCGTCGCTACGCGGCACAGGTCTCGGAGTACCGCGACCTGTGGCACTCGGCCCGGGGTATGCCGTCGCTGACGCGCAATGAAATTTTTTCGATTGACAAAGTCCTCCCACATTGCCATCTTTTGCTGCTGGTCCCCGAACGCGAGGATCATTCCAGCATGTTCATGACAAAGCCTGACATCTTCTGCCGCGATGCGTGGCGCAAGACCCGGCAGGGTCTTCACTGCGTCATCGATCCGCGTGGCCGGGAGGCATGTTGAATTAACGTTCCTCCCATTGCGAACCAAAAGCCACGCGGCCGACTTCGGACCGCGTGGCTTTTTTTACGAGAAATTCATGGCAACCCGCTCCCTCCCAACAACTTCAGCCCCGCCAACACTCGGCGAGCTGCCCGCCGCCGTGCGCGCCCGCTTCAACGGCGAATTGACCGGCCAGAACGTCCTCGCCTGGACCGAATATGACCTCGATGAGTCCAATCGCTACGCCCATCGCTACGCCGTGCTCACCGAGTCCAGCCTGATGCTGCTGGCCGACGGCGCCCCGCGCTCGATCCCGATTGCCGCGATCCGGGAACTGAAAGTGGCCGAAGGCCTCGGCGCCGACCGTCTGCTGGTGCTGGATGGCGACAAGGTGGTGTCAGAAATTCGCTATTCCCGCCGCTACCGCCGCGGCGTCCTGCGCCTGCAGCGCAAGATCGAGCGCCGCCTGCCGCGCAAAGACGGCGCCGAGACGCCGCCTGACTGGCTGGAAGCCGTCGAGCGCGAAACCGATCAGAAGGAACACTGCCCCAAGTGCGGCATGCTCATCCCCGCCTACGCCGAAGGCGTCTGCCCGCAGTGCCTGCAGCAGCGCAAGATCCTCTGGCGCCTGCTGGATGTCGCCAAGCCCTATCGGCCGCGCATCGTCGCCGCCCTCACGCTGACGCTGATCGTCTCGGCCATGGCGGTGCTGCCGGGATTGTTCATCAAGTCTCTCATTGGCTACGGCATCAAGGGCGGCAGTGTCCCGCACCTGCTGCTGTGGGGCGGCTGCCTTGTGCTGACGGTGATTGTCAGCGAGACGCTCTCTGGAATTCACCTGTACATTCTGTCCCGCGTCGGCACCCAGGTTACCGGCGACCTGCGCCACCTGGTTTACGCCCACATGCACGAGCTGAGCCTGCGCTATTTCGCCAAGCGCCGCACCGGCAGCCTGATCACCCGCGTCACCAACGATACCGACCGCCTCTGGGACTTTATCGTCTTCGGGTCGGTCAGTGTGTTCCGCAACGTCGCGATGATTCTGTTCGTTTCCATGATCATGTTCGTCATGAACTGGAAGCTGGCCTGCTGGACGCTGCTCCCGCTGCCGATTCTGGCCGTGCTCACCTATCAGCGCGGCATGAAAATGCAGTACATGTTCGGCCGCCTCTGGACCTATTGGTCGCGCATGACCGCAGTCGTCGGCGATGCCCTGCCGGGCATTCGCGTCGTCAAAGCATTTGCCAACGAGGACGCCGAGATCAGGCGCTTTGATCGCCGCAGCAATGAGTACATTGAGAAGGAACAGGCCATTCACAAGGTTTGGACTGCCCTGCAAGCCGTCACCAGCGGGTTGATGCGCATCTGCTCTCTGCTGATATGGATCATCGGGGGCTACATGGCGATCAAACACCCTGGAGACAAGCACTTCAACGTGGAAACATTGGTGGCCTTCATGGTCTTCGTCAGCCAGTTCTATCAACCGATCATGGAGCTGGCCAACAGCAACCGCATGGTCACCCGCGCCGCCACCAGCGCCCAGCGCATCTTCGAGGTGCTCGACACCCCGCCCGACATCTTCAGCCGCGCCGGCGCCCAGACCAAGCAGCGCCTCGAAGGCCGTGTCGAGTTCAAGCAGGTTTCCTTCAGCTACGAAGGCGCTGCCCCCGCCCTGCGCGAAGTTTCCATGGTCGCCGCGCCCGGTGAAATGATCGGCCTGTGCGGCCCCAGCGGCGCCGGCAAGAGCACCTTCGTCAACCTCATCTGCCGTTTCTACGATTGCACCGACGGGCAGATTCTGCTCGACGGGATAGACGTGCGCGACTACGACGTCCACTGGCTGCGCCGGCAGATCGGCGTGGTGCTGCAGGAGCCGTATCTTTTCCACGGCACCATCGCCGACAACATCCGCTACGGCAACCCCCAGGCCAGCGAGCGCGAAGTCATCGCCGCCGCCCGCGCCGCCAACGCCCACGATTTCATCGTCGGCTTCCCGGACGGCTATGACACCATGGTTGGTGAACGCGGCCAATCCCTTTCCGGCGGCGAGCGCCAGCGCGTCAGCATCGCCCGCGCCATCCTGCACAATCCGCGCATCCTGATCCTCGACGAGGCCACCAGCTCCGTCGATACCGAGACGGAAAAGCAGATCCAGCAGGCGCTCGACCATCTGGTCACCGGCCGCACCACTTTCGCCATCGCCCACCGCCTCAGCACCCTGCAGGCCGCCGACCGGCTGGTGGTGCTGGACAAGGGCAAAATCGCCGAGCAGGGCACCCACGCGGAGCTGGTAAACAAAGAAAGCGGCGTCTACGCAAAATTGCATCAGACCCAGGTGGAAATGAACGCCCTGGTGGCGATTCGCTGATAAACCCGCACTACCGGAGCAGATACGTTTTCCTAACCCGTACAACTGGTATTCGCCGGATGACCCGACAACGCCCGCCTGCGGCCGGGCTATAAAAATTGTGGAAATATGGAAATGACATTGTCGGTTTGCCGTCTATAAAGGTAGACGCACGACAGGAGATCAGGATGATCATGCTGGAAGAAGAAATACAACCTCGCGCCAAGGCCATGACGGTCGAGTTGGTGGATAACTGGCACCGCAACTGGAACAAGGTCTTTTCACTGATCGATCATCTCGGCCAGGCCGGCTCGCTGATGATCGATCCCCATGGATGGCTCTCCGCCCGGCAAAATCTGCTGGCCGCCTTCATCGACGGCGAACCGGCCGGGCATATCTGTTTCCGCGTCCAGCCCGCCTGCGAAAACGGCAAGCTGGTCACCGAAAACGGCCGCGCCGTCATGGAAGCCCAACTCGAAGCCTTCGGTGTCGTCCCCGGCCTCGCCAGCGATGACATCGCAATGCTGCTGAAGGAAGCCGCCCAGCACCGCGCCCAGGACCTCAAGTGCCGCCGCTTCCATGGAATCGACCGGACAAATTGAGCCACCTGCAATTTTGGTGATATCAGTGCTCCCGTAGGGTGGGCGTATTCGCCCACCGCGCGACGCGACGGTGGGCGAGTACGCCCACCCTACAAGCCTCGGTAGCAGGTCCTGAAAGTGGCATGGGGCTGCCAGCCCATGCGCAATAAGCGCAGCGCTCTGGGCAATCTCGTTCCATTTTTGCTGTCAAGCCGGTACAACCATTCCATGCCCGAAGCATTTGAGTTATCCCCAGACGACCAGGGCCGCCTCACTTTGAAGCGTCCCGCCCAGGATGACGTCGCCGACGTGCGCATCCGCCGCGCCTTCCCCTGGTCATCGCCCGGCCGTTTCATCTCCATTCGCTCCTCAGAGGGCAAGGAACTGCTGCTCGTAGAAGATCTCGCCGAGCTGCCCCCGGCCCTGCGCAAGCTCATCGAGGACAACCTCGCCACCACCAGCTTCATCCCCCAGATCACCCGCGTCGAATTCGTCGATGTCCGCTTCGGCTATCAGAAGTGGAGCGTGCAGACCGATCGCGGCCCGGCCGAATTTTCCGTCCAGGAGCGCGAAGACATCCGCTTCCTCAAGGATGGCCGCTTCTCCATCAAAGACGCCGACGGCAACGTCTACGAGCTCCCCAGCCTCGAACACCTCGACGAGCACAGCCGCAAAGCGGTGCACGTGCTGATCTGAATCGCGCTTTGCGTGTATTCCTATTCTCGCTAAAATCCCCTATTGATTGAGGATGTAGGGTCCGCTTCAGCGGACGCGAAAGTTGCGTCCGCTACGGAGTTACACAAACGTTCACCGGAGTTATCATGGCCGTCGCAGTCGTCAGCAAGGGTCACACTGAACACACCAAAGAAGCCGATTCACAAATCGGCCTGCGCGGAGAAATGCCCCGCCCGATCAAGATCGTCTTTCTGGGCGCCGGCAGCGGCTTCACCCCCCATCTTCTCAATGATGTCCTCTCCATCCCCGGCGCCGCCGCCGGCGAGTTCGTCATCGTCGACATCGATGAAACCCGCCTGGGCATCATGCACAAGGTCGTGCAGAAGCTGATCGAAAAGACCGGCAAGGGCGAAGGCTGGAAGATCAGCGCCAGCACCGACCGCCGCCAGGCCCTCCCCGGCGCTGACTACATCGTCAACTGCATCGAAGTCAGCGGCATTCACTGCGTGCGCTTCGACAACGACATTCCGGCCAAATACGGTGTCGACCAGTGCATCGGCGACACCATCGGCCCCGGCGGCCTGTTCAAAGCCCTGCGCACCGTGCCGGTCTTTCTCGAAATCCTCCGCGATGCCGAAAAACTCTGCCCGCGGGCGCTGGTGCTCAATTACACCAATCCCATGAACATCATGTGCCTCGCCGCCGGGCGCACCACCTCGATGCAGCTCGTCGGCCTGTGCCATTCGGTGCAGGGGACCAGCCACCTGCTCGCCAAGCGCGCCGGCATCGCCGTCGAGGAAATGGAATGGGAATGCGCCGGCATCAACCACCTCGCCTGGTTCACCAAGCTGCGCCATCGCGGCCAGGACCTCTATCCCATCCTGATGGAAAAAGCCCGCCAGGACCTCTCCGGCAACCCCTCCGATCCCGAAGACAAGGACCTGGTCCGCAAGGACATGATGCTTCACTTCGGCGCCTTCATCACCGAATCCTCCGGCCATCTCAGCGAATATCTTCCCTACTATCGCAAGCGCAAGGACCTCCATCCCAAATACCTCCGCGAGCGCTACGACGGCGGTTCCAGCTTCTACGCCAACGAGTGGCCGGGCTGGCGCAAGAGCGCTGACGAGCACCGCCAGAAGGTGATCCGCGGTGAGGCCGAGATCGGCGGCAAGCGAAGCTGGGAATACGCCTCCTGGATCATCGAAGCCCGCGAAAAGGACAGCCCCTTCCGCATCCATGGCAACGTGATGAACGTCCACCCCCGCAATGGCGCCGGCCCGCTGATCTCCAACCTGATGGGCGACGGGTGCGTCGAGGTCGCCTGCATGATCGACCGCAACGGCATCAATCCCACCGCCTGCGGCAAGCTGCCCGCGCAGATGGCCGCCATTTGCGACTGGAACATGCGCATGTTCGACCTCGCCGCCACCGCCTGCATCGAAAGAAGCAAGCAGGCCGCCATCCGCGCC
>DAIOHQ010000295.1:0-5339 GCA_036744635.1 Tepidisphaeraceae bacterium | reverse complement strand
TCGTCGAGCTGACCAACCTGCAGCGGCAGGTGCTGTTCGATGAGAATGACGTCCGCGAAGGAGCCCCCAAGGCGGTGGCCGCCGCCCGCCGGTTGGGCGCGATCAACTCGCAGGTGACGATTGATCCGGTGGTCGCCGATGCGCACGCGGGAAACATCGAAGAACTTCTGTCCGCGCCTGATGGCAATCAGTTCCAGCTTATCCTCGATGGCACCGACAACGTGGAGAC
Organism: Tepidisphaeraceae bacterium; assembly: GCA_036744635.1. Lineage (GTDB taxonomy): Bacteria > Planctomycetota > Phycisphaerae > Tepidisphaerales > Tepidisphaeraceae > DAIOHQ01. The sequence continues at coordinate 5,110 of DAIOHQ010000295.1, read as the reverse complement.
GCGCTATCTCCTGAACGATGTGGCCCTCAAGCAGCGCGTGCCATGGATTTATGGCGCCTGCGTCGGCGTGGAAGGGCGCGTGATGGCGGTCCTACCGGGGCGCACGCCATGTCTCCGGTGCGTCTATCCGCAGCCGCCCAGCGCCGGCGAACTACAGACCTGCGATACGGCTGGCGTACTTGGGGCGGCGGTGGCGATCGTCGCCGCGCTGCAGGTTGTTGCCGCGATGAAAGTGCTGCTGGGAGTTGAGACCAACCCGCAGATGCAGACGGTTGATGCCTGGGCAGGCCGGGTGCGCACGGTGAATCTTGATGACGCCCGTAGCGGCGATTGCCCGGCCTGCAATGGCCGCTACGAATTTCTGGAGATGTCGGGAGAATCCAGCACAACTAGCTTATGTGGCCGCAATACGGTACAGATTCGCCCGGCCAAAACCGCCAGGCTGGACCTTACCGAAATCGCGCGACGCCTGGCCATTCACGGAACCGTGCAGGTTACGCGCTACCTGATCAAAGCCGAGCTCCGCCAGGCGCCAGGCATGATGCTGACGGTGTTCGCCGACGGCCGGGCGCTGGTGCAGGGAACGCGGGATGTAGCCAAAGCGCGGACGTTATACGCGCGGTATATTGGAACATGACTGAATCCGAGTTGCTTACAATGATGTGCCCGAAAGGATTGCTCCAAAAATGACCGTACAAACCGTAAAACTGGCCGGGCGCGAGTTTGTGATTGTCCCCAAATCGCATTATCGCAAGTTGGAGCGCTCAGCAACCACCGCCCCCAAAGCAACCTGCAAGCCTCGCCGCGCAAGTGCCCAGGTTAAAGGCGATGTGGCCGAGGCGCTGCGCCGGTTGAAAGACCCCACCGACCGTGAAATTCCCTACGCCGAGGCTCGCAAGCGGCTGGGGCTGGCGTGAAGTACACGTTGCGCATCAAAAGCTCCGCCGAGCGATCCATGTCGCGCCTGCCCAAGGCAGACCGGCGTCGGATCGACGAGCATATTCTTGAACTTTGCGATAACCCGCGGTCGGTGGGCGCTTAACCCCTCAAAGGGTCAGGCCAGGGATTGTGGCGGGTGCGGGTCGGCGACCGGCGCATTATCTACCAGATTCGCGAGACCGAATTGGTGGTGCTGGTGATCCATGTCGCTCATCGCCGCGAAGTTTACCGGGCGCTCTAGAGTGTTGGCATCCACAAGAACCGTATTGAGCAATGGTTATGTAATCCCACGAGTTTTCTTGTCAATTCTCTATTTCCCTGTATGATTAGTAGGAATTCAGCAATGGAAGGTTTGGCGACACAGCTTAGTCCGGCCACCAAGTCCCGATCGGTTTTGGAACTGATCGGCAACACCCCGCTATTGTCGTTTCGCCGGGTTACCCAGGCGGTGGCGCCGGTGCAGGTTCTGGCCAAGGCCGAATGGTACAACCCCGGCGGCAGCGTCAAGGACCGGGCGGCGCTGAGCATGATCCTCGATGGCGAGCGTCGCGGCCTGCTCACCAGCGACAAGACCATCATCGACGCCACCAGCGGCAATACCGGCATCGCATACGCCATGATCGCCGCCGAGCGCGGCTACCGCCTGACAGTGGCCCTGCCGAAAAATGCCAGCGAAGAGCGTAAACAGGCCTTGCGGGCATACGGGGCGGAACTGATCCTGACCGACCCTCACGAGAGCACCGACGGCGCGCAGCGGGTGGCGAAGCAACTTTTCGACGAGAATCCGGATAAATATTTCTATCCCGACCAGTACAACAACGACGCCAACTGGATGGCCCATTACGAGACGACGGCCATGGAAATCTGGCGGCAGACCGATGGCCAGGTGACCCATTTCGTCACCGGCCTGGGAACCAGCGGAACCTTCATGGGCGTCACCCGCCGGCTCAAGGAATTGAAACCGGCCATTCAGTGCATCTCCATGCAGCCGGATGGGCCGCTGCACGGGCTGGAAGGACTGAAGCACATGCCGACGGCGCTGGTGCCGGGAATTTACGATCCTTCCATCGCCGACCGCGAGATCGCGGTGGCGACCGAGGATGCCCATCGCATGGTGTTGCGGTTGGCCCGCGAAGAAGGCTTGCTGGTGGGCGTGTCGTCGGGGGCAAACCTGGTGGCCGCCAATCAGATCGCCGCGGAGTTGAAGGAAGGGGTGGTTGTGACTATTTTTTGCGATTCGGCGGCGAAGTATATGTCCGAGAGCTTCTGGCAGGAAATCGGCACGGAGGCGGAAAATTGGCCGTGATTCCACTGATTTTGACCGAATCGCAGCGCCGGCAGATCGAGGCCGAGGGAGAAAAGGCGTATCCCAACGAATGCTGCGGGATTTTGATCGGCCGCGAAGAGCAGCGCGATGGACCTGGCCGGCGCATCGTCGAGCGCTGCGTGGCGGTGGCGAATGATTTCGAGAGCGGCGAGCAGTTTCACCGCTTTTCCATCACGCCTAAAGCGCTGATGGATGCGGAAAAGTCGGCCGGCGATGCAGGCAAGCTGGTACTGGGCTTCTATCACAGCCATCCGGATCACCCCGCCCGCCCCAGCGAGTTTGACCGCCAACACGCCTGGCCGTTCTACAGCTACGTGATCGTCGCGATCGCCAAAGGCGCAGCGCTCGACATGACAAGCTGGGTGCTGGATGATGTGACCGAAGCGTTTGAACGACAGGAGATTGTCGAGTAGCGGTAAGCGATCCGCAATCCAGTATTCCAAGGAGCCTCTTATGCCTCTCAAGCCACAAGGTCGGATATTCAATGACATCACCGAAACCATCGGCGGGACGCCGCTGATTCGGCTGAATCGGATCATTCCCAAAGATCAGGCGATCGTGCTGGTGAAATGCGAATTTTTCAACCCGCTGTCGAGCGTGAAGGACCGCATCGGCGTGGCCATGATCGAGGCGGCCGAGCGCGACCGAAAGATCGACAAAGACACCGTGATCGTCGAGCCGACCAGCGGCAACACCGGGATCTCCCTGGCGTTTGTCTGCGCGGCGAGGGGATACAAGCTGATTCTGACCATGCCGGAATCCATGAGCATCGAGCGGCGGCGGCTGCTGAAGGCGCTGGGGGCGCAGGTAGTGTTGACGCCGGCGGCCGAGGGCATGCGCGGCGCCATCAACAAGGCGACGGCAATCCTGTCGGAACACAAGAAATCGTTCATGCCGCAGCAATTTGAAAACCCGGCCAATCCCGAGATTCACCGCACCACAACCGCCGAGGAAATCTGGGCGGATACCAACGGCAAAGTGGACATTCTGGTGGCGGGAGTCGGCACCGGCGGAACCCTGACGGGCGTTGCCGAGGTGATCAAGCCGCGCAGACCGAGCTTTCGCGCGGTGGCGGTCGAGCCGGTGGCGTCGCCGGTGATTCAGCAGACGATGAATGGCCAGCCGGTGCAGCCGGGACGGCACAAAATCCAGGGGATCGGCGCCGGGTTCGTGCCGACCAACCTGCACATGTCGGCGGTCGATGAGGTGGTGCTGGTGACGGATGAGGAGGCCTTCGAATGGGCCCGGCGGCTGCACAAGGAAGAGGGCATCTTCGGCGGCATCAGCTCCGGCGGAAACGTCGCCGCGGCCGCCAAGCTCTCCGCCAAGCCGGAAAACAAGGGTAAAATGATGGTGGTGATTCTGCCGAGCATCGGGGAGCGGTATCTGAGCACGCCGTTGTTTGAGCAGGAGTAAGGTATGGCGACATTGCACCTAACGAATCTTCCCGAAGCCGTGGTCGAGAGGTTGCGCGACCGCGCACAGCGATCGCATCGTGCGCTGGAGGAAGAAGCTGCGGACATTCTCGTCACGGCTGTTGCGTTCGCTCAGACACAGGCATCGGAGGTGGATGTGAGACTTTCGGAGATCCGAAGATTCCGCCAATCTTTGGGGCCGATTTTTTTGACCGAGGAAGAGCTGCAGACTGCCAAGCGTGAGGGGATGGAGTGATTGTTGCTGACACGAACCTGGTCGCCTACCTGTTGATCTCGGGCGAATTCACCGAAGCCGTTGAGGGTGTTTATGCCGTTGACAGTGAGTGGATTGCCCCAAGCAGTTGGCGGATTGAATTTCTGAACGTTCTCACGAGGTATTGCCGCAAGAAAATTTTGACACCCGTGAAGGCGATAGAGGCATACAGGCGCGCTGAAACCATTATTACGCCGCCGCCAATGGAGGCTAGCGCCGAGGACATCATAAATCTGTCAGATTCATCTGGAGCGTCCGGCTACGACTGCAACTTTGTTATTTTGGCCCGTATGAACCGGCTTCCGTTGGTCACCTTCGATAAGGGCATTCTGACGCGGTTTCCCGACATTGCGGTGCGTCCAAACCAACTGGAAAATTGGTGGAAGAAACGGAAGGAATAGGAAATTTCAAATGGCAGAACAAAAGGCAACCAACATCACCTGGCACGAAGGATCGGTCTCGCGCGAGGAGCGGCAGGCGCTGCTCAACCAGAAGGGCGTTACTGTCTGGATGACCGGCCTGAGCGCCTCGGGCAAGAGCACGATCGCCTGCATTCTCGAGCAGATGCTCCTGCACAAGAAGAAGCACGCCTACCGCCTCGACGGCGACAACATCCGAATGGGCCTCAACAAGAACCTCGGCTTCAGCGCGGAGGATCGCGCCGAGAACATCCGGCGCATCGGCGAGGTGGCCAAGCTCTTCGCGGATGCAGGCGTGATCGCGATCACCAGCTTCATCAGCCCCTACAAGAAGGACCGCGACGCCGTGCGCGCCGGCACCAAGCCCGGCGAGTTCGTCGAGGTCTACGTGCAGGTCTCGCTGGAGACGGCCGAGAAGCGCGACCCCAAGGGCCTGTACAAGAAAGCCCGCGCCGGCCAGATCAAGGGATTCACCGGCATCGACGATCCATACGAAGCGCCGGACAAGGCGGAGATCGTCATCGAAACCGAGAAGTCCAGCGCCGCCGACGCGGCCCAGCAGATACTCAGCTACCTGGAGAAGGGCGGATATCTGACGGCGTGAGAGCTCCCATATCCTCAGGGTGAATCCTGTAGGGTCCGCTTCAGCGGACGCGAATTGCGGGAGTTTCCCACAGCCCTGTCCGCTGAACACGATTTTGCATGAAGCCTCAAGCGGCGACGCTTTCTTGGGCCA
>DAIOHQ010000294.1:0-5353 GCA_036744635.1 Tepidisphaeraceae bacterium | reverse complement strand
TTCATGACACGCTCCGTCGCGTGCCAGTGTACATTCAATTGCAAACCGCTCTAAGCGAAACAACGACGGCTCGACGCCGAAAGTGCGAAAGTCAGGGTAGCGCCAAGGCCGGTTTGAAAGATGTGTGGAAGAGTGAGGCGAGTACGCCGACCTGTGGCACCCAAACTGACCCACTACCAACCCACGGATTAGGATGCTGCACCCCGCGCGACCGATGTATCCGATGGCTGTGACCGCATTCGCCCGCATTCCGGACACCGCGTCGGACTGGCCCGCAAATCATACCCGCATCCCACACACCGCCCGCTCCGCTCCCAGCGCCGCCGCCGCAGCGCCTGCCACATTCGTCGCAATGGCACGGGCGACAAGGCCAGCACGATCACCCACCATTTCACGCCCAGGAGCCGAAAATTATTGGAAAGCGCCGAGTAATAATATCCCTGAACCGAATGCCCCCACATCACCCCGGCCTTCCACCATCGAAAATCCACCGACTCCGCAACACGACCGAAGAAATCCTCGTTCGGCTCATGGTCGGCGTCGGGCAGCCACTGAACACCCACTCCCCGCGGCCGCTCGAACCGCTGGTCCAGGACCATGACGCCAATCCACCCCGCGCTATATCCAACCGCAACCGGCCGATGGTTCTCCACCAGCAGCACCGCCCATTCCCACCGCTGGTAGCTTCGCACTCCGGCTAGCATCGCCGCCACCATCGCCAAAATGGCCAGATTGAATAGCGATGACCGCCGCCGTCTCATTTGCCCGTCTTTCGCAAGTCGTTGAACACCTGCTCGATTCGACGATGCTCCTCGGCCTCCGCGCAGACGATAAGCCGCCCGGCCCAGTAGTGAATGTATTGCAACTGCTCGCTCTGGTCTCGCCTTTCCACTTCGCTTTCGATTACGGTTGCCAGGCGCTCAACCGTGTGTTTCTCCGCGGTCACCAAATCGTTGCCCTCGTTCCGATCTTCGTGCCACGGTTCGCCAATGTAGGGTTCTGTGCTGGCAGCAACACCCTTACTGAATCGAACCCCTTCCACAATCAAATCCCTGATGTCATACACGCGCGTGGAAAGCACGCTCGGAGCCCGTCCGACCGCACCGACCTCTATCGTCTCCCCGTCTGCCCAGCACCGATATTTTGACTTATTTCCAAAAAGCGAATCCTCACGGGTAAGCGGCTGAATGATGGCATCCAGCACGTCCGCCAGAGGCACATCGTGAAGAGCCAGGTCGAACTTGTATTCGCCAACCGCTGGATCAACTCCCAGATCTGTCCAATGGATGATGATCTGGCACCCGCTGACCCCTCGCAGCGCCGCGATCGCCTCGATCGGGCGAGCGTTATGTACTGCGAAAACGGGAATTATCTGCTTGAGGCACCGCTCGGCAAGAGCAGGCTTCGTCGTTGCTTTCTCCTGCAACGGGTGCAGTGCGTAGCGCTCCAGATCGAACAATTCCAGCGTCGATCCTCCCTTCGTTCCTATGAGTTGCGTTGGGCGCGTCGCCACGATCACAAGTACAGCAATCGCGCCTGCGGCAAGGCCCCAGGAAAGCTGTTTCACCAGCATCATCGCTCGTCGCATGAAAGCTCCCGAAGCATGTAAAGCAGGTCCTCGATCTTGTCATGGATGGTGGGTGTCGTGCGCAACTGAATTCGCCCGTCAACTTCGCCAAGGTCTCCGTAGTTCACACTGTTTTCGTAAATCGGCATGTCATCAAGTTGGCCGATCATGTTGTCCAAGTCGCGCCCGGACTCTTCACGTAAAGACATTCCTCCATCCCAGTTGAATTGAAAGGGGTGGCGATTTCCGAAGAGGCCGTTTGATCCGAACAGACCGCTCGTCCCGCCGGAGTTGGAAAATAGCGAGCCTCCACCGACCGTCGCTGCGACCGGTTTGTTTGGTTTTCCCGAAGTTTCCGCATGTGGCATGAACCACCGTCGATCCAAGAGATCTCGCACATCATACAAAGCGTGAACATAGCACCGTTCCGCCTCAGGCTCCCAAGGTGAGACCAATACAATCGGTTCGCTCCAATCAACCACGGATTCGTAATCCGTTGCATCGCGCAGGACCGCCGCTAACGGCATGTTCGACAGGTGAATCTCCTTCGACTCGCTATCAAAGATCGGATCATTCGTGCATTCGATTCTGACGCCGGCAATGGCGCCGATCCGCTTCACCGCCTCTCGGATCGGCATCGGCTCGAGATCGATCCGTCGAATAATCTGATCGCGCACCCCCGCCGGCCGGCGCTGCAGTTGCCCCGGATGCCGCTGCGCCCACGCATATGCCAGCGCCACAATCAAAGCCCCAAGTATCGTTACCATGCCTCGGCCCATATGCCCGCCTCTCATGCTTGGTTGCGCTTCATCCCCGCCGCTCAATCTCCCCCACCTCCACCTCCCGCTTCTCCTTCGCCGCCACTTCCGCGGCGAACACCGGCAGCACCGCCCGCACCCCATGTTCCAGCGACGGGTCGGCCTCGCCCTTTCCCAGCACGCTGGCCTCATACCACGTCTTCAAATTCCCCCATGCCGACCAGGCCGGCGCCGCCGGGCCGGTCGCGGCCACGCGCTCTTCGGTGGCGCTCACCAGCCGCTTCTGATAGCTCGCCTTGCCATCGTGCGTGCTGACGTACAGATTCCCGCCGGTGCCGAAAACCCGCAGCTCGTGCAGATAGGCCGTGGTGTGATACGTATTCAGCGTCCCGATCATCCCGCTCTCGTGGCGGCACAAGACGTTGGCCGCATCCGCCGTCTCCGTGTTCGGATTCACGTCATAGCGCATCATCGCCGCCACCGCCTTCACCGGGCCAAACAGATGGGTCAGTGAATGAAAGCAATGCACGCCGCACTGAAACAGCATCCCTCCCGGATTCTTCGCGGCCAGCCCCCGCCAATCCCCCGGCTTGATGATCAACCCGCCGGAATGCGAGCTGTTCTCTTCATACGCCGTCACCGTCCCCAGCATCCCCGAGTCGATGTAATGCCGCACCAGCATCATCGTCGGCTGCGACGCATTGTGCGCGTGACCCATTCCCACCACCCGCCCCGTCTCGCGCTGCGCTGACCGCAGCGCCTGCACCTCGGCCACGCTGCTGCACAGCGGCTTTTCGACAAACACGTGCAGCCCCGCCTTCATCGCCGCGATGGCAAAAGGCGCATGGCTGTCCGCGCCGGTGGAAATGACGATCCCCTCCAGCCCTGGGAATTTCAGCAGCTCATCGAACGAACCTGCCGCCTTCGCTCCCTCCTCCTTCGCCGCCTTCTCCAGCGTCTCGGCGCTGCGGTCGCACACCGCCGCCAGCGTGAACAGCCCGCTGTCGCGCATCGTCTGCCGCCGATACGTCCCGAACCCGCCCACGCCAACCATTCCCACAACCATTTTTCGCACGCGCTGCTCCTGTAAAAGTTTGCGCCAAGTATAAGCGAAGCCCGCCTTTTTAGCCCGCTCGCTTGCCAGCGGCGTCTGCGTGCCGCGCCATCGCGAGCGAAGCAAACAATCATCAACATCCCCTACCGCAGCCCTATCTTGCCTAGCTTACATCGGAAACTTGCGGTCCGTGCCGGCCCGCAATAAATTCCTCTTTACACCCAATCATCGCTCGATATGATGCCCTCGCACCTCGCGGAGGATGCAGGAAATTTCTATTCACCTTGGCCGGCTCGGTCGGCCAGCAACGGGAGAGAGAGCATGAGCACAACAGACAAGCGGTCCGTCGTGGAATCGCTGGAAGGTCGTACATTTTTCTCGGTGGCGCCGATCGCGCCGGTCGCGCTCGCCGAACCCACTCAGGGCATCGTCGAGAGCCTCACCCATGCCACGCGCAAGGCCCCGGCCGTGCCGTTCAATGCCAGCTCGCTGATCGGAACCTGGGATGGCAGTGTGAAGATCAAGCTCTTCTCCTTCGTCAGCAAGAAGTATGACGGCAGCCTGACCATCGACACCCTCGTCGCCAATCCGGATGGCACCTACACCATTACCGGTTCGGCCACGGTAAACGGCAAAACCACCAGCGGCACCGCCACCGGCACGGTGACGAACAAGGGCAAGTTCGCCTTCGTCTTCGTCAACGATGATGGATCGCCCGGCACGAAGGTTTCCGGCAAAGTCACCCCCGCCGGTACCTTGATGAAAGGAAAAATCAACGTCCTTTACAACGGCAAGAACTACAAGGGCAGCTACAGCTTCAGACTGGAACAGGCCGTCGCCTGAACCAATAGCAAGCTGACAAAAACGAAGGGACGACCCGGATATGGGTCGTCCCTCTTTTATGACATTTCGTATCGCCCCCCTTCCGCTGCTTTCGTTTTCCGCTCAGAACGGAATATCCGTCTGGGCATGCAGAACTCTTGTGACGCGCCGCGCTTTGCCTACGATGGTCGCAACACCAACCACAGGAAACTCCCATGCCCACCCTCCCCCTCGGTTTGATCGTCGGCCTCAGTGAAAAAGTTGAGGATGCTTTTCGCGCTGTCACCGATGTTGGCCTGCACGCGGTGCAGTTGGCCTGCTGGAATCCTAATATTCTCAGCCGGGAGATGGCCGACGAGGTCAAGCGAATCTCGCAAAAACTGAAGATCAGCATCTCCAGCGTCTGGACCGGCTATACCGGCCCGTGCGTCTGGAACTTCACCGAAGGCCCGAGCACCATCGGCCTGGCGCCGCCGCAGCATCGCGCCCATCGCAGCGCGGAGCTCAAGAAAGGCGCTGACTTCGCCGCCTGGATCGGCGCCCCGTCCATCACCACCCATGCCGGTTTCATTCCCGAAGACCCCAACGATCCCAACTACAAGACCTTGGTCCCGGTGCTCCGCGACATCGCCGAGCACTGCGCCAAGAACCGCGTCGATTTCTGGTTTGAGACTGGCCAGGAAACTCCGGTCACGCTGCTGCGGACGATCGAGGACATTGGCCTGAAAAACATCGGCATCAACCTCGACCCCGCAAACTTGATTCTCTACGGCAAGGCCAACCCGATCGATGCGCTGGATGTGTTCGGGAAGTATGTGAAGGGCGTACATGCCAAGGATGGCGTCTATCCCACCAACGGCCGGGAGCTCGGCCATGAAATGGCGTTGGGCCAGGGCAAAGTGAATTTCCCCGTCTTCATGCCAAAGCTCAAGTCACTGGGATTCACCGGCGCGGTCATCATCGAACGGGAAATTTCCGGCCCCAAACAGGTGGAAGACATCAAGCAGGCCATCAAGCTGCTCACTCCGATGCTGTAGCCGCCCAACTCATTCAAATGAGATTGGCCTGCTGCCTCACCATGCGGAACCGGTGGGCGAGTACGCCCACGGTAGAGTCGAGACGTGGCGCGGTGGTTTAGGAGCGGCCTGGCCG
>DAIOHQ010000293.1:0-5399 GCA_036744635.1 Tepidisphaeraceae bacterium | reverse complement strand
GGGCAGATCATTCCTGTCTGCCACGGCTGGATGAGTGCAGGTGTACCCACCTGTGCGAATCCAGCCGTATCTCCTCCTGCCGCCTACAGTGTCACGCACCCCCTGAACGCGGCCGCCGCCCAGCGGCTTTGTGCGGCATCATCATTTTCATTATTATTCCTCCGCAAGCTTCCCCACAGGAGATCGATGCCGCAGGACCCCATTCCCAAGGTCGGACACTTCAAAGACATCGCCGCGTTCGCGCAGCACGTGCAATCGCTTGGCCTGGACATTCCGATGGACGCCCGCGTGCTCTCCGCCGCCGAGGGCAGCCCGCTCGCTCAGCCGATCGATGTCGGCGGCTTCATCGTGGGCAACCGCTGGTGTATTCATCCCATGGAAGGGTGGGATGGCACCACCGACGGCCAGCCCACCGAGCACACCCTGCGCCGCTGGCAACACTTCGGCGAGAGCGGGGCGAAGCTCATCTGGGGCGGCGAAGCCTTCGCGGTGCAGGCGGATGGCCGGGCGAATCCCAACCAGATCGGCATCGTGGAGGAGGAGTCCCGCGCCGAACGCGGTGCCGCCGGCTTGCTGAGGCGCTGCCTCGACTCCCATCGAGAGAAATTTGGCAAGACCAACGATCTGCTCGTCGGCCTCCAGCTCACCCACAGTGGCCGATTCTGTCGCCCATACGACAAGAAGAAACTCCAGCCCCGCATCGCCTATCACCATCCCATTCTCGACCGAAAGTTCGGCATCGACCCCTCTGACGACTCGGTCGTTCTAAGCGATGACGCCATCGAGCACATCATCGCCAGCTACATCCGCGCTGCCAGGCTGGCCCAGCGCGTCGGCTTTCAATTCGTCGACGTCAAGCATTGCCACGGCTATCTCGGCCACGAGTTCCTCAGCGCCTTCACCCGCCCCGGAAAGTTCGGCGGCAGCTTCGAAAACCGCACCCGCTTCGCCCGCGAGATCATCGCCGGCATCCAGGCCGAATGCCCCGGCTTGATGATCGGCGTGCGCCTCAGCGCCTTCGACGCCCCTCCCTTCAAGCCCGATCCCAGCCAAAGCGCCGGCGGCAAGCTAGGCCCGGGCATTCCCGAAGAATTCCAGGCGCTGATCCCCTATGTCTATGGCTTCGGCTGCAATCAGAACAATCCCCTGGAGATGGACCTCACGGAACCGATCGCGTTCATCCAGATGCTACGGCAATTGGGGGTGCGGCTGGTGAACGTGTCGGCCGCTTCTCCTTATTACAACCCGCATCTGCAGCGCCCGGCGATCTTCCCTCCCAGCGATGGCTATCAACCCCCGGAGGACCCGCTGGCCGGCGTCGTCCGGCAGATTCAGGCGGTGCGCCAATTGAAGGCCGCCTGCCCCGATTCCATTCTCGTCGGCACCGGTTATACCTATCTGCAGGAATATCTTCCGCACGTCGCCCAGGCAGTGGTGCGCGATGGCTGGACCGATTTCGTCGGCGTCGGCCGGCTGGTGCTGAGCTACTGGGAGATGATTGCCGACAGCCTCGCCGGCCGCCCGCTGCAGGCCAAGCGCATCTGCCGCACCTTCAGCGACTGCACAACCGCCCCCCGTAGCGGCATCATCAGCGGCTGCTTTCCCCTCGACGACCACTACAAACAAGCCCCCGAGCACGCGGAGCTCAAGGCGAAGAAAGCTGAGCTACGCAGCCGGCTCGTGGTCGCTAGCAACCAGGAGAAAGCATCGTGAAGTCTCGATGGCAAACCAGATCGTGTATAATCAACATGGAATAATCTCATGGAGTAATGACTTCGATGGTCGCAATCACCGCACATTTTGACGGCAAGAACTTTATTCCCGAGGAGCCGGTTGACCTGCCGCGGGATCAGCGCGTGTTGCTCCACGTCTCCAGCATTGAGGACAACCTTGCGGATCCAAATCCATCAACGCAACGCGGCACTCCCATTGCCGAGCTCATGAAACTTGCCGGAACGCTTGATGCCCAAAGCGCAGCGGAGATGATGAGAGCGATCGAGGAGGGATGCGAACAGGTCGATCCAAATGACTGGTGATTTTCTTCTCGATACCAACATCGTCATTGGGCAGATGAACGGAGCCCTCAATGTGGAAGCGAGACTTGGGGCGGATGCGCACATTTGGCTCACTGCTACGGTGTTGGGTGAGCTTTATTTCGGCGCCGCGCGTTCCGGAAGGGTTGCGGAAAACTCCCAGAAGATGATGTCTTCGCGGCTCATCTGAGCGTGGCCAATTGTGACGCGGCAACGGCAGTACACTACGGCCACCTTAAAGGCGAAATGTTTCACATTGGCAGACCAATTCCTGATAACGATCTGTGGATCGCCGCCGTCGCGTTGCAGCACCGTCTGATCCTGGTTACACGAGATGGTCATTTTAGCAATATCAATGGATTGATCGTTGAATTTTGGTAGTCCTCAAGAGCCCGTATGGCGAACCGCACTCTCAAAGTCGCCATGGCCCAAATGCTCGTCGAAGGCGGGCAACTCGAAGCCAACCTGCGCCGCGCCGAGTCCATGATTGCCCGCGCCGCCGACCAGAAATGTGATGTCATCGTGCTGCCGGAGGTCATGGATCTCGGCTGGATGCACCCTTCCGCCCGCGATCTCGCCCAGCCTATTCCCGGCAAGATCAGCGACCGGCTCTGTGCCGCCGCCAGGAAACACTCCATCCATGTCGCCAGCGGCATCACCGAGCGCGAAGGCGAAAAATTTTATAACGCCGCCATCCTTATTTCCCCCGTCGGCGCCATCCTCCTCAAACACCGCAAGATCAACGAGCTGGACATCGCCCACGAACTCTACTCCATGGGCGACCGCCTCGGTGTCGCCCACACGCCGTTGGGCGCGATCGGCCTGAACATCTGCGCCGACAACTTCGCCGACTCCCAGGTCCTCGGCCATTCCCAGGCCCGCATGGGGGCCGAGATCATCCTCTCCCCCTCCGCCTGGGCAGTCCCGCCCGACCACGACAACGCCAAAGAACCCTACGGCAGTTTCTGGGAACACAACTACAGCCAGCTCGCCCGCTGGTACGACCTGCCTGTAATCGGCGTGAGCAACGTCGGCTGGATTACCGATGGCGCCTGGAAAGGCTGGAAGTGCATCGGCTGCTCGCTGGCTGTCGGCGGCGATGGAAAAGTCCTGCTCAAAGGGGATTACGGCGACGCCGCCGAAGCCCTCTACGTCGTCGAGTTGGATTTGACGCCCCGCACCGCCAAGGGCACGCAATTCTCCGCGCTGCTCAAATCCAGAGGATACGCTGGATTTTGAACTCCTACGCCGCCCCGCCGCCCACCCCTCCAAACGCCTCCTGCCCCTGCACGCGCGGCCGCCTGCCCTTCACCATCCAGCCCGGCCGGCCCAGGCTCTGCCCCCCCACCTGCACGTTTTCCGGGTCGCGATACCCCACTCGCACCAGCCGCCGCAGCTTGTCGGTGGTGTTGATGTACGAACCGTGAATCGTGTAGATGTTGAAGAAGACCAGATCGCCCGCCTTGGCCGGCACCGGCGTGGTCTCCTCCAATTTGTACTTATCCGTCGGAAGATGCGGGGTGCAACCCTTGCCGGTTTCATCCTCAGTAACGTGCTTCAACTTCCCATCTTTGTGTGATCCATCCAAGAACCGAATTTCGCCATTGGCGTTGCAGGTGTCATCGAGGTGTACCAGCACATCCACATAGCGCCCATCGGTGTGCTCATAAAATGGATAATCCTGGTGCATCGGAAACGGATGCCCAGTCTCCGGCGGCTTCACGTGCAGCGTGGTGTGATGCAGCTCAACGTTCGGGCCGAGCAGGTCGCTGACGGCATCCACCATCTTCGGATTTTCCACCGCCCGCGCCCACGCCTGTGAATAATACTGCAGGTCGTGCAGGGCAATCAGCTTCGACTTCTTCTCGGTCTCCTTGTCCATGTAAACCTTGCGCCACGGCCCATCCCATCCCTGGAACTTGATCGCCCAGGTGTCGATCGCCCAATTGAGGTCATCGGCCAATTGCCTGGTCTCATCGGCCGTGAACACCCCGGGAAAGTGCAGATATCCGTGCTCTTTGAAGAACGCCACCTGCTGCGCGCTTAACATCGTTTTCTCCTGAAAAATCCGGCCAAATCCGCCTGAACCAATCCATGTACATTCTAAATCCAATCCCGCCCGCCGCAAGTGCGGCTTTGCGACGAGCTTGTTCGTAAGATGAACATACCCGCCATCGCCGGTCTCATCGGCCTACTGGATTTACCCGCTGACACACCACGAGCGCCGATGGTATGAGACACTTCGCTCCACGCGTTGCTTCTGACATCCACGTGCAATTGATTTGCACGATCTCTGCCCGGCATCCCAGTTCTTCCTGGGCCGCTCGGGGTTTCGCGATCGGAATTTCTTCCATGGAGTCGATTATGTCCCGTATTCACTCATGCATCGGAATCTTCCTGACACTCGCCCTGATCCACCTCGCCGCCGCGGCCGAGAAGCTCGACACCGCCAAGATCGAGCAGCTCACCGGCGCCAAAGGCAAGCTGGATGAAAAGGAGGGTGTCTTCAAGGTCAGTCTTCCGCGCTCGGAACTCAAGGCCGGCGTCGACGGCATTCAGCTCACTCCCCCGATGGGCCTCACCTGCTGGGCCGCCTTCAAAAGCGCCGGCGACCACACCATGGTGATGGGCGATCAGGTGCTCACCGAAAATCAGGTAAACCCGGTGATGAGCATCGCACTGGAAAACGGCTTGCACGTCACCGCCTTGCACAACCACTTCGCCGGCGAGCAGCCGCGCATCATGTTCATGCACATCGGCGGAATGGGCGACGCCGACAAGCTGGCCGAGGCGGTGGGAAAAGTCTTCCAGGAAATCACTCGGACCGCCAGCATGAAGACGGAAATTCGGCGGGTGGAGATCGATCCCGCCAAGTCCACCCTCGACCCCAAGAAGATTGACGCCATCCTCGCCCCCTCTGCCAGCCCCGGCGAACTGGCGCATGGAGTGTACAAGGTGACGATCGGGCGGAGCACCAAAATGGACGGCGAGGAAGTGGGCAATGCCATGGGCGTCAACACCTGGGCCGCCTTCGCCGGCAGCGATGAGGAGGCGGTAATCGACGGCGACTTTGCGATGACCGAACACGAGCTGCAGGCCGTTCTCAAGACCCTACGCGGCCACGACATCAACGTCGTCGCCATCCACAATCACATGACCGGCGAAACCCCGCGCATCATGTTCCTGCACTTTTGGGCCATCGGCCCTGCCGAGAAGCTTGCCGCCGGCATCAAAGCGGCATTGGATGCCCAGGGCGCGGCCGCAACGCACGACACTCATGATCACCAATGAACGACGCGGGGGCGCAGGGAGGTAGAGTCGAGACGTGGCGCGGTGGTTTAGGAGCGGCCTGGCCGTTGCCGGCGC
>DAIOHQ010000292.1:0-5410 GCA_036744635.1 Tepidisphaeraceae bacterium | reverse complement strand
GGTCTCGGAGTACCGCGACCTGTGGCACCCGGAAATTTCAACCTGACCCATTGCCAAAATCCGCCCAGAATCAGTCTTTCGCCCCCATTGGCCTCGTCACCGGCTTCACGATCGCCGCATCATGCGCATGCCGCGTCTGCTTCCCCACCTCCTTCACCACCACATCGTCAAACATCACCATTCCCGGCGTCAGATAGGCATACAAATCCACCTTCAGCGATTGCACCGGAAACGCGATGTGCTGCGGGTTCAGATCATCCACAACCGTCACCCATTTGCCGCCGGTCGCCCCGCTCGGCGGAACCTGCCGCCGATAGATCTCCCGCTCGGTCTTCTGTCCCTTGATATCTTCGGCCAGCGTGTAACCCTTTACAAAAACGTGCAGCACCGGCCCGTCGCTCTTGTAGCGGAAGCTGATCCGATAGCGGGTGTTGGCCTCGATGTTGAACGACTTGGACAGGCAGGCCATCCCGTTGTTTTCTGCGCAAGTTTTCGACAAATTCATCGCCAGCACGTTGTTCTTCTCCCCCGGCAGGCGATAAATGTTCACCTTGTCGACCTCGGGAACGCTGTCGCTTATCTGCACTGCGTATTTTTCCGACTGATACAGCGCATCCCACTGGCCGGGCTCGGAAAAATCCCCGTTGACTATCAGATTCCTGCCCTTCTTCCACAGCGCCTCGGCCGCCGCGTCGTTCTGCACGGCCTCTTCGTTGGGATGCTCGAACTGCTCGACGTTCGGCAGCGTTTCGAGAATTTGCTCGACCACGAAGCGCAATTCCTGCGGCTCATGGACGGCCTTTTCAATTTCCTGCACCTTCCCATCCTCCAGGCGCAAATCCAGCACCTTTAGCTTCACCACATCCCCGTTCATCTCTCCCCATACCAGCACGCTGGCATCCACCTGCTTGCCCAGCTCCTTGATCTCATCCACTTTGGAATCCAAAGCGATCGGCGCCTTGGTGTCGGCCGCCAGGTCCGCCATCCGCGGCCCGTCGATTACCTCATAATGTCCTTCCCGATCCAGCTTTGTCCGCAAAGAAAACCCCACCTTCGCCCGCACCTCTTCCCCCGCCGACCCCGCCAATGGGAAAAACGCCACCTTGGGCTTGGCGTCAACGCCGGCCGCAGGCTCCGAGGTCGCTTCGCCCAGCGGAGCGCCCTGACAGGCAAATGCCGCCAAGCAAGCACAAAAAATCCGCAACGCCAGCCGCTTCATCCGCCGCTCCGTCAAAACCCCTCCTTCGTTATACACGCGGAGTCCACCCGCGCTGTAAAGCAATCCGGGTCGCCAATCTGGAGACGAGCGACCCGGATTGGAAGGAGGGTCAGGTTGGCAGCGCGCTCCCGTCATTTTTTTCAGTCGGGGAGCGCAGTATTAAATTATATTTTTCTTATTGCAGAGGTTGGCGCAGGGCCGGTAGGATCAGGCCGACAGAGGCGTTTGCCGAGAGCACGCGGGTGAACGAACGCCAGATTCATATCGCCGGACTCTTCGCGGGGTTCGGAAGTGGGTGCGCCTTGCTGATGGCAAGGCGCGCGAAGGGAGAGAGAAAATGCAACATTTGGGTATTGCTGCGGCATGGTTTGCGCTGGAGATGTTGATTTTTCTGCTGGCGGCCGCGGCGCTGGCGATAGGAGCGCTGGGATTGATTTGAGCTCGATGGGGAAGGGCATCCGTCCATGGCGGACAAGAATGTCCGCCCCACCAGCAGGATGGCGGTGGGGACGCTGCGCGGTGGAATTTTGTCGGACACGTCTTCTTGACACAAGCGAAACAATCGCTACATTTTCCCGTCCATCGCTTCGCCGGGTGCGATTGCACGCCGGGCGGATGGAAATTGCACGGCGGAATGATAAAAGTCTGAGATGGCGGTAAGTTATGAGCAGCGGTGATCGGATTCGAATTCGAATGGAAGCATACGACCACCGGGCGCTGGATGCGTCGGCCAAGGAAATTGTCGACCATGCCAAGCGGACCAATGCCCGGGTGTGTGGTCCGATTCCGATGCCTACCCGCATCGAACGCTACACCGTGCTTCGTGGCCCGCATATTGACAAGAAATCCCGCGAGCAGTTCGAAATGCGCACGCACAAGCGCGTGATCGACATCTTCGAGCCGACGGCGCGCACGGTGGAAGCCCTCAACCGCCTGGTCGTTCCCGCCGGTGTATTTGTGAAGATCAAGGCCTGATTTCAGTCGTATTAGATGTGCCCCTGCTGCAAGGGGCATTTTTGTTAGTCCGGACCGTGGGGTTCATCCAAGAACCCGGTTGCCTCAGAAGGCCACGAGTCGCGGCAGCTATTTTGTCTGCAAACGGAAGTTCCAATGACCCCAGCACTGCTAGGCAAGAAAATCGGAATGACGCGCGTGTACGACGAGAAGGGCACGGTAGTGCCGGTCACCGTCGTGCAGGCGGGTCCGTGTAATGTCACGCAGGTGAAGACCCTGGAGAGCGACGGGTATCACGCGGTGCAGATCGGGTTTGGGGACATCAAAGCAAAATACAGCACATTTCCACTGATCGGGCACACCGCCAAGGCCGGGACCGGGCCGAAAAAGCACTTCCGGGAAATCCGATTGAAGGAAGCGACCACGCTGACGGCGGGGGCGATGGTGAACGCGGAAATCTTTAATGGCGTGGAGTACGTGGATGTCATCGGGACGAGCAAGGGCAAGGGATTTCAAGGCGTAATGAAGCGGCACCACTTTGGTGGCATGCCGGCCACGCACGGCACCGAACGCAAGCATCGTTCGCCGGGCTCGATCGCTTCGCACGCAACCTGGCGCGGCCAGTGCGGCAAGCCCAAGAAGGGCCTGCGGATGGGTGGGCACATGGGCTTCGATACAGTCACCACGCGGAATCATCCGCTGGTGAAGATTGATGCGGCCAATAACGTGCTCTTGATCAAGGGAGCCTTGCCAGGACCAAATGGCGGGCTCCTTTTCGTTCGCAAGTCGGTGACGGCGAAGGTGAAAGCGGAGAAGCAATAGTCATTTGTCATTTGTCATTGGTCATTCGTTACAAATGACCAATGACCAATGACAAATGACAAAGGACGAACATGATCGAAGTTCCGGTATTCAATCAGAGCGGCGAGAAGATCGAGACCATCCAGGTGGATGAGGCGAAGCTCGGCGGAGAGGTTCGCAAGAACCTGCTGAAACAGGCTCTCGTGATGTACCATGCCAACCAGCGGCAGGGGACCGTGCAGACGCTGGCGCGCGGTGAAGTCGAAGGCTCTACCCGCAAAATTTATCGCCAAAAGGGCACCGGCAACGCCCGCATGGGAACGATCCGTCAGCCCGTCCGCAAAGGCGGCGGCCACGCCAAGCAGAAGCGGCCCAAGGACTGGCGGCAGGCGCTGCCGAAGAAGGCAAGGCGGCTGGCGCGGAACAGCGCGATCCTGTCGAAACTGCAGAGCAATGACCTGCTGGTGGTTGATCAGATCACGCTCGATCAGCCCAAGACCAAGCTGGTGGCAAAGATGTACAAGGCACTGGGCATCGACCGGAGCTGTCTGTTGGCGCTGGCGGGGCGGGATGAATCGGTGGAGCGGTCGGCAAGAAACCTTGGCCGGACCACGTTGACGACGGTGGCGCAGTTGAACGCCTGGGACATCCTGCGGAATCGTAAGCTGTTGGTGACGAAGGAAGGGTTGGAGCAGATTTTGGCGTAGTGTAGGGTCCGCTTTAGCGGACGCGAGCACCAATCCCGTCCGCTAAAGCGGACCCTACGGAAGAGAGCATAAGATGGATAACACAAACGTCATCATCAAGCCGCTGGTCACTGAGAAGAGCACGCATCAGCAAGCAACACGAAATGCTTATGCGTTCCAGGTGCATCCGGAGGCGAACAAGCACCAGATTCGAGAGGCCGTCGAGAAGATTTACGAAGTGAAGGTGATCGACGTGCGCACCATGACCCGCAAGGGCAAGCCGCGGCGGGCGAAATTCAAGATGGCGACGACGAGCGCCTGGAAGCGCGCGGTGGTGGTGCTGGATGAGAATTCGAGGATTGACCTGTTCTAGGGTCCAATGAAATAGGCCCTCACCCCAGCCCTCTCCCGGAGTACCGGGGAGAGGGGGTGAAGAGAGAAGAAGTTATGCCGATTAAATATTACAATCCGACATCCGCGGGGCGGCGGGCAGGCAGCGTCCTGGACTACAAGGCAGTGCTGACGAAGTTCACGCCGGAGAAGTCCCTGTGTGTCGGTCAGCGCCGGGCCAATGGGCGCAACCACCACGGCGTGATCACCGCCAAGCACACCGGCGGCGGCAACAAGCGGCTGTATCGCATCATCGATTTCAAGCGGCAGAAAGATGGCGTGGCGGCGAAGGTGGTCGCGATCGAATACGATCCCAACCGCACTGTCCACATCGCGCTAATTCAGTATGAGGATGGCGAAAAGGCATATATCCTGGGCCCGAACGGCCTGCGCGTGGGGGCTACGATCATGAGCGGCCCGACAGCGCCTCCGGAACTCGGCAACGCGATGCCGCTGGCCAACATTCCGTCGGGACTGGAAATTCATAATATTGAGATGAACCCCGGCCAGGGCGGCAAGCTGGTGCGGACGGCCGGCGGCGTCGGCCGTTTGGGCGCCAAGGAAGGGGAGTGGTCGGTGATCATTCTCCCATCCGGCGAGATGCGCCGGGTGCGCAGCGCCTGCCGGGCGACGATCGGCCAGCTCGGGAATCTGGACTGGATCAACGTGAGCATCGGCAAGGCCGGGCGCAGCCGGCACATGGGCATCCGCCCGCACACGCGTGCCAAGGCGATGAACCCGATCGACCATCCCATGGGCGGCGGCGAAGGCCGGGCCAACGGCGGGCGGCATCCATGCTCGAAGACGGGCGTGCTGGCCAAGGGCGGCAAGACCCGCAATGGCCGCAAAAACAGCGAGAAGCTGATCCTGCGGCGTCGGAAGTTCGGCCCGTATCAGAATCGGCCGCAGACGGTGAACATCTAAGTATGAGCCGCCAATCTCCCGTCGCAAGTGAGCGATGCCAGGAGACTGATGACTTGGAGACTGAACTATGAGCAGAAGCGCAAAAAAAGGCCCGTTCGTCAGCGAGAAATTGTTTCAGAAGGTCTCGAAGCTGAACGAGAACCGGGCGAAGCAGCCGATCCGGACCTGGGCGCGGATGTGTACGATCATTCCGGAATTCGTCGGGCACACCTTCGAGGTGCATAACGGCAACAAATTCCTGAAGGTGTTCGTGCAGGAAGACATGGTCGGCCACAAGCTCGGGGAGTTTTCCCCGACGCGGACGTTCCGCGGCCACAGCGGCAAGAAGGCAGCGGCGCCGGGGGCGCCGGCGTGATAGCTAGTCCTGAGTAAGAGTGGAGAAGGACGGGCCAATGAGTACATTGTCCCGTGGCAGACAAGAATGTCTGCCCCACCA
>DAIOHQ010000291.1:0-5421 GCA_036744635.1 Tepidisphaeraceae bacterium | reverse complement strand
TAAGACACAGGTCTGCGAGTACGCCGACCTGTGGCACCCAAACTGACCCATTACCCGGCCGAGACCGGCAGCGCCGACGGCTTGCCGCGCGACAGATGGATCGCGAGAACAGTGACGTCGGAGGGGGTGATGCCGCTGATGCGCAATGCCTGCCCGAGCGAGCGGGGGGTGAACTTGCCGAATTTTTGCTTCGCTTCGTTGCGCATGCCAACCACCCGCGAATAGTCGACCCAGGCCGGAATCAGCTTGCTCTCCATCTGGGCAAAGCGCTCGATCTGACGGTCCTGCCGGGCGATGTACCCTTCGTACTTGACGCGGATGGCAATGGCCCGGCCAACATCAGATGCAATGCCGGCAAGGCAGGGAACCTTGGCGGCGAGATCGGACCATTCCGTATCCGGCCGGCGCAGGTGGTCGAAGGCGGGCACGCCGTCAAGTCGCTGCTCGCGAAGCAGCAATAGGCCCGCCGCGATGGCGTCGCGGCGGGCGGTGAAGCGCGACCAGCGCCCATCATCAACCAGGCCGATACTCCGGCCAATTTCCGTAAGCCGTTCGTCCGCGTTGTCATTGCGCAGATGCAGCCGATGCTCCGCCCGGCTGGTGAACATGCGATACGGCTCGATCGGCGGCTTGGTGACCAGGTCATCGACGAGCACGCCGATGTAAGCCTGGTCGCGGCGCAGCACGAAATCCGCAACGTCCGGCGCCGGCTTTCCCGCGGCGGCATAGCGTGCGGCGTTGATGCCGGCGACCAGCCCCTGCGCCGCCGCTTCCTCATAGCCGCTGGTGCCATTGATCTGCCCGGCCAGAAACAACCCGGAGACTTTCTTGGTCTGCAACGTCGAAGAAATCTCGCTCGGCCAGACCATGTCATATTCCACGGCATAGCCATAGCGCAGAACCTGGGCGCGCTCCAGGCCCGGCACGAGCCGGATGATCTGGTCCTGAACGTCCGTCGGCAGCGAAGTGGAGATGCCGTTGCAGTAGATCTCGTTGGTATCGAGGCCTTCGGGCTCCAGGAAGATGTGGTGCTGGTTCTTATCGGCGAAGCGCACGACTTTATCTTCGATGCTGGGGCAATAGCGCGGGCCGGTCGATGCGATCTGCCCGGAATACATCGGGGCGCGGTGCAGATTGGCGCGGATGATGTCGTGAATCTCCGCGTTGGTGGCCGTGAGATAACAGCAAATTTGCGGCAGCGGCGGAGCCCACGGCTTTTCTTCCGCGGCGCCGGCATATTCGTTGAGATAGGAAAACGGAATCGGATCGGGATCGCCATCCTGCCGCTCGAATGCGGCGAAATCGATGGAATCGCGGTTGAGGCGCGGGGGCGTGCCGGTCTTGAGCCGGCCCATCTCCAGGCCAAGTTTTTCCAGTGATGCCGACAGGCCTCTTGCCGCCGCCTCGCCGACGCGTCCGCCTTCGGTCTTGCGCTCGCCGGTGTGCATCAGCCCGCGCAGGAACGTGCCGGTGGTGACAATCGCGGCGCGACAGGTGATGCGCGAACCATCGGACAGCAGAACGCCGGTGACAAGGTGACAAGGTGACAAGGTGAGGGGGTGAGGGTTTCCGTCTTTCACCTTGTCACCTTGCCACCGTGTCACCTTGTCATCTTCAACCAGAATCTCCGTGACCTCAGCTGACGCCACTTCCAGATTCGGACACGCCCCCAGCAGCCGCTGCACTTCCAGCGCATATTTGTACTTGTCCGCCTGTGCCCGCGGCCCCCACACGGCCGGCCCCTTGCTGCGGTTGAGCATGCGGAACTGAATGCCGGTGTTGTCAATGGCCGTCCCCATCAAGCCGCCGAGGGCGTCGATCTCGCGCACCATCTGCCCCTTGGCCAGTCCGCCGATCGCCGGATTGCAGGACATCGCCCCAATCCGCGATGGATCGAGCGAGATCAGTAGGGTGGATGCGCCCAGCCGCGCCGCGGCGTGGGCCGCCTCCGCTCCCGCGTGGCCGCCGCCGATCACGATGATGTCGTAGTCACGCCGCATGTTCATCTCTTACGACCGCCCAACCAGAAGGTTGCGGATGCTATACCACCATGCACCATTCGGCCATCTGTCATCCTGAAGTACTCTGAAGGGGTGCGCCCACAAATCCGGGCAACGCCTTGTTCGCCGCCGTACCATCCGCGTTCCTGATAGCGCCAGCGGGGGTGGTGCGCAGGAATCTGACACGTTTCCCGGAAAAATGGGCGCACCCCTCTGAAGGATCTGGTGTCGTATGAAGATCCACGCAGATTCTTCAGGGTACTTCAGAATGACAGCATCGCTTTTTGAATGGTGCGCATCAGGCACACTCATTTACACTTTGGGAATCAGATGCTTGCCGTAGTTGAAGATGTACGCCCGGCGCGAGCGGTTCTTCGAGGTGTTGCCTGGCGTGTAATGGGGTGTGCCTTCCATATGAATGGTGCAGCCGCCCGCCTGCAAGGGACACGCGACGGCCTTGGTGGCGTCGACGGCGTCGGTGGCCAGCAACCGGCGCTCGTTGGCGGGATCGCCGCTGGCCACGTAGTGCGGCTTGACCGGACCTTCGTGCTGGCCGGGGATGAAGTGCATGCAGCCGTTTTCCAGATCGACATCATCCAGCGCCACCCAGAATTGCAGCGAGGTGTTGGTGATCGGCGTGCCGGCCTTCACGAACGGCTGGTTGTGATACGCGAAGTCCTGATGCCACGGCGTCGGGCTGGTGTTGCCGGGCTCCTTGCTGATGAGCATGTCAAACACGAACGGCGGGCTGGGCTGATGCAGCAGTTGTCCGGCCAGATCGCGGGCCGCGGTGAGGGCCGGATTGTCGAGAAAAATCGGATCGAACTGCGAGGGCATGAGGATCTGGCGGATTTTTCCGCCGAGCTGCTTGTCGGTGGAAGCGTCAATCTCCCGGCGCAGAAAACGATCGTAATGCTCGCGCAACAGCGCCACCGCGGCGGCGTCGATGAGCTGGGGAATGACCATGAAACCGTCACGGCGGAAGGTCTCCATCTGCTGAGTAGTAATCTGCATGAGATGATCTCTTTCGATTGAAAAATGTTCCACGTGGAACACCAATGGGTGTTTGAACGACTATTGTTTCACCGAAGACTTATATCTATTCTGCCGCCGCCGGCCATTCCGGGCGGGTGAACTTGCCGTCGATGTTGACCTTGACGCCGTCGATTTCCACAAAGCCGCCTTTGCGGAGATCGACCACCATGTCCCAGTGCAGGCCGGACTGGTTGGCATTGCCGGTTTCCGGATAACCCGCGCCGACCGCGAAATGGACGGTGCCGCCGATCTTCTCATCGAACAGCGTGTTGCGCGTGTACTGGCGAATGCTGTAGTTGGTGCCGATGGCGCATTCGCCGAGATAGCGTGCCCCCGCGTCCATGTCCAGCATGGAGATGAGAAACTCCTCGCCTTTGGAGGCCGAGGCTTCCACCACCTTTCCGTGCCGGAACGTCAGCTTCGCATCCTGCACCTCACGCCCATGATGCACGGCCGGGAACGAGAAATTGATCTGTCCATCCACGCTGTCCAGCACCGGCCCGGAGAAGACTTCGCCATCGGGGAAATTTTCATGCCCATCGCAGTTGATCCAGGTGCAGCCGGCCAGGCTAAGGCGCACATCCGTGCCGTTGGCGGCGACGACGTGGTAGTCGCTCTTGCCATTGAGAAAATCGACGAGCTTCTGCTGCCGCTGGGAGATTTGCTTCCACGCGGCCACCGGGTCATCGCGGTCGAGCAGCCCGGCGCCATAGACGAAATTCTCGTATTCCTCCAGCGACATCTCCGCGTCCTGGGCGCTGGCCTGCGTGGGATATTGCGTGCCGGACCACTTCAGTGCTCCGGCCGCCGCCCGGCGCATGAAAATATCCATCAGCGGCTTGCGCGCTGCCGCGGACATGCTCATCCGCGCGGGATCGACGTTGCTCAGGGACCGCGTGTTCTCATCCGCCCAGATGCCGATCGAGCAATCGACGGTCTCATATTCCTGGATGCTCAATGGATTCACCCACTGAAGCTGATCGTCGCTGGCCGTCTTGAAGAAAATCTCCTGCAGCACATCCGGCGCCATCCGCACCACCGGATGCGCCCCGGCCGCCAGAACGCGGCGATACAGTTCGACGATCAACGGTTCGGCGATCGCCCCGCCATTGATGCGCACGATCTGCCCCGGCTTGACGCCGACGCTGTAGTTCACCAGAACCGAGGCCAGTTTTTCCAGGCGGGGATCGCGCATCGAGCCAATTCTAGGAAACCGCATGAGTCGTGGGAAGGCGGGACGCACGCTTATCCGCACGCGCCGACAATGCCGACAATCGCTGAACTTGTGAATTGACACCTGGCCCCTCATTCCTCCCCCGTGATTGGATGCTGGACTGCGGGGGAACGCCGGGGTGCGGATGCGGCGGCTAAAGTGTCACTTCATTTGGTCCGATGATGATGGTATTGCGGTGACTGGCCATGACGCCGCAAATCCTTGAAATCCCCCACCCTGGGTACGTGTGGGGGATTTTTATGCGCCGATTCATGCGTGTGGAATCATTCCAACCAATCTTCAATATTGAAGGGGCGAACGAGGAAAACTGTCTTCACTCCTCCGATGGCGGTTGGGTATTGTTTCGTGCCTATCACTTCTAGCACTGGTTCGTCTTTGACGAAGTGGTCATCCACCATTCCGACTGTCGATATGCCGGTCAACCATACAGGATTGTCGAGCGGCTTAATCACCAGATGGGTATAGGATGTGTACGCGAATCTTTGATTTGCAACGGGGTTTCCAGTGTCAACAAGTGGGCGCTCCCGCACTTGAACCTGCAGAATGACAATCATGTCGTCCTTGACCACCTGTTGCACCTGATACCCAAAACACTTGCCGATCGATCCGACTTCAATCGCTGGTGGGAGCGGTAGGGGGTGGTAGAATTCGTCTGTCTCTGGTTTCGGTGTTGCTACGCCGGTCTTCTTCTCCATCGCCTTCTCGTGCTGGTATATCTGAACCTGTTTTCGTTGCTCGATGGTCAACTTCGCATTCCCCGGATGGGCCGGATCGAATGACTTTTCCTTGGGCTTGGCGGTGCTGGCCTCCCAGAATGTCCGCACATTGACAGGAGCATCTTTCTTTAGTTTCCGCTGTGAGAGCGGCACGGGCTTCGTCGTCGGCCTCGTCGCTGGTTGGGTGGTCGATGGCCTGCTCGTCGGTTCTGCTGCCCTGGAGATACCAGCCGTGGCCAGAACGATGCATCCGAGCAGGAGTGCGCGGTGTGGAGTCTTCATGGCTGTCCTTTCAGGGTGTTTCGATTGTTGTGGTCAGTGTAGCAGGTGTGAACGGGGATAGATAAAGGGTCAGGGGATAGATAAAGGTTCAGGAATCGTTTTGACCTTCCCCACGAACGGTGGGCGCGCCGCGGGGATTAATTGAGGCTTGCCT
>DAIOHQ010000290.1:0-5505 GCA_036744635.1 Tepidisphaeraceae bacterium | reverse complement strand
GGCTCGATTTTTGGTAACGAGCGTTGAACGGTATTGGGTTGCAAACCCGTGTCACAACAGGGACGTGTCACATCAGCCGATCACGCGACTGGCACCCTCACCGACAGGCGCCCTGCATCTGGGGAACGCGCGGACGTTTCTTGTGAACTGGATCATCGCGCGGCAGCAGGGGTGGAAAATTATCCTGCGGATTGAGGATATCGATGGGCCAAGGATCAAGCCAAATGCGGATGTGGAGCTGATCGAAGACCTGCGATGGCTGGGACTGAATTGGGACGAGGGGCCGGTTTATCAGTCGGGGCGGATGGGGACTTATAGGGAGGCGATTGAAAAGCTGATGCAGTCGGGGCAGGCGTATCCGTGCGTTTGCAGCCGGAAGGAGGTCGAGGCTGCGGCGAGCGCGCCGCACACGGAGGATGGGGCGGTGGTTTATCCGGGGACTTGCCGGGGGAAGTATGCATCGGTGGAGGCGGCGGAGCGTATAAGCGGGAAGCCGGCTTGTGTGCGGTTTGCGGTGGGGGCGGAGGCGATTGAGTTTCAGGACGAGTTTATGGGATTGCGGAAGTTTGATCCGTGGCGGGAGCTTGGGGATTTTGTGATCGCGAAGGCGGATGGGACGCCGGCTTATCAGTTGGCGGTGGTGGTGGATGATGCGGAGATGGGGGTGGATCGGGTGGTTCGGGGAGATGATTTGCTGGATTCGACGCCGCGACAGCTGATGATTTATCGGGCGCTGGGAACGGGGGATCGCGTGCCGAAGTATTGGCATCTGCCGCTGGTTGTGGGGACGGATGGCCGGCGGCTGGCCAAGCGACATGGGGACACGCGGCTATCGCATTACCGGAAAAAAGGGGTGAAGCCGGAGCGAGTGGTGGGGCTGCTGGCGCGGTGGTGTGGGGTCGCCGATATCTCGGCGGGTATGCGGGCGGATGATCTGATAAAATCGTTTGATCTTAGGCGCGTGCCACGGGGACAGGTTGTGTTTTCGCAAGCGGATGATGAATGGCTAATGAGTTGATGATCGCGCAGGGGAAGCGTGTCGGGACACGGGCTTCCCCTTCGGGTCTGAGCCTCAGGGTCGAAGACAGCCCGTGCGGGACTTGGCGGCATGTGAAAACTCAAATTTGGTTCCGGATCAAATCGCTTGCACGGGCTGGAAGCCCGTGTCACGAGAGGGCGGGGCGCACGGCGTGAAATCCGGGTTAGCACAATTTGTCCAGCGCCTGATGGATGGCAGCGAAAGAAGTACGGGTGCCCTCGTCTTGCGCAGCGCCGCTCGGGTAGTCGAACCGTTTTATTCCGGTGCCATGAGCGTGCGGAACAGATTGTATGCATCGCGCGTTCTCAAAACGCATCGACTCGGCCGGCCGGTGATCAGCATCGGGAACATTACCACGGGCGGCACCGGGAAAACGCCGGTGGTGCGGTGGCTGGCCGAGCGATTGCGAGACGAGGGCCGGCAAGTGGGGATTCTCTCGCGCGGGTACGGTTCGAAGCCCGGTGAACTGGGCGACGAGCTGACCATGCTTGATCGCGCGCTCAATGACGGGTCTCGGCCGGTGGTCTTTCTAGAGGCCAATCCCGATCGCATTGCCGGAGCGGCCTCTCTCATTGCACACCACCCCGAAGTGCAAGTGCTGTTGCTGGATGATGCGTTTCAGCATCGCCGGGCGGCACGCGACATGGATATCGTACTGATTAGTGCGGTCAACCCGTTCGGATTTGGCCATGTATTGCCGCGGGGACTTTTGCGCGAGCCGTTATCCGGACTGTCGCGTGCAGGCGCGATCATCATTACGCACGCGGACCAGCAATCAGCTGAGGACATTAGTCAGATCGAAGGGCAAATTCGCCGGTTCAATTCCGCTGCGCCGATTTATCGAGCGGTTCATGCGCTGGTAGGTCTTAGCAGCGAATTCGAGCGTGTTCCGATGGAAGCTTTATCGGGGCGAAGGTATTTCGTGTTTTGCGGGATCGGAAATCCCCAAGCGTTGGAAAAGCCGCTCGCAGCGTTTGGCGATAGCGCCGGCCGCCGATGGTATGGCGACCACCACGATTACAGCGCGGCGGAGATTGCATCGTTGAATGCCGAGGGACGGGCGGCGGGGGCTGATTTAATGGTGACCACCGAGAAGGACTGGGCGAAGATCGCCGCCCTACCGCCTCAAGACGGCCTGCTGCCGATCTGGCGGGTGGAAATGGAATTGCGGTTTATCGATGGGGATGGAGATGGATTGCTCACTCAAGTGCGCGGAGTTCTGTAGACCAAACTTCCTCGGGGATGCGAACCTTTTGCAGCAGGAAGATGGCGCTTCCGCTATAATCCCGGGGAGATGCGCCGACGCAGATCCCTTATCCCACTGTGGCTGAAGATTGTTTACACGTTATTCATGCTCTTGGTAATTCCCGTTTACTGGCGAGCTTACGGGCCGGCGGACTTTCTGTGGTTCTGCGACGTGGCGGCGATTCTCACGATTGTTGCTCTCTGGCGCGAGAACTCATTGCTGGCCAGCATGAGCGCGGTCGCGATGACGCTTCCGCAGACGGCATGGATCATCGATTTTCTGACCGGCGGCCGGGTTGTGGGCGTGGCGAGGTACATGTTCGATCCCGGGGTTCCGCTTTATGTTCGCGGGTTGTCCACATTTCATTTGTGGCTTCCATTCCTGCTCCTGTGGATGGTGAGTCGTCTGGGATATGACCGCCGGGCGCTGGCGTGTCAGATCGCGTTAAGCACGGCGGTGCTGATCGCCAGCTACGCATTGACCGATCCCCGTAAGATCGATCCCCGTCAACCCCCCGCTTATCCCGCGGCGGCGGTGAATGTGAATCGGGTGTACGGGCCGGAGCCTAAGAATGTGCAGACGCGGAT
The DNA here is from genome assembly GCA_036744635.1 of Tepidisphaeraceae bacterium. Taxonomy (GTDB): domain Bacteria; phylum Planctomycetota; class Phycisphaerae; order Tepidisphaerales; family Tepidisphaeraceae; genus DAIOHQ01. Next base: position 2,633 of record DAIOHQ010000290.1, on the reverse strand, counting down.
TCCCGAGTTGGCGTATCTGGCAATCGAGATCGTGTTTTGGCCGGTGGTGTTTTACATGCCGACGCATTGGGTGTTCCGACAGGTTTTCCGGAGAAGGTCTCGCGGATAAAGGCAATGTTCATAAACACATTGGGTGAGCGCGCGGGCTGAGCGACGCGGTTACGCGGCGTCGAGGACGGGGCGGCGCTTGTGCCAGTTGGTGGCGGATTCGTACATGCGTGCGACTCGGAAGAGGAGGGATTCGCTGAATGTGGGACCCAGCAGTTGGAGACCGATGGGCAGAGGTTGAGCGCCGGCAGTGAAGCCGCACGGGACGCTGATGCCGGCGATGCCCGCGATGTTGCAGGTGACGGTGAAGACGTCGCAGAGATACATTTGAAGAGGGTCGCCGGTTTTTTCACCGGCTTTGAACGCGGGTGTTGGGCTTGTGGGGGAAAGAATCACATCGCACTTTTTGAAGGCCTCATCGAAATCGCGCTTGATGAGGGTGCGCATCTTGAGGGCGCGGAGGTAGTAGGCATCGTAGTAGCCGCTGGAGAGGGCATAGGTGCCGATCATGATGCGGCGTTTGACTTCCTCGCCGAAGCCTTCGGCGCGGGAGCGGCTGACGAGCTCGATGATGTCCTTGACGGGGGCGGTGGTTCGGTGGCCGTAGTGAATGCCGTCATAGCGGGCGAGGTTGCTGGAGGCTTCACATGGGGCGATGACGTAGTAGGCGGCGATGCCGTATTCGGTATGGGGGAGTGAGACATCGACGGTGGTGGCGCCCATGTCGCGGTATTTCTGCACGGCGGCGGTGATGGCCGCCTGGACCTGCGGGTCCATCCCGCTTTCGAGGGTATATTCTTTGGCGATGCCGATGCGCAGTCCTTTGATGGGCCGATCGATTTGGGCGAGATAGTCGGGCGGCGCCTGGGGGATGCTGGTGCTGTCTTTGGGGTCGTGGCCGGCAATGATCTGAAGCTGGAGGGCGACGTCCGCTACCGTCCAGCCGAAGGGGCCGATCTGATCCAGTGAGCTGGCAAAGGCGATGAGACCGTAGCGGCTGACCAAGCCATACGTGGGCTTGAGGCCGACGACGCCGCACAGGGCGGCGGGCTGGCGGATGGAGCCGCCGGTATCGGAACCTACCGAGGCGCAGCACAGGCCGGCGGCCAATGCCGCAGCCGATCCACCGCTGGAACCACCGGGCACGCGGGTAAAATCCCAGGGGTTGCGCGTGGTGTGAAAGGCGCTGTTCTCGGTGGAGCTGCCCATCGCAAATTCATCGAGATTGGTCTTGCCCAGAATGATGGCGCCGGCGTCTTCGAGGCGCTTGATGACCGTGGCGTCGTAGGGCGATTGAAAATCACGAAGGATGCGTGAGGAGCAGGTGGTGGTGCCGAAGCTGGTGCAGAGGTTGTCCTTCACCGCAATGGGCACCCCGGCCATGGGGCCGGTGACGCGGCCATCATCAACCGCCTTGGCACGTTCGAGGGCCCGGGTGGGATACGTGCTGTTAAACGCGAAGAGGTCTTTGTCCAGCGCTTCAATTCGCGCCAAGGCCTGGCGGGTTAATTCGGTGGAGGAGATGTCCCGGGCGCGCACGGCGTTGCGAGCGCTTGTCAGTGTGTCGAAGGCAAGCATTTCGAGGGGGAGGGTACGGAATCACGGGGGGAAAGTAAAAGCGCGCGCGGATTGGATGGAGCGGTTCAGCAGAGGCGAATAAATCCGGACGGAGTTCAGTGGTGTGCCGGCGTTATGCGCCTTTTGTCGGCAAATGCAGGCTTGGAAGCCTGCACCACAAGATTCATTCATCCAGCCGAGTCTTCGTCAGCCCCCAGGACTTTTGGAACCTTGAAGAAGGGGCCATCCGTGGCTGGCGCGTTGGCCAGCACCTTCTCGAGGGGGAGGCTGCGCTCGATTATGTCTTCGCGCAGGACGTTGTGGAGGGGGAGGGCGTGGGCCATGGGCTCGACGTTTGTAACGTCGACGCTGCTCATTTTGTTGACGTAGTGAAAGATGGGCTCTAACTGGCCGGCCAAGCGGAGAAGGTGCGATTCATCGAGCCACAGGCGCGCGAGCTTGGCGACGTGCTTGACGTCATCAAGGGAGATCGGTTCGTTCTCTGGCATGCGGGCTGAGCCGCGGTTAGGCGGCGGCAGGGGTCGCGGCGGCCTTGGTGTATCTGCGAACCGCGGGCTTAACGACCAGGCCCATATGGATGGCCTTGGCGCTGACCTTGATCCGCACAACGCTGCCGTTGACGACGGCGCGAACCTTCTGGATGTTCGGGCGGAACTTACGTGAACTGATGCCAGTGATCTTGGTGCCGACGCCGCCAAGGTACTTGGCCTTGCCGCGATGGGTCACTTTCTTGCCGAAGCTGGTCTTCTTGCCGGTGAAATAACAAACGCGTGGCATCGGAATTCCTCTATCTCTTGTTTAGGGGCGGGAAGTGTATGAAGCTCGGCAGTCCAATGCAAGCGGCGGGCGATAAAACAGAAAGACGGGGTGCGTGACTGTTTTGGCGGCTGCCTTTGATTTCCCTCCCCGGTACGCCGGGGGAGGGTAGGGAGGGGGGAGCTTGTCTGTCCATGCGAGAATTGGCGAACCAATCAAAGAAGAACCCCCTCCCCAACCCTCCCCCGGCG
>DAIOHQ010000289.1:0-5534 GCA_036744635.1 Tepidisphaeraceae bacterium | reverse complement strand
TATTACCGCTGAAGGAAGGTCCGCGTTGAGCGGACGTAGCGCTGTAGTGCTAAGCCGCTTCGGAAATCTCGAAAAAGAGCGACGGCTCGACGTGGAAACGGGTGGCGAGTTTGACGATGAGGGTCTTGCTGAGGCCGCGCTTGCCGTTCAATACTTCCGAGGCCAGGCCGCGCGTGCCTAGGATGAACCCGAGGTCGGTGGTGTTCATCTTGTTCTCGCGCATCAGGTGCTTGAGGAGATCGACGGGCTTGAGCTTACGCAGGCGGTTTTGAGTGATGCGGCGCTCGTACTCATGGACGAATTGGACGAGGGCGCTGACGTAGTCGCGCTGGCCGGGCGTGAGCGGCCGGCCGAGGTAGTGGTCGAGAATGGCACTGGCCGCGTTCAACTCCAGTTTCGACCGAAGCGGGCGGAGGGGGAAGACTATCACCAATTCCAGGTAATCGTCGCTGGGAGTGAAGCTGGTGCGTTTTCGATGTTGAAGGGCAGTGGCAGTCATGGAGCATCTCTCGGGTTCTCGCGTCGTCCGTTACGCCGTTGCCAGGGCGCGTGTGGGGTGGGGCGTGAGCCTTGGGCGCAGGTGCTCGGCGGTGTGGGAGTTGGGGAGCTTGACGATTTTTTCCGGGGTGCCTTCGCCTACCACCATGCCGCCGGCGTCGCCGCCTTCGGGGCCCATGTCGATGATCCAGTCGGCGCACTTGATGACGTCCAGATTGTGCTCGATGACCAGGATGGTGTTGCCCATGTCGGCCAGGCGGTTGAGGACGTTGAGCAGGTTGTGGATGTCGGCGAAGTGCAGGCCGGTGGTCGGCTCATCGAGCATATACAGCGTGTGGCCGGTGGAGGTCTTGCCGAGCTCCGTCGCCAGCTTGACGCGCTGGGCCTCGCCGCCGGAGAGCTGGGTGCTGGGCTGGCCGAGCTTCACGTAGCTCAGGCCGACATCGTTGAGCGCCTTGAGGAACTGGTGGATGCGCGGGAAGTTTTCGAAGAAGGCCAGGGCCTCCTCGATGGTCATGTCCAGGACCTCGGCGATGTGCTTGCCGCGGTAGTGGATCTGCAGGGTCTCGGCGTTGTAGCGGCTGCCGTGGCAAACTTCGCACTTGACGTAGACATCGGGCAAAAAGTGCATCTCGATGCACTTGGTGCCCTGGCCCTGGCAGGATTCGCAGCGGCCGCCTTTGACGTTGAAGCTGAAGCGGCCGGCCTCGTAGCCGCGGATTTTCGCCTCGCGGGTCTTGGCGAAGACCTTGCGGATCTCGTCGAAGACGCCGGTGTAGGTGGCGGGGTTGGAGCGCGGGGTGCGGCCGATCGGAGACTGGTCGATCTCGATCACCTTGTCGACCTTCTGCGTGCCGAGGAGCTGCTTGTGGGCGCCGGCCTTGATTTTCGAGCTATAGAGCTTGCGCTTCAGCGCCGGCAACAGGGTCTGGTTGATCAGGGTGGACTTGCCGGAGCCGGAAACCCCGGTGACGCAGATGACGCCGCCGAGGGGAATCTTCACATTCACGTTCTTGAGGTTGTTCTCGCTGCAGCCTTTCAGCTCCAGGCAGTTCTTGGCGGCATCCAGTTTGCGGCGGCTGGGGGGCGGGAGGATGGCGTATTCGCCGGTGAGATACTTGACGGTGATCGACTCGCGGTTGCTCAGGACGTGCGGCATCGGCCCGGCCGCGATCACGTTGCCGCCATGGGCGCCGGCGCCGGGGCCGATATCGACGAGATAATCAGCGCTGCGGATGCAGTCTTCATCATGTTCGACCATCAGCACCGTGTTGCCGATGTCGCGCAGCTTCAGCAGCGTGCGGATCAGGCGGGCGTTGTCGCGCTGGTGCAGGCCGATGGTCGGCTCATCCAGCACGTAGCAGACGCCGACCAGGCCGGAGCCGACCTGCGTGGCCAGGCGGATGCGCTGGGCCTCGCCGCCGGAAAGCGTGGCGGTCTTCCGGTCGAGGGTGAGATAGCCCAGGCCGACGTCGAACATGAAACCGAGGCGCGAGACGATCTCGCGGACGATCGGCTCGGCGATTTTCTGGCCTTCTTCGGAAAGACGGAGGTTCTCAAAAAGCTGTTTGGCGCGGGCGACATTCAAAGTGCAGACATCGTGGATGTTGAAACCGGGAAGCTTGGCCGCTGTCTGTTGTCCGTTGTCCGTGGCTTCCTGTTTTGCATTCAGCATCTTGCGTTTTGCATTTGCCACCACTGCAGGCTGCGGACTGCCGCTCACCGCAGGTGCCACTGCCGACTCTTCGGCGTGCAACCGCACCGCCAGCGCCTCGCGCTTCAGCCGAGTGCCGCCACAGGTTTCGCACGGCAGTTCCGACTGATACTGGTGCAGGCGGGTCTTGACCCATTCCGATTCGGTGTTGTCGAATCGGCGCTGCAGGTTGGGGATGACGCCTTCGAAGTCGGTGCCGGTGTTGAGGGCGCCATTTTTCTCCGTGCCGAACATCAGGATGTCTTTGATCTTTTTGGGGATGTCCTTGTACGGCTGGGTGTAAGAGATCTCGAAATCGCGGGCGAACTGGCGGAGGACCCGGCTGTAAAAGATGTTCATCCGCTTGCCGTTTTTGCGCCAGGCCTCAACTGCGCCGTTTTCCAGCGACAGGGATTCATCCTGCACGATCAGCTCGGGATCGAATTCGCAGGTGGTGCCCAGGCCATGACAGGACGGGCAGGCGCCGTGGGGGCTGTTGAAGGAAAAGATGCGCGGCTCCAGCTCGGGCAGCGAGACGTGGGGATGATCCGGGCAGGCGAACTTTTCGCTGAAGACCTGGTCGGTCCAGGTGTTGTCGGGGTTGGCGGCCATCACGATCACCGAACCCTGCGAGAGCTTCAGCGCGGTCTCAACCGAATCGGCCAGCCGGCTGCGGATTTCCGGCTTGAGCACGATGCGGTCGACGACGGCCTCGATGCTGTGAACGAAGGTCTTGGCGAGCTTGGGGAAGGAATCGGGCGTGGGCAGCTCGTGAATTTCGCCATCGACGCGGGCGCGGACGAAGCCCTGCTTGTGGATGGCGCCGAAGGTGTCTTTGTGCTCGCCCTTCTGGCCGCGGATGAGCGGCGAGAGGATCATCACCTTGGCGCCGGCCGGGTATTTCATGATCGCGTCGACGATCTGGCTGGCCGATTGCGAGGCGATGGGCCGGCCGCATTCCCAGCAGTGCGGCGTGCCGGCACGGGCGAAGAGCACCCGCAGGTAATCGTAAATTTCGGTGGTGGTTGCGACCGTCGAACGCGGGTTGGAACTGGCCGAGCGCTGCTCAATGGCGATGGTGGGCGGCAGGCCTTCGATTTCGTCGAGGTCGGGCTTCTGCAACTGGTCGAGGAACTGCCGGGCGTAGGCCGACAGCGATTCCATGTACTTTCGCTGGCCTTCGGCGAAGATGGTGTCGAAGGCGAGGGTGGATTTGCCGGAGCCGGACAGGCCGGTGACGACCACAAGCTGGTCGCGCGGGATGTCCAGCGAGATGTTTTTGAGGTTGTGTTCGCGGGCGCCGCGGATTTTTATGAATTTCAGGCTCATGAGAGTGTTTGCTGCGTTAGATTGCTGCGGCCGCTGTTGGTGGTTTTGGATAGGGTGGGCGTACTCGCCCACCGTCTCGCATCCCGGTGGGCGAGTATACCCACCCCACAATCAGGATTCCTGGCCGTGGTTCCAGATGCCGGTGCCGGCCGGTTCGGCGAGCACGGGGACTTCACGCGGTTCGTCGCGGACTTCCATCACGGTGGCGCTTTCAATATCAGCAATGTTGGGCAGCGTGGCGCTGCGGCTGTTGATCTGCTTGCGGGTTACCACCACCGGGCGCTCGTGTACCATCCCCATCTTGAACGCGGCCACCACCAGCGAGCCAAACGTCACCAGGTAAAACGCCACCGCATAGCGAGTCCGGACGATGGCGATCAACGCGCCCATCAGGGCAAAAAACATCGCCAGCCCATAGCTGATGACCACCGTCTGCTTGACCGTGAAGCCGCGGGCGACGAGCTGGTGGTGGAAGTGGAAACGGTCAGGCTCAAAGAAGCGCCGCCCATTCACCCAGCGGCGGGCGAAGGCAAGGCCGGTGTCGAGCACCGGCAACGCGAACATCACCATCGACGCCAGGAACCACTTGGGATGCTGCCCCTGGGCCATCAGGATGATCATCACCGAACAGGAAAATCCCAGGAACATGCTGCCGGTGTCGCCCATGAAGATCGAGGCGGGATTGAAGTTATACGGCACGAAGCCCAACACCGCCCCGAGCAGCGCCAGGGCGATGACGATGCGCATGCCGTCGAGGTTGGCATTCAGTCCCCCGCCGACCATCGCCTGATGCACGGCCAGAAAGAGAAATCCGCCGGCGATGATTGCCGTCACGCCGCCGCACAGCCCGTCCAGGCCGTCAAGAAGATTGCTGGCATTGCAGCAGCCGACCACCACCATGATGACGAACACCGAGCTGGCGGTCACGGTCAACCATTCAGGAATCGCAGGCAGCCCATACCACTCGGTGAGCCGAAGACTGATCGGAGTGAAAATCGGCGCCAGCGTGTGCGTGCCCACCTTGTCGAGCAGCAGAAACACCGCCGCCACCGCCTGGCCCAGGATCTTGTAGCGCGGGCGAATGTGGCGGATGTCATCCCAGAGGCCAAGGATCACGATGACGCAGGCGCCCAGCGGAATGCTGAAGCGGACGAGCAGGGTGGGGCTGAGGCCGAATTCGCCATTATGCTTGGGAACCAGGATGAACTGGCTGATGGCCAGCCCGGCGATCCAGCCCAGAAACACCGCCACGCCGCCGAGATAGGCCACCGGCTTGGAGTGCATCTTGCGCTGGCCATCCGGCTCATCAATGATGCCGTAGTAGCGGGCAACCGTGCCCATGATCGGGGTGAAAATGAGCGAAATGAGAAAGGCTACGTAGAAAACGTAGATGTACGGCGAGAGGCACTCGTCGGCCGTGAAGCTGGCCAGATTCTGCCAGAATGCGCTTGCCATACCGCGTTCGTCCTCAAACCCCGGTGGCCGGCCCTCGCCTCGGCAGATCAGTGCACATGAAGTATATGCCCTGTCCACTGATCCATAAAGCCGCGTCCCTAGCACTACTACGCCGCAATCGCCGGCAAGGTTGCCGATTTTTGTCCCAGCCGGCGCGGAGGCCATCCTTTCTCTAACGTCGGATGATGCAAAGAGTTGCTTTAGAGCGTGCTGAGGCTTTACTGGCCCTTTTGACTGGGGAGAGCGAAAATGAAATGTGGGACATTCTGCGACATCGTGGGACATTGTGGCGATGTAAACGTCTTCTGCTGCTGTAGTTGTAAAATTTTGGATATTTAGGTAATTTGTGGTGCAGTGGGACATTGAAGAAGTGCAGAGTGGATAGTGCAAAGTGCAGAATGCGGAGCACGGCGTGGGTGGGATGAATTGACTTCCGGTAACGCGAGATGTCGGCAGCGGCATTGGAACCCCCTTTACTTTGGTTGGCCGAGGATGGATGGTGCTGGAGCTATGTTAGGGTTTTGTTTGAGGAATGTCAAGTAACCGTTCAGTGGGTATT